>CAZACZ010000033.1:4441-33576 GCA_964483695.1 uncultured bacterium | reverse complement strand
GGCCCGGCGGGGCGCACGCGCACGTCCGACGCCTCCGCTTCACCCTCACCCGTCGACAGTACCCCCACCCACCGCTCTACCGTCCCCGCCGTGGAGAACCCGCGCCGCCGGTACAGCGGCGCGCCCGCCGAGGTGGCGTCCAGGCCGATGGTGGCCACCTTCTGGGCCTCGGGCGTGGCCAGCACCGCGTCCACCACCGCCGCGCCGATCCCTCGCCCGCGGAACTCGGGGTGGGCGATCACCATCCCCAGCCAGGCGAGCGCGTCCCCGTACACCGCCAGCGTGGCCGTGCCCACCAGCCGCCCTTCGGACCACGCGCCGACGACGGTGGTGGGGTGCAACGCGATCAGCCTGCGCCAGTCCTGCGCGTCCTGGTTCCACCCGACGGACGCGGCCAGCGCCTCGCCGGCCGCGGCGTCTTTCGGGGTCAGGGGCGCGAGGTCCACCACGGTCCGCCGCTCAGGCGAGCCACCGCTCCCGATGCGCCGCCACGAACGCGTCGTCGCACAGGTCGGGGTGCTCCGCGCTCACCCGCGCGATCTCCTCGGCCTGCCCGGGCGAGAGGCCCTCCGCCGGGTCGAGGCACCAGGTGCCTTCCAGCAACCCTTGGCGCCGTAGCACCTCGTGAACGCCGGCGATCACGCCGTGGAAGTCGTTGGCGGTGTCGAACACGGCGGCGTTGACGTCGGTCAGGCGCGCCGCGCGCGTCAGCAACTCGATCGGCACGGTGTCCTGCGTGCGTGCCGCCCGGATCTCCTCCAGCAGCGCCACCGCGGCACGGGTGCCCACCGCCCATTGCCCCAACAAGCCGCCGACGATGCGCTTCTCGACCACCCGGTCACCCACCCGCACGCGGAAGGGCGTGAGCAGGTCCACCACGATGTCGTCGTCGTTGCCGGTGTAGAGCGCGATGGCGTCGGCACGCGAGGAGGCGCACACGGCCCGCACCACGTCGAGCGTCGCGTAGCGGTCGAACGGCGCGATCTTGATGGCCAGCACCCCGGGCACCTCGGCGAAGGCGCGCCAGAAGTCGTAGCTGAGCGGTTGGCCGCCCACGGCGGTCTGGAGGTAGAACCCCACGATGGGGATCACGTCCGCCACCTTCTCCGCGTGGCGCACCATGGCGGCTTCCGACAGTTCGCCCAGGCCACGCAGGCTGAGAAGCCCCAGGTCGTAGCCCAGCGACGCGGCCAGCTCGGCCTCGCGCAACGCCTGGTCGGTGCGACCGACGATGCCGGCCACCTTCAGGAACGGGCGGGCCGCGCCGGTCAACGCCTCCTCCACCGTCTCCGCCGCCAGCCGCAGCACCGGCTCGAGCAACCCCACCTCGCGGATCTGGAACTGCGTGGTGTGCACCCCCACCGCCACGCCGCCCGCGCCCGCCGCCACGTAGTAGCGCGTCAGGGCGCGCTGCCTGCGTTCGTCGAGGCGCCGCGACGCGTCGAGCGCCAACGGGTGCGCGGGGATGACCGTGCCGTCTTGCAGCAGGCGCGCCTGCGCCGCCGTCAACGCCCGCGCCATCAGAACTCTCCGCTGCGGACCTGGAACTTCGTCGGCTTGCCGTGCGTCTCGCCGCCCGCCGCGACCCAATCGGCGATCCAGTCGATCATCGTGTTGAGCGCCACCCGCGGGTAGCCGAAGCGGGCGTGGCAGCGCGAGGCGTCGTTCAGCAGCGCCGTTCCCTGCTCCTCACCGACGAACACCGGCGTCTTGCCCATGCGTGCGCCCAAGCGCTCGGCCAGGCGCCGCACCGACGCCGTCTCCGGGCCCGTCAGGTTCAGGACGCTGGGCGGCGACGACGTCATGCCGAACGCGCGCAGCGTCACCTCGTTGGCGTCCCCTTGCCAGATCACGGTGACGTTGCCCATCGCCAGGTCGATCGGCTGGCCGTCGCGCACGGCCAGCGCCAGGTCCACCAGCACGCCGTAGCGCAACTCGTTGGCGTAGTTCAGCCGGATCATCACCACCGGCGTGCCGTAGCGCTCGGAGAAGTAGCGGAAGATGCGCTCGCGCCCCAGCACCGACTGGGCGTACTCGCCCACTGGGTCGGGGGGATCGTCCTCGGTGGGGCCGCCGGAGGTGACGGGCGTGAGCGGGTAGACGTTGCCGGTGGAGAACGCCACGATGCGCGCGTCCCGGTACCGCTCCGCCACCCGCCCCGGCAGGTAGGTGTTCATCGCCCAGGTCAGGCCCTCTTGCCCGCTGGTGCCGAACTTCATCGCCGCCATGTACACGACGTTCGGCGCGTCCGGGAGCGCCTGCAGTTGCGCTTCGTCGAGCAGGTCGGCGCGCAGCGTGCGCACCCCTGCACTCTGCAACCGGCGCTCGGCCGCCTGGTCGGAGAAGCGCGAGACGGCGATCACCTCCGCCCGGTTCCCGGCGGCGTCCAGCGCGTTCCGCGCGAGCATCGCCAGGCTCGGGCCCATCTTGCCTCCGGCGCCGAGCAGCAGCAGCGGGCCCTCGAGGTCCCGCACGTCCTCCACGAGCCGTGCGGACGGCTCCGCCAACAGCGCCTCGAGGCGCTCGACCGATGCGATCTCCATCTTCGCTCCTAAGCTTGCGGGGTCCGGCCTTCGGAACCGGGGGCGAAGCCGCGGTTCGTGAGGGCCTCGACCAGCCCCTGCACGTACCCGGCCGCCCTCGCGGCCGCCGTGGGGCCGTCGGGCAGGTAGTCGAACGGTTCGACGGCCACCGTGCCGCGGAAGGGGTGCTCGAGCAGCACGCCGACCAGCCCGGCGAACGGGTCGTCGCCCTGGCCGGGCCCGCGGCGGTTGCGGTCGTTGAGGTGCACGTGCGCGATGGTGGTGGCCGCCAGGCCGCGCCGCAGCACGCTCTCCAGCGGCTCGTGTTCGCCGAGGCGCGCGGCGCGGGCGTCGAACATGGTGCGCAACGCCGGGCTGCCGACCTCGCGCACGATCGCCTCGGCTTCCGCCAGGCTCGTCACGAACGCCGTCTCCTGCGGCGAGAGCGGCTCGATGCAGTACGTCACGCCGGCGCGTTCGGCGGCCTCGGCGATGCGCGCGAACGCCTCACGACCGCGCGCCGCGTCCCCCTCGGGGTCCTCCTCCGAGAGCCTGCGCTGCTGCGGTGAGCCGTGCACCAACACCGCCCCGCCCAACGCGGCGCACACCTCCACCAGCGCCTCCATCACCTCGAGCGTCGCGGCGCGCACGCGCGCGTCGGCGGCGGTGATCGACAGGCCCTGCGGCGCCATCAGCAGCCAGTGCAGCGACGTCACACGGATGCCCGCGTCGTCGATGGCGCGGCGGATGCGCGCAAGGTCGGCGTCGCGCAGCTTGCGGGGGTCGTCGGTGAACGTGAACGGCGCCAGTTCCAGGCCGTCGTAGCCGAGCGCCGACGCCAGCTCGCACTGCCGCGCGAACTCCAGCTCGCGCACCACCTCGTTGCACAAGGCGATGGCGAACGGGCGGCCGGCCGTTTCGGGACCCATCCCTCACTCGCCCGAGGGCGCGGCTGCCTTGCGGCGCCGCAACACCCGAGCGAGCCCCTGCTGCACGGCCGGAACGCCGAGCAGGAAGGTGATCAGGATGGTGGCCCAGAGCGCGATGCTGATGGGCCGCGTGAAGAACGGCTCGAGCGAGCCGCCCGACAACAGCAGGCCGCGGCGAAGGTTGCTGTCGAGGATCGGCCCCAACACCACGCCGAGGATGAGCGGCGCCAACGGGAACTTCAGCTCGCGCAGGACGAAGCCGATGATGCCGAACGCCAGCATGATCCAGATGTCGAAGATGCGGCTGGCGATGGCGAACGAGCCGACGGTGCAGAGCACCATGATGATCGGCATCAAGCGCGACGGGGGGACGCGGAGCACCGTCAGCAGCGGCTTCGTGAGGAGCAAGCCGTACATCAGGATGGCCAGCGTGGCGAAGAACACCATCGCCACGACCTCGTACACGAACGCCGGCGCCTCGATCATGATGAGCGGCCCCGGCCGGATGCCGTGGATGAAGAGGGCGGCCAACAACACGGCGGCCGGCGCCGAGCCCGGCACCGCCAGCGTGAGCACCGGGATGATCGCGCCGGGAACGGCGGCGTTGTTGCCCGTCTCGGCGGCCATCAGGCCCTCGACCGAGCCCTTGCCGAACTTGTCCCGCTCCTTGCTGTCGCCGCGCGCCAGCGCGTACGACACCCAGGCGCCCATGTCTTCCCCCACGCCCGGGATGAGGCCCATCAACGTGCCCACCACACCGGAGCGGAGGATCGTCTTCCAGTAGCGGAACACCTCGCGCACCTTCGGTACCACCGAGTCCGCCGCGCCCTTCACCACCACCATGGCCGGCTGCTTCATCACCATCAGGATCTCGGTGAAGCCGAACATCCCCACCAGCACCGGAAGCAGGCCGAAGCCGCCGGCGAGGTCGGTGTTGTGGTAGGCGAAGCGCGGGTAGGAGTAGATGGCCTCCTGGCCCACCATCGCCACCAGCAGGCCGAGGAAGCCGGCGATCCAACCCTTGAGCGGGTCGTCGAGCGCCGTCAGGCGCCCGGCGATGACCACGCCGAAGATCGCCAGCCAGAAGAACTCGTACGACTGGAACTTCAACGCCGCCTCGGCCAGGCCCGGCGCGATGGTCGCCAGCATGAGCATGCCGATGAGGCTGCCTAGCACCGAGCCGGCCGTGGCGATGCCCATGGCCTTGCCCGCCTTGCCCTCGCGCGCCAACGCGTTGCCGTCCAACGCGGTGGCGGCGTTGGCGGGGGTACCGGGGATGTTCAGCAGGATGGCGCTGCGGCTGCCGCCGTAGATGGCGCCGACGTACATGCACACCAGCACCAGGATCGCTTGGTCGGCCGCCATGCCGAACGTCAGCGTCGTGAGCAGCGCGACGCCGAGCGTGGCCGTCAAGCCGGGCAGCATCCCTACGACGATGCCCAGCAGCGTGGCCCACAGGATGCTGAAGATGGATCCGAACGTCAGGAAGCCGAGGATGCCTTGCGCGAGATAGCCGAGCCCTTCCATCGCCACCTCAAGCTCCCGCGCTCACGGGAGGTTCACCAGGAAGATCCGTTCGAACACGAACGGCACGGCGTAGGCGGTCGCCCCGGCGATGACGGCGGCCACCACCAACCCGCGGACGGCCAGCCGGGAGGTCTTGTACGAGCCTCGCTCGAACACCACGATCGACGCGAACACGAACAGGAAGACCGCCAGCCAGAACGGCACGCGGCCCACCAGACCGGCGGCGAACACCAGGCTCAGGCCGAGGATCCAAGCGAAGCGCCGCATGCCCGCCGAGGCGGGTTCGGCGTGCTGATCGCCGCCGGCGGACGCGCCTTCGGCGATCGTTTCGGGCGGAACCTCGCTCATCACGGGCGGCGCCGCGGCGCTGGGAGGCGCGCTCGCGGCGGCGACGCTTCCACCGAGCGTCTGCTCACGGCGGGCGGAGCGCGCCAGGAACGTGCGTCCCAGCATCAGCGCGCCCATCAGCACGATGATGGCGCCCAGCAAGCCGGGAACCAGCCCCGGCGCGTTGTAGATGGTGCCGCCGATGTTCTCGAAGCGCGGCATGCGCCACGACTCGAACACCACTGCCCCGCCGAACAGGACGAGGATGATCGCGGTTATGCGGTCGGCCATGATCCTACGCGTACGGGGCTCCCTCGGCCCCCTGGCGGGTAGCTGAGGGAGCCCGCGTCACGAGAACCTTAGGGGCGCTCGATGCCCAGCGATGCCGGGTCGACCGGGGCCTTGCCACCGTCCCACAGCGTGTAGGCCTGGTGCGCCACCGACGGGATGGCGGTGAGCTGCGCTTCTTCGCCGTACATCGGGTCGAACAGCGCACCGCGTTCTTCGGCGTAGCGGCGAAGCGCCTCGGAGTTCTCGATCACGTCGGCCCAGATCATGTCCATCGTCTGGATGACCTCGTCGGGAACGCCCACCGGCGCCCAGATGCCGAAGTAGTTCGTCGGGATCTGCATGTCGGGCAGCCAGTCGGTGATCGCCGGGATCTCGCCGTAGCCCTCGAGGACCAGCGGCTTGTCGGAGTAGGCGGCCAACGGGCGGATGCGCCCGGCGCGGATCATCTCGGCCTGCTCGACGGCGAGCTGCGTGACGACCTCGGCCTCACCGGCCACCGTGGCGATCACGGCGGGGTTGCCGCCGTCGTACGGGACGTGCCGGTACTGCACGCCGGTGGCTTGGGCGATGGCTTCCATCACGGTGTGGCCGGCGGAGGACAGACCCGCGGTGGCGACCGGGATGTTGGGGTTGGCGCGCATCGCGTCGAGCAGCTCGTCGAAGGTCTGGTACGGGGTGTTGACGTTCACGCCCACCACGCCGGCATTGGAGACGGCGAAGTAGAGGTGCCAATCGGCCACCTTGGTGTCGAGCATGTCGAGGACGGCGTAGGTACCGACGTCGCGCACGGCGCCGGAGGCCCAGGTGTAGCCGTCCTTCGCGGCGGCGAGGGCGTTGGCCGTGCCGATGGAGCCGGACGCGCCGGGCTGGTTCACGACCACGACGCTGGAGCCGAGCGCCTTCTCGAGCTCGGAGGCGATCACGCGCACGACCTGGTCGGTCGAGCCGCCCGCCGCCCACGGCACGATGATGGTGACCGGCCGGTCGGGCTTCCACGGGTAGTCGCCTTGAGCGAAGGCGGCGCCGGCCACCAGGCCGAGCACCACCAAGAGCACGCTGGCGGTTCTGAGGAGACGCTTCACGACCTACTCCCTTCCGCAGGGCGCCCCCCGCGCCCTCGCGGTTCGCCGGCGGACTCGAGCGACGCGACCCCACGACGCACTCCCGTTCGGGAGGCTTCCACGACGCGAAACGTAGGCGGGCACGGCCGGAACGCACGCACGCCGAAGACTTCCTTTCACTCGTAAACTTATCACGCGTCCACCCGAGCGTCAACGCGAGAACCGCTCGGGGACGACAACGACGGCCATGGCGCAGCCGCGTCCCCGACGTGTATCCTGGCCTCCCATGCTCACCTCGGCCGGAACCGTGAACGCCGTTCGCCACCTCGTGCTGGCGCTCTCCTGCCCCGACCGTCCCGGCATCGTCCACGCCGTCACCGGCCTGCTGGCCGGTCACGACGGCAACATCACCGAGTCGCAGCAGTTCGGCGACCCCGGCACGGGCCTCTTCTTCATGCGCGTGCAGGTAGAGACCCGCGCCGACCCCGCCGACATCGAGAGCAGCCTGCGCACGCTGGCGGGCACGTTCGGCATGCACTGGACGCTCGACGACGTGGGGCGCAAGATGCGCACCCTGGTGCTGGTGTCCAAGGAAGCGCATTGCCTGACCGACTTGCTGTTCCGCCAGCGCAACGGCCGTTTGCCGATCGAGGTCGTCGGCGTGGTGGGCAACCACGACGCCTTGGCGCCGCTGGCGAGCTTCTACGGCGCGCCGTTCCACCACGTGCCCGTGACCCCGACCACCAAGCCCGCGGCCGAGGCGCGCCTGCTCGAGCTGGTGGCCGAGCACGACGTCGAGCTGGTGGTGCTGGCTCGCTACATGCAGATCCTGTCGAACGACCTGTGCGCCCGCCTTCCAGGACGCATCGTCAACATCCACCACTCGTTCCTCCCCAGCTTCAAGGGCGCCCGCCCCTACGCCCAGGCGCACGAGCGCGGCGTGAAGCTCATCGGCGCCACCGCGCACTACGTCACCGCCGACCTCGACGAGGGCCCGATCATCGAGCAGGACATCGAGCGCGTCGACCACGCCGACGACGTTCGCGAGCTGGTGGCGCTGGGGCAGGACGTGGAGCGGCGCGTGCTGGCGCGGGCGGTACGGTGGCACGCCGAGCACCGGGTGTTCCTGAACGTGGGGAGGACGGTGGTGTTCGGGTGAACGCCATCGCGAGGAGGCACGAACCCCGTCGCCAGTGATGTGACGAACATCCTCGTTGCTAGGGTGTTCCACGCCTATCCTCCGACGCGTGCGGCACGGTCGGCTACGGTCGTGCGGATCGCACCATCGGGTCGCACCAGCAAGTCGAGGGAGGACACGTGATCGCGTTCGAACGCCGTCCGCTGCTCCGCTTCCTGCTCGTCGTGGCGACGCCGCTGCTGTTCGCCGGCTGCCAGACGACCCCGCCACCGACTCCATCCGCCACCATCGACCTCGAGGGACTCTGGCTGGTGACCCCCGGCCCCGGCACGTTCTACGGTTCCGGCGGGACGACCACGCTCGAGTTCGGAGCCGCACCCAGCGGCAGCGCCACCTTTCTCAGCCAGTCCGCCGCCAACGACGTCACCACCTGCGAACGGCACGTCTACGCTGCCCTGAGCCGGAACGTGGTCCTGCTCGACGGGGAGTTCTACGTCGCCGACGCGGTGAACGCCAACCGCATCGTGCTCGACAACGACACCGATTCGCTGACGCTCGACCGGGTGGCCGGCGCGGCACCGGTGGCCCCGTGCGAGGTGGCGAGCGCCACCCAGATCCAGGTGATCGCCGAGGGTCCTGGCTCGTTCACGACCCTGAACGCGGTGGGCGTCAACCTCTACTTCAACACCGACGACCCCGGCGATCCGATCGTCGCCTACGACACCTCCAGCGGCACGCTCGGCGCCCCCCGCACCTACAGCGACAGCGTGTCCGGCGGGACCCACCGCTGGGTCGTCGGCGGGCGTACGGACGACCTCTTCTACGGACAATGCGGTTGCGGCGGCTCGACGTCGCTCGACTACCTCAACCTGGCCACCAACACGTCGATCACGTCGGTCGAGACCGACACCGGCCTCGGCGTCAACATGGGCGTGCGCTACGGCTACTACGACGGCACCTACATCGTCATCGGCGGCTACGACCGCACCGGCCTGGACGTGAACCACCTGCTGACCCTGGACCGCGACACCCTTGCGCTCCTGACCTCTAGAACCATCCTCGATGGCGCGGGGATCCAGGACATCACGCTGTTCGGCACCGACCTGCTCGCCCTGGTGGGCGACAGCATCGTGGTCGTCGGCGCGGATGGGCGCGCCGAGCGGACCATCGAGTTGAGCGGGATCGCCAGCGACTGGCCGCGTGGCATCACCGTCATCGGCTCGACCGTCTACGTGCTGGACGAGACGGCGCAGGAAGAGGCGGTGCTGTACGAGGTGGCGATGCCGTAGCGGCCGAGATCGCCGACAGGCGGTTGGGCAGCAGCGACGCGACGGGTTCCCCCCGTCGCGTCGCTGCTGCCCATCGCCGCTTCCAGGAGTGCTTCACCTCACCCGCAGGTACCTTCGCACGCTCGGCAGCAACGCCAGCACCACGATGAGCGCGCCCAGCCCCGCCACCGCCCACTGCACCGGCCAGCGGAAGCCGATCCAGTAGGCCTGCGCCGCCAGCCACACCGTCAGGACCGCCATCAGCGCCAACGTCCCCAGCCACGACCCGTGATGGCCGGTGATGCGCCGCACGCCGGCCGACCACTTGTAGCCGGGGCGCGTAAGCAGCCCGTGCGCCAAGGCGAAGGGCAACGCGCCCATCACGACGAGGAGGAAGGTGCCGGGCAGGAAGTAGTTCCGCACCGGGAACGACGTGAGCACGCTGTCCATGCCCAACGCCGCACCGGACGGGTCGCGCAGCATCGCGACGCCGCCGTAGATGCCGCCGGCACCGAGGACCACCAAGGCTAGGAGCAACAGCCACAACCCGCGAGGACGCGACATGACGATGCCCCCTCTCGACGTCCACGGTAGACCCGCGAGGCGCTGCTCGTCGACGGGTGTTCTCCGACCTTGACGGTCGTCCTATTTCGTATTAGTCTCACTAACATGAAAACGACGCCGCGGCCCGCCTCGCGCCCCTACCGAATGCGCGCCCGCGCCGAGGCCGCCGAGCGCACGGCCGCCGCCATCCTCGACGCCACCGTCGGCCTGTGGCGCGACCACGCGCTCGACGCCATCACGTTGCAGATGATCGCCGAACGCGCCGGCGTGACGGTGCAGACGGTCCTCCGCCGCTTCGGCTCGAAGGACGGCGTGGTCGACGCCTGCATCCGCTCGGACGCCGCCAAGATCCTGGCGCATCGCGCCCAGGCGCCGGTTGGCGACATCGGCGATGCCCTCGCGGTGCTGTTCGACCACTACGAGCAGGTAGGCGACGCCGTCCTGCGCACCCTCGACTTGCAGGAGCGCTACCCCGCCGCCAAGGCCATCACCGACGCCGGCCGCGCCGAGCACCGCGCCTGGTGCGAGCGTGTCTTCGGGCCGTACCTACCGGACCGCGCCGCCCCCGAGTACACCACCCGCGTGGACGCGTTCGTGGCCGCCACCGATCTCTACCTCTGGAAGCTCCTACGCCGCGACCTCGACCGCTCGAGCGGCCAGGCGCTGCAGGCGGTGCGCACCCTCGTGGACGGGCTGACGCGACCGCGGGAACGAGGCGAAGCATGAGCAACGGTGGGTCCTACCTCTTCGTGACGTGGGAAGGTGGCGGCAACGTGCCGGCCGTGCTCGGCGTGGCCCGGCGCATGGTGGCGCGCGGGCACCGGGTGCGGGTGCTCACCGAGCCGTGCCTGGAGGGCGCCGTGCGCGAGATCGGCGCGGAGTTCCTCGCCTTCACGCGCCACTTCACGCGCCAGGATCGCCACCAGCCCCTCCTCGACGACTACGAAGCGAAGACTCCCGTCGCGGCCCTCAAACGCACCTTCGAGCGCGTCACGTTCGGACCCGCGCGCGTCGTCGCCGAGGACGTGCACCGCGCCATCGTGGCAGAGCCGACCGACGCGGTGGTCGCCGATCACCTCATGGTGGCGGCGCTGGTGGCCGCCGAAGCGGCGGGGGTGCCCCGTGTGGTGCTGTTCCACACCCCCGAGTACCTTCCCGGCCCCGGGAAGCCGGCCGCCGGCGCCGGCTTCCTGCCTCGCACCGACGTCCTCGGTCGGGTTCGCGACGGCCTCTTCACCGCGGTCTTCCTGAAGACGGTGGGCGGATACCTACGCGTGTTCAACGAGGCGCGTCAGGCGCTCGGCCTGCCGGCGCTGCGCACGGCACGGGACCTGATCGACCAGTACCACCTGGCCGACATGCGGCTCATCCAGACGAGCGCCGCCTTCGACTTCCCCATCACGCCGCTTCCCGCCAACGCGCGCTACGTCGGGCCCGTGCTCGACGACCCGGACTGGACCGCGGTCGACCAGCTGGCCGAACGGGCGCTCTGGCCGGCCGACGACGATCGCCCCCTGGTGGTCGCCAGCCTCTCGACCACCTTCCAGAACCAACGCGCCACCCTCGAACGCATCATCCGCGCGCTCGGTACCCTCGACGTGCGTGGACTGGTGACGCACGGCCCGGCTCTCGAAGGCGCCTTCGAGAACGTCCCGGAGAACGTGACGGTGCTGCCCAGCGTGCCCCACGGCGCCGTGTTCCCGCACGCGGCCGCGGTCGTGACGCACGCCGGCCACGGAACCGTCATGCGCGCCTTGGCGCACGACCTGCCGGTCCTCTGTATGCCGATGGGGCGCGACCAGGTCGACAACGCGGCCCGCGTGGTGGCGCGCGGCGCCGGCCTGCGGCTCAAGGCGTCCGCGTCACCGGAGCACGTCGCCGGCGCCGTGCAGCGGCTGCTGCGCGAACCGGCGTTCCGGGAGGGCGCCACGCGGCTCGGGCGCGCGATCCGCGACGACGTCGCGGCGGACGGCGCAGTACGCGCCTTGGAAGAGGTGCGAAGGTTGCCGGCGGCACAGGCGGTTCAGGCGGCGTAACGGCCCGCCGGCGCCCGCCATCGGGACGGCGCAGCGGCCTCCGCCGCCCACGGCGCCGGTGCCTACGCCCCGAACCCCTCCAGCAACCGGTTGAACGTGGCGCTCGGCCGCATGGCGCGCGACGCCTTCGCAAGATCGGGTCGGTAGTACCCGCCGATGTCCACCGGCGCGCCCTGCGCGGCCAGCAACTCCGCCACGATGGCGTTCTCGTTCTCGGCCAGGGCGTCGGCCAGCGGGCGGAAGCGCGCGGCCAGCTCGGGGTCGTCGCTCTGGCCGGCCAGCTCGTCTGCCCAGTACATCGCCAGGTAGAAGTGGCTGCCGCGGTTGTCGATCTCGCCGACCTTGCGCGAGGGGGCGCGGTCGCGGTCGAGGTAACGCGCGTTGGCGCGGTCGAGCGCGTCGGCCAGCACCTGCGCGCGGCGGTTGCCGTTGGCGCTCGCCAGGTGCTCGAGCGACGCCGCCAACGCCAGGAACTCGCCCAGCGAATCCCAGCGCAGGTGGCCCTCCTCCACGAACTGCTGCACGTGCTTCGGCGCCGAACCGCCGGCGCCCGTCTCGAACAGCCCACCGCCGTTCATCAGCGGCACGATCGACAGCATCTTGGCGCTGGTGCCGACCTCGAGGATCGGGAACAGGTCGGTCAGGTAGTCGCGCAGCACGTTGCCGCTGACGGCGATGGTGTCGAGGCCCTGCCGCAGGCGCTGCACCGTGAAGCGCGTCGCTTCCACCGGCGAGAGCACGTGGAACTCGAGGCCGGCGGTGTCGTGCTCGGCGAGGTACGCCTCGACCTTGGTGATCAGCTGGGCGTCGTGCGGCCGCTGGGCGTCGAGCCAGAACACGGCCGGCGTGCGCGTGGCGCGGGCGCGGTTCACGGCCAGCTTCACCCAGTCCTTCACGGCGGCGTCCTTCACCGTGGACATGCGGAAGATGTCGCCCTGCTCGGCCTCGCGCTGCAACAGCACGCGGCCGGAGGCAGACACCACCCGCACCGTGCCGGCCGCGGGGATCTCGAAGGTCTTGTCGTGCGAGCCGTACTCCTCGGCCTTCTGCGCCATCAAGCCGACGTTCGGGACGCTGCCCATGGTGCGCGGGTCGTAGGCGCCGTTCGCCTTGCAGTCGTCGATGACGGCCTGGTAGATGCCGGCGTAGGCGCTGTCGGGGATGACGAACTTGGTGTCGCGCGGCTTGCCGTCCGGGCCCCACATGCGCCCCGAGGTGCGGATGGCGGCCGGCATCGAGGCGTCCACGATGACGTCGCTGGGGACGTGCAGGTTGGTGATGCCCTTGTCGGAGTTGACCATCGCCAGCTTGGGCCGGTCGGCCAGGACCGCGGCCATGTCGGCCTCGATCTCCTGGCGCTTGGCCTCGGGCAAGGCGGCGAGCTTGGCGTACAGCTCGCCGAGGCCGTCGTTGGCGTTCACGCCCAGCTCGGCGAAGGTGGCGGCGTGCGCATCGAACACCGGCTGGAAGAACACCTCGACCGCGTGGCCGAAGATGATCGGGTCGGACACCTTCATCATCGTCGCCTTGAGGTGCAGGCTGAAGAGCACCCCCTGGCGCTTGGCGTCCTCGACCTGCTCGGCCAGGAACGCGCGCAGCGCCTTGCGGCTCATGGTGGTGGCGTCGATCACCTCGCCGGCGTCGAGCGACACCTTCGGGTTCAGGACGCTGGTGCTGCCGTCCTTCGCCACGAGTTCGATGCGCGCCTGGCCGGCGTCCGCGGCCGCGACCGTGGCGGCCACCTCGTTCGAGCGCAGGTCGCCCTCGCCCATCGTCGCCACGTGCGACTTCGAATCTGCGCTCCAGGCGCCCATCGAGTGCGGGTGGTTGCGGGCGTACGCCTTCACCGAGGCGGGCGCGCGGCGATCGGAGTTCCCCTCGCGCAGCACCGGGTTCACGGCGCTCCCCTTGACGCGGTCGTAGCGCGCGCGCGCCTCGCGCTCCTCGGCGGTGGCGGGCTCGTCGGGGTAGTCGGGAAGCTCGTTGCCTTGGCTCCGCAGCTCCTTGACGGCGGCCTTCAGCTGCGGCACCGAAGCGCTGATGTTGGGCAGCTTGATGATGTTCGCTTCCGGCTTGGTGGCCAACTCGCCCAGGTACGCCAGGTCGTCGGACACGCGCCGATCCTCCGGCAAGCGCTCCGGGAACTTCGCCAGGATGCGCCCGGCCAGCGAGATGTCGCGCGTCTCGAAGGCGATGCCCGCCGCCTTGCCGAACGTCTCGACGATCGGCAAGAGCGAGTAGGTGGCCAGCGCGGGCGCTTCGTCGACGATGGTCCAGACGATCTTCGGGGTGGTCGGGGTCATGCGGTCGCTCCGTTCCTCGGGGGCGCGCTCGCCGGGCTTGGCGGCTCGACCCGTCATGGGCACAGGAAGCCCGGGCGGCCGCGAGGGCCGACCGCGGCACAGGCGGTAGGCGGTCGATCGGAGGCCTCGCCGGCCTCCGTTTCCTCCTAGCCTACGGCACGGACCGGAGCGCGGGGGCGCTGGCCAGGCCGCCGCTCCTGCCTACCCTCCCCACACCGCCTCGAACACCCGTAGGAAGTTCCCGCCCAGGATCTTCTTCGCCTCCTCCGCCGTGAAGCCGCGGCGCACCAACGACGCCGTCAGGTTCGGCCAGTCGGACCACTTCGAGAACCCGCGGGCGTGCTTCTCGCTCTCGCCGTAGCCGCCGAAGAAGCCGGGGTAGGTGCGCTCGAAGCCGGTGCGGCCGACGCGGGTGTAGTGCGTGGCGTACTGGAAGTTGTCGGTGCCGATGGCGGCGTGGTCGATGCCGACGCGGTCGACGACGTACGCGATGTGATCGATGTAGTCGTCGACGTCGGGCCAGACGCCGCGTTCCTTCTCGACGAAGATCGAGTGCGGGCAGAGGCCGATCACCCCGCCGGTCGCGGCGATGGCGTCGATCAGCTCGTCCTTCAGGTTGCGCACGTGCGGGTTGAGCGCGCGCACCCCCGCGTGCGAAGCGATCACCGGCGCCTTGGCGTAGCGCGCCGCCTCCAGCGCCGTGCGCTCGCCGACGTGGGACACGTCCACCACCAGCCCGAGGCGGTTCATCTCCTCGATCACCTTCTGCCCGACGCGCGTGAGGCCGGTGTCGACGGGCTCCTTGCAACCGCAGCCGATGGCGCAGCGCTCGTTGTAGGTGATCTGCATGATGCGCACGCCGAGTTGCTGGAGCACCCAGAGGTTGCGGGTGTCCTCGCCGATGCACGCCAGCCCCTGCGTGCTGAGGACGACGCCGACGCGACCGCTGCGCTTCGCTTCGTGGATGTCGGCCACGCTGCGCGCCACCAACGCCTTCTCGGGGAACGCCTCGACCACCGCCACCTCGTCGTGAAGCTTGACGATCGCCTCCGGCATCGACTGCGGGTAGGAGTCGGCCACCACCGAGTCGCTGAACGCCGTCACCCCGCTGGCCAGGATGTGGTCGAACATCATGTCGCCGATCTCCGGCGTCGGGGGGATGGGGGAGTAGAGCTTGCAGAACAGGCCGTCGATGACGACGGCCTCGTGGTGCAGGGCCCGCGCTTCGGCCGCCACACGGCCGTCGTGGGTCGCGGTGTTGGCTACGGGAGTCTGGTCGGAAGTCAAGGGCGCACGCCCTCTCGTGGGCACGAAGCGCAAAGACGCTTCGGCTGGTGCGCCGCCCATGCGTTGCCCGGCGTCGGGCCCGCCTGCGGCGCGAACGTACCGGCGCCGCCATGCGCCGGCGTGCGGTTCAGGAGTCGGCTGCCGCCCTGCTCGTCAGGTAGCCCACCAGGAGGCGCTGGCCACCCTCGAGCGTCTCGGCGATGGTCTTGCGCACCCGATCCGGATCGCGCGAGCGCAGCGCCTCGAGCAACAAGCGGTGGCGCCTGTCGGAGAGGCGGATGTCGGCCGGCGTGAAGGGGATGCTCTGGCGGATCTCGAACAGCACCGCGAACGCGAGTTCCCACAAGCGGTTCAGCACGGGGTTGCCGGCGATCTCGCAGAGGCGCACGTGGAACTCGCGGTCGAGCTTCACGTGATCCAGGACGCGGTCGTCCGGCGTGCGTTCCATCGCATCGCAAAGGCGCTCGAGGTCCTCGAGGTCCTCGTCGCTGACGTTGGCGGCGGCAAGGGCGCCGAGGTGCGTCTCGAGCAGCTGGCGCGCCTCGTAGAGGTGGATGATGTCGAGCTGGCGCGCCATCAGCTCGGTGTAGAGCACCTTCGACATCGCGCCGCTGGAGAAGTCGTCGCTCACGAACGAGCCGTCGGGGCCGCGGCGGATGAGGCCCATCGCCTCCAAGACCTTCAAGGCCTCGCGGATCGACGAGCGCCCGACCCCGAGCAGCTGCGAGAGCCCATGCTCGCTCGGGAGTCGGTCGCCGGGTTTCAACTCACCGCGGCGGATCAATGCGGTGATCTGGTCGATGACCGTGTCGGAGACCGTGGTCCGATCGACGCGCGTGAAGACCGTCATGGTTATGCGTGCAGCATACCGCTGCCTCCTGACCCGAGACACGGCCGACGACGCCGACCGGCAGAAGGTGGGGCCCGGCGCTTGACACCTCCGGGTGTGGGTCATATTATCTGCTCACTCGGTTGTCTGACAAGCAGGTCATAAGACGGCTCCCCTCGCGTTCCCCCGCTCCCGCCGTCCCGACACGAAGCCTCCTCACCCCCTCGATAAGGGAGCCGACGTGGCATCACCGTTCGACTTCGGGCTCGACGAGCAAGGCGAACGTCGGGCGCAGGCATTGCAGGCACGCTTCCCGATCGTCGACGGGCTCGGCGGCTCGATGTTGATGCGCCCCGCTCCCGACGTCGAGGGCCGCGACCGCATCGATCAGTACCGCGACAACGGCGTCACCGTCAGCAACGAGACGATCGCCATGCCTGGAGAGGACGCGCGAGCCACCATCCGGCGCGTCTTCGACTACCTCAGCCTGGACGAAGTCGCCGGCGGCCGCGCGCGTCGGGTCCTCCACGCCGGCGACATCCAGGCCCATCACCAGGCCGGCACGCTCGGCCTGGTGTACGGCCTGCAAGGCGCCGACCCGTTCGAGGGCGACACCTACCTGGTGCCGATCTTCTTCGAACTCGGCCTGCGCATCGTGAACCTCGTCTACAACGAGCGCAACCGCCTCGGGGACGGCTGCATGGAGCCGGCCAACGGCGGCCTCACGGCGTTCGGCAAGAGCGTGGTGCTCGAGATGAACCGCGTCGGCATCACGGTGGACCTCTCGCACACCGGGGAGCGCACCTCGCTCGACGCCGCGCGCGTGTCGCAGGCCCCGGTGGTGTTCTCGCACTCGAACGCCAAGGCGCTCACCGACCACCCGCGCAACCTGACCGACGAGCAGATCCGCGCCGCCGCCGACAGCGGTGGCCTGGTCGGCCTCTGCCCCCACTCGCAGTTCTGCGAGCGCACACGGGGCGTGCGCCCCGACGTCGACGCGTTCCTCGACCACGTGGCGTACGTCGCCGACCTGGTGGGCGTGGCGCACGTCGGCATCGGCACCGACCTGTTCGGCGGCAAGACGCTGGGCGAGACCGTCTTCCGCTTCCAGTTCGGTCGGCAGGTGCCGGGCGCGTGGGGCGGCTACACCATCGACGAGAAGTACGTCGCCGGCTTCGACACCGTGTACGGCTGGCCCAACGTGGTGCGCGGGCTGGTGGCGCGGGGGTTCGCCGACGACGAGATCGGCGCGATCCTCGGCGGCAACTGGATCCGCGTCTTCGCCGCCACCTGGGGCGCGCGCCGCGGCACCAGCGGAGCGCCGTCGTGACCCCCTTCCGCTACCACGACCTCGAGCTGCAGCCCGGCGAGCGCGGCCGCACCCGGCTGCCGATCGCGAACCTCGCGGGCGGTTACCGTCTGGCGTTACCGCTGCACGCCATCCACGGCGCGCTCCCCGGCCCGACCCTGCTGGTGGTCGGCGTGGTGCACGGCGAGGAGATCTTCGCCATCGACGCGATCCGCCTCGCGCTCCAGGACATCGACCCGAACGAACTGCGCGGCACCCTGCTGGCGGTGCCGGTGGCGAACCCGCCAGCACTCGCGTCCCAGACGCGCAACAACCCGCTCGACATGCTCGACCTCAACCGCCAGTTCCCGGGCTCGAAGGGCGGCTGGCTCTCCGAGCGCATCGCCGCCGAACTGAACGGCCTCGTCGACCGCGCCGACGCGCTGCTCCACATCGACGGCGGCAGCGCCGAGCGCGTCATCCACTACACCTTCGTGAAGCAGTCGGGCGGACCGACCGACCAGGAGAGCGAACGGCTCTCGCGCGCGTTCGGGATGGCCACGCTGTACCGCGGCCCGCAGGCCAGCGGCTCGCTCACCAGCTACGCCGCCGAGCGCGGCATCCCCGCCGTCCTGGCCGAGGTCGGCGGCAGCATGCTGTACACCGACCCGGGGTTCTTGGAGCGCGCCGCCCAGGGCGTGCGCAACGTCGCCTGGGGCCTCGGCATGCTCGACGAGCCCGGCTCGCGTCCGACCGAGCAGCGGCTCCTCACGCGGCGCGTCCTGATGCGGGTGCCCGAAGGCGGCATCTTCCACCCGGCCGTCGGCATCGACGCCATCGACCGGCCGCTGGCGCAAGGCACCCTCTTGGGCAGCGTGCTCGACCCGTACGCGCTCGAGACCGTGGCCACGCTCGAAGCTCCCTACGCCCGCTCGATCCTGCTGCAGATGCGGGTGCTACCCACCGCCGTGCAGCCGGGCGACTACGCCTTCATCGTCGCCGACCTCGACTCCGCCGTGCCAACTGGCGCGGCGCACGACCGCACCGACCACGTCCGCACCGGGGGTGGAAGGAGGCGCTCCTGACGAGCGAGCCGCATACCAGGCAGATGTTCGACGCCGCACACCCTTCGCGCACCGGAAGGAAGTCCCGCATGAAGCCAAGGATCCTCGTCCTGCTCCTGTTGACGTTGCTGTTCGCCATCTCGGCGGTCGTGTCCGCCCAGGGCAACGCCCCCACCACGGTGACGATCGCCCTCACCGACGACCCGCCCTCGGGCGACCCGCACAAGACGCGCGGCGCCAACGGCGGGCACCTGCTCTTCAACCTCTACGACGGCCTGGTGGCGCTCAGCGGCGACATGCTGACCATCACGCCGGCGCTGGCGACGTCGTGGGAGAAGCTCGACGACCTCTCCTGGCGCTTCGAACTGCGCCGCGGCGTGACGTTCCACAACGGCGAGCCGTTCGACGCCGAGGCGGTGCGCTACTCCATCGCGCGCCTGCTCGACCCCAACGCGGTGCGTTTCAACACCGACTACCGCGAGTTCGGTGAGGTCGAGATCGTCGACCCGTACACCGTCATCGTGCACACCCGCACGCCCGATCCGAACTTCCTGCCGAAGATGGCGAGCCTGCACATGGTCCCGCCGGCGTACACCTCGATGGTGAGCGAAGAGGAGTTCAGCGCCCACCCCGTCGGCACCGGCCCGTACCGCTTCGTCTCCTGGACGCTCGGGCAGCAACTCGTGCTCGAGGCCAACGACGACTACTGGGGCGGCCGCCCGTCGATCGACCGCCTGGTGTTCCGTCCCATCCCCGAGGCCTCCACCCGCCTCGCCGAACTGCAGGCCGGCACCGTCGACATCATCGTCGGCCTCAACTACGACGCCATCCCGCTGCTCGACGCCGACCCGAACCTGCGCGCCGAAGCCAACACCGGTCGCCGCACGGTGTTCATGCACATGGACCTGCTGAACGGCGCCGAGCCGCTGCAGGACGTGCGCGTGCGCCAGGCGATGGCCTACGCCATCGACCGCCAGCTGCTCATCGACGCCGTGCTGAACGGCTACGGCACCCCGCTCGCCACCATCTTCCGGCCCGACATGTTCGGCTACTCCGCCGACTTCCAGCCGTACCCGTACGACCCGGAGAAGGCGCGCGCCCTTCTGGCCGAAGCCGGCTACCCCAACGGCTTCGACATCCGCTTCATGACCAGCGACGGCATCGTCAACAAGGGCGTCGAGGTGGCCGAAGCGCTCGCGGCGATGCTGGGCGACGTCGGCATCCGTGCCGAGGTCCTGCCCGTGGCGCTGCAGGTGATGCGCGACATGTACATCGGCAACCCCGAGCCCGCTTCGGGCAAGGTCGAGCCGCTGTGGATGTTCAACTACGGCGCGCCCACCCCCGACGCCACCAGCCCGCTGCGCGCCCTGGTGAAGTCGGGCGGCATCGAGACCTTCGTCCACAACGAGGAGTACGACCGCCTGGTCGACGCCTACGCTTCCGAGATGGATCCGGCGAAGCGCGCGGAAGTCGCGTACACGCTGCAAGAGCGCCTTTACAACGACCTCCCGATGATCGCCCTCTACCTCCAGCTCGACCTGTACGGCGTCAACGAGCGGATCTCCTGGACCGCCCGCAAGGACGAGTACGTCCTGGGCAAAGACATCACCCTGCGCTAGGCACCACCCTTGGCTCGGTGCGACAGGCCGAGCCTGACGAACGATGCTGGGTAGGTGCGGACCCGATCCCCCCACGGGTCCGCACCTACCCAACCCCTTCCCTCGAGGAGTCCCGTGGGACGCTACACCCTCAGACGGCTGCTGCAGGCGCTGTTCGTGATCCTGGCGGTGCTCGTCTTCACCTTCGTGATCCTGCGCGCCATCGGCGACCCGGCCCGCCTGCTGGTCAGCCCGGAGGGCTCGCGCGAGAACCTCGCGTCGATCCGCCGCGCGCTCGGCCTCGACGCTCCCCTGCACGTGCAGTTCGTGCGCTTCATGGCCGGGATCTTCCGCGGCGACTTCGGGACCTCGTTCACCTTCGGACGGCCCGCGCTCGGCCTGGTGCTCGAACGCGTGCCGGCGACGCTGCTGCTCACCTTCGTGTCGTTGGGCGGCGCCGTGCCGGTCGGCATGCTGCTGGGCGCCATCTCCGCCATCCGCCGCAACTCCTTCTACGACAACGTCGCCACCACCTTGGCGGTGCTGGGCCGCGCGGTACCGAACTTCTGGTTGTCGATCATGCTCATCGTGCTCTTCGGCGCCAACCTCAAGTGGCTGCCGCCGTCGGGCTACGGCACCGCGGCGCACATCGTCATGCCCGCCTTCGCGCTCGGCGCCGGCCTGGCGGCGATGGTGGCGCGCCTGACGCGCTCGAGCCTGCTGGAGGTGATGCGCCAAGACTACGTGCGAACGGCGCGCGCCAAGGGGCTCGACGAGCGCACGGTGCTCGTGCGCCACGCCCTTCGCAACGCCCTGATCCCCATCACCACCGTCGTGGGGCTGCAGATGGGGCACCTGCTCGGGGGCGCCATCATCACCGAGACGATCTTCGCCTGGCCGGGCGTCGGCCGGCTCCTGACCCAATCGATCTACAACTACGACTACCCGGTGGTGCAGACGAGCGTGTTCATCATCGCCGTGACGTTCGTCTTCGTCAACCTCGCCGTCGACCTGCTGTACGCCCTCATCGACCCACGGATCCGCTATGAGTGAACCGTCGGCGCTTCCTCGCAAGGCCCGCGCCTCGGACCACGGCCGCCCCGCGAAGAACCGGCGCTGGGCCGCGCTACGCGCCATCTACCGTAGCCGCACCGCCACCGCCGGCGCGCTGATCCTCGCGCTGCTGGTCGTCCTGGCGGTCTTCGCGCCGCAGATCGCGCCGCACGACCCGACGCGCCAAGACCTCCGCGCGCGCCTCGCGCCGCCGGTGTGGGCCGAGGGCGGCTCGGTCAACCACCTGCTGGGAACCGACCAACTCGGCCGCGACATCCTCAGCCGCGCCATCTACGGCACCCGCATCTCGCTGCTGGTGGGCGTGTCGGTCGTGGTGCTGGCGGCCACGCTTGGCACCTTCCTCGGCCTGCTCGCCGGCTTCCTCGGCGGCCGCGTGGACACGGTGCTGATGCGCGTGGTCGACGTGTTCCTCGCCTTCCCGTTCCTGCTGCTGGCGATCGTGTTCATGGCCACCCTCGGCGCCAGCCTCGGCAACATCATCCTGGTGCTCGCGATCACCGGCTGGGTCGAGTACGCCCGCGTGGTGCGCGGCCAGGTCCTGGCGGTGCGCGAGTTCGAGTACATCCAGGCGGCCCGCGCGCTCGGCGCGCGCGCCCTGCCGATCATGCTCAAGCACGTCCTGCCGAACGTGTTCGCCTCGGTCATCGTCATCGCCAGCCTGCAGATCGGCACCGTCATCATCTCGGAGGCCTCGCTCACCTTCCTCGGCCTCGGCATCCCGCCGTCCATCCCCACCTGGGGCACGATGCTCGCCACCGGACGCGAGTACTTCGCGCTGGCCTGGTGGCTGGCCACCTTCCCCGGTCTCGCCATCGTGCTGACGGTGCTGTCCGTCAACTTCCTAGGCGACTGGCTACGCGACGTGTTCGACCCGACGCTGTGAGCGCCCGCGCCCATACGACGCACGGTCGTCGCCTCGCTGCCGCCCCTTCGTACTCGTGCTCGGAGGAACCATGATCGACCCCACGACCCCTCCCCCCACCGGCGCCCGGGACCTCACCTGGGCGCCCGTCACCACCAGGGCGTCGGGCGAGACGCTGCGCCTGGCGATCCATACGCTGCGCGGCGCCGCCGACGGCCCCACCCTCGGCCTCTTCAGCACCTCGCACGGCGACGAGGCGTTCACCGTGCAAGTCATCCGTGCGGTGCTCGAGCGCATCGACCCGGCGCGCCTGCGGGGCACCATCCGCGCACTGCCGGTCGGCAACCCGGTCGCCTTCGAGTCGTTCACCCGCAGCACCGGCCAGGGGATGAACACCGACAAGACGAACTTGAACCGCGTCTTCCCTGGCAACCCGCGGGGATGGCTGACGGAGCAGATCGCTCACGTCATCAGCACCTCGTTCGTCGAAGGGCTCGACGCCCTGATCGACTTCCACTGCGGCAACACCGAGACCGCCATCGACTACATCCTGCTCGAGCACGACGACTCGCCGGTCGGCCGTGCGTCGGCCGAGCTGTCCAGGCTGTGCGGCACCGACCTGCTCTACACCGCGCCGACGCCGGAGCAAGGCGGCACCCTCAGCCAGTACGCGAAGTCGAAGGGCATCCCCGCCGTCATCGCCCAACTCGGCGGCAACGTGCCCGACCCGAAGGCGTACATCGAGCGCTGCTTCGTGGGCGTCCGCAACGTCCTCGTCCACCTCGGCATGCTCGAAGGCGAGATCGTCCTTCCCCCGAAGCAGACGATGCTCAGCGGTCCTCGCACGCTGCTGGCGCCGCACCACGGCGGCCTGTTCTTACCGGAAGTCGGCTTCGACATGCTCGGCAAGACGGTGCCAAAGGGCACGGTGCTCGGTCGGGTGATCTCGCCCCACACCTTCGACGAGCTCGAGGTGCTCCGGGCCGTGTACGACGAGACCATCCTGATCATGTTGCGCGGCGTGATGTCGCGCGTGAACCCCGGCGACTACGCCTACATCCTCTGCAACGGCGCCGTCGCCGAGACGCTTCGGAACCCCCCAGGGAGGCCCGCGTGAAGCCCGACCCGTCGCCCTCGCCCACCGACCTGAGCGTCGAGCAGGTGCGCCTGCTCCTCGCGCAGCAAGGCTACGTCATCCCCGAGATCGAGCTGGTCGAGGTGACGGCCAGCGTCAACGCCCTGATCGAAGGCCTCACCCACATGGAGGCCTACGGGACGCTGGAGAACGAACCGTGGCCGACGCTGGTCGGCTACGTCGAGATGCCGAGGGGCGCCACGTCGCCGAGGAGCGCAGACGCCGGCGCGACCAGCGCAGGAGGCACCGACCGTGCTCGATGACCGCTACGCCTTCCTGTCGCTCGTCGAGCAGGCGCGCCTGATCCGCAGCGGCGAGCTCACGCCGGTGGCGCTCACCGAGCTCTACCTCGACCGCATCCGCCGCTACGACGCCGCCACGCGCTCGTTCATCACCGTCACCGCCGACTTGGCGCTCGACCGCGCTCGGCAGGCCGAGCGGGAGATCGCCGCCGGGACCTACCTCGGGCCGCTCCACGGCATCCCCTTCGGCATCAAGGACCAGATGCAGATCGACGGGGTGCGCGTCACCGGCGGCTCGCGCATCTACCAGGACCAGGTCGGGACGCGCGACGCCACCGTCGTGGCCCGCCTGCGGGCGGCCGGCGGCGTGCTGCTCGGCACGCTCAACACCCACGAGTTCCACATGGGGCCCACCATCGGCTTCCCCTACGGCGTTCCGCGAAACCCGTGGAACCTCGAACGCAACCCGGGCGGCTCCTCGAGCGGCTCCGCCACCGCGCTGGCCGCCGGCCTGGTGAGCGCCGCGCTGGGCGGCGACACCGGCGGCTCGATCCGCGGCCCGGCCGCCGCCTGCGGCGTGGTCGGCCTGAAACCCACCTGGTCGCGCGTCAGCCGCGACGGCGTCTTCCCGCTCGGCTGGACGCTGGATTGCGTCGGCCCGATGGCGCGCACCGCCGAGGACACCGCGGTGCTGCTCGGGGTGATCGCCGGCCGCGACGAGCGCGACCCCACCAGCAGCCACGAGCCCGTGCCCGACTACCTGGCGCCGCTCGCGAACGCCACCGACCTCGCCGGGTTGCGCATCGGCGTGGTGCACGAGATGGTGACCGACGACATCACCAGCCAGGCCGCCATCGACGCGGTGCACGTGGCCCTCGACGTGCTGCGCGGCCACGGCGCCACGACGGTCGACGTCAGCCTCCCGCTGATGCGAGAGACGCGCTTCGTCTCCCCGGCGCTCACCAAGCCCGAGGCGGCCAGCTACCACCGTACGAACCTGCTCACGCGCTACGCCGACTTCGACTACAACACCCGCGTCAGCTCGATGGTGGGCGCCATCCTGCCTGCCGGGCTGGCGTCGCTGGCGCAGCGCGCGCGCGTGGTCGTGGCGCGGCAAGTGACCGACGCGCTGCAGGACGTCGACGTGCTGGTGGGGGCGGGCTCCGCCGGTGGCGCGGTGAAGATCGTCGACCGGCCGCCGATCACCTCCAAGCAGGAGGCGCTCGAGAAGATCTACGGCGTGGGCAAGGCCGCCGGCCAGTACACCCGCGTCTACAGCCTCGCCGGCGTGCCGGCCATCGCCGTCCCGTGCGGGTTCGACGCCGAGGGGCTGCCGCTCAGCCTGCACATCGCCGGGCGATTCTTCGACGAGGCCACCGTGCTGAAGGTGGCGCACGCCTTCCAGACGAGCACCTCGTGGCACGGGCGCACGCCGCCGATCGCGTGAGCCGGACGGGAGCCGAAGCATGACCCCACCCGAGCTGCGCCCGAACAAGGGCTTCCACGCGGTGCTCGAGCGTCCGCACCCGTACCTCTTCCTCGACGCCTGCATGCAGGCCTGGCCCGACGCCGACTACGCCAACGCGCACCGCCACGGCGCCACCTGCTATGCCGTCACCGCCTGCGGCGTGTTCGACGACCTGGACGCGGCGTTGGGGAACCTGATGTCGTACCACTTGGCGGCGCGGCTTCACCCGACGGTACGCGTCGCGTTCACCACCGCGGACATCCGCGAGGCGCACCGTCAAGGCGGCGTGGCGCTTCTGCTGCATGCCCAGGGCGGCGAGTGGGTGGGTGGCGGCCTGCATCGACTCGAGGCGTTCCATCGGTTGGGCCTGCGCATGATGCTGCCGGCGTACAACCGCGCCAACCTGATCTGCAGCGGCTGCCTCGAGCCGCGCGACCTCGGCCTGACCAGCTTCGGCCGCGCCTTCGTGGCCGAAGCGAACCGCCTCGGCATCGTGCTGGACGGCGCCCATGTGGGCTACCGCTCGGCCATGGAGATGATCGACGCGAGCGCCGACCCGCTGGTGTTCTCCCACGCCAACGCCAGGGCGCTGGTCGACTCGCCGCGCAACCTCCCCGACGACCTCATCCTGGCCTGCACGCGCCGCGGAGGCATCATCGGGCTGGCTCCGTTCGGCCCGCTCTGCTTCCGCGCCGGCTCCACCGCATGGCCCACCCTGGCCGACTTCCTCGACCACCTCGATCACGTGGTGCAGCTCACCGGCTCGGTGGACACGGTCGGGATCGGCACCGACATGAGCCTCGGCACGTACCAGGAGATCGTGCCCGACCCGTGGGCGCGGCCCGAGTACCTGCCGATGGGCGTCGAGTACGCACGCCACGTCAGCGGCGACCGCCGCTCGCCGAAGCGCGCGCTGGCCGACTTCAACAGCTACGCTGACATCTGGAACCTGATCGACGCGCTCGGCCGGCGCGGCTACGACGACGCCGCGATCGCCAAGATCCTGGGCGAGAACTTCCTGCGCCTGTTCGCGCGGGTGTGGGGGAGCTAGGGCGGCGGCGGGTGGCGACTACACCCCGCGGTACCGCACCTCGATCTCCCCCACCCCATCCACGTGGCCGCGCAACGTGCTGCCCGGCGCCACCGCGCCGACGCCGGCGGGGGTGCCGGTCATGATGAGGTCTCCTGCGGCCAGTTCGACCAGCGTGCTGAGGTAGGAGATGGTCTCGGCGACCTTCCAGATCTGCTGGGCCAGGTCGCCGGTCTGGCGTCGCTCGCCGTTCACGTCGAGCCAGATGGCGCCCTGCTCGGGGTGTCCGATCTCGGAGGCGGGCACCAGCGTGCCGATCGGCGCCGACTCGTCGAACCCCTTGGCCATGTCCCACGGGCGGCCCATCTTCTTCGCCACCGCCTGGAGGTCGCGGCGCGTCATGTCGAGCCCGACGCCGTAGCCGAACACGTGCTCGAGCGCGCGCTCGACCGGGATGTTCGTGCCGCCGCTCTTCATCGCCACCACCAGCTCGATCTCGTGGTGCAGGTCGTCGGTGGCGCGCGGGAAGGCTAGCGTGCCGCCGTTCGGCACCACCGCGTCGGCCGGCTTGGTGAAGAAGAAGGGTGGCTCCTTGTTCGGGTCGTGACCCATCTCGACGGCGTGCTCGGCATAGTTGCGGCCGACGCAGTAGATGCGGCGCACCGGGAAGGTGGCGTCGGTGCCGCGCACGGGCAGGGTGGGGCGATCGGGGGCGGGGACGACGTAGGTCTTCATGGCGTGCACTCCTCATGGTCGTTCGGCGCGCTGGTGGGCCTCGGTACGCCCGTGCCCTCGTACCTCGCCGACTACGAACTCCTTGGGGTACGGCCCGTTTCCCGTACGAGCCCCGCCAGGCGGGAACTCGTAGATCCCGAGCATGAACTGCATCGGATAGGCGGGCGCCTGCTCGATACGGCGCAAGCGCCGACCGTCGAGGTAGAAGTCGACGAAGCCCGGCGCCCAATGTGCGCCGTACCGATGGAACGCGGTGACGTCGATCGCCACCACCTCCTGGTGGAACGCGTCCACGATGGTCGGGTCGCCGAAGGGGTGCAGACCGTACCCGAGGGTGGCGTGGCGATCGCCGACGGTACGGCCGAAGATCTCCATGATGCAGATCTCGGCCGATCGGTCTGGCACGTCTTCGTACCCGATCATCCAGAACGCAGCCATGGCGTCCGGCGCGCTCGGAACCTTCGCCCGCACCTCGAAGTAGCCGTAGGTGGGGGTATAGAGGCGCACGTTCTCTTGCGCCTCGCGCACCACCGGCCCGCTCCTCAAGCGATGCTGACCGACGGTGCCGCCGACCGGACCGGCGAACAGGCCGGTCTGGATCGACGAGCAGCGGATGCCCCCGTCGTACTCGGGACACCACGGTTCCTGGTCTTCGTCGATGCGGAGCACCAGGCCGCCATCGCGGAGGGTGTAGCGCGGTGCGCTGCGCGCCCGAGAGCTCCAGTGCGGCAGGTAGTACGGCAACCACTTGGCGGGGTCGAGGCCGGGACCATCGAAGGTGTCGTGGAACGCGAGGCGGTGGCCGGTCACTGCCTGTGGGAGCGGATCCGCGGCGTCGCCACGGCGCTCCTGGCGAGGCGCACGACCCGCGTGCCGCGTGGTGTCGCCCGTGGGCTCAGGGCGAGGACCCCGTGCGCCGTCGGCGCCGTCGTTCGCAGCCGCCATGCGCCAGACTAGCCGATGGTGACAGGGGCAGCGCCCCAAGGCGTCCCACGGCGCCCGACCGCGTCTCCAAGCGCTCCCATCACGACGACGGCGCCGGCCCGCTCCCCATCGCGGGCCGGCGCCGCACGTACCTCCTTAGGCGCTCAGCGCCCCCAGGTACGCCCTCAGCGCGTCGCGGTCCACCACCACGAAGCGCACCACGTCCACCTTCGAGCTCCTCCCCGTGACCCACTCCCGCGCCTGCGCCACGGCCACGCGCGCCGCCTCGGCGGCCGGGTACTGGTACGTGCCCGTCCCGATGGCCGGAAGGGCGACGCTGCGAGCCCCCAACTGCTCGGCCATGTCGAACGCCGCGCGGTAGCAGCGCCCCAAGGTGGCCAGCTCGTCGCCGGTCGTGCCCCAGGGCGGGGTGGCGGTGTGGATGACGTAGGTGGCGGGCAGGGCGAACCCAGGGGTGAACACCGCCTCGCCGAAGTCGATGCCGCCGATCGAGCGGGCCGCGGCCGTGAGGTCGGGCCCGCCCCTGCGGTGGATGGCGCCGTCCACGCCGGCGGTGCCGAACAGGCCACGGTTGCTGGAGTTCACGATGGCGTCGACGGCCTGGTCGGTGATGTCCCCCAGCACCAGCTGCACGCGCACCGGGGCGCCGTCGCGGCGGTGCCATACGGCCTGGTCCCCGGCGGCCGGCGTCGTGCCCGCGCCCCGCACCGCCATCGCGGCCTTCCTGGCGCGCCACTCCCCTTCGGCCTGCGCCATCGCCGCGCGCTTCTCCGGCTCGATGCCGCGGGCGAAGTTGCGCACGAGCTGCTCGCCCGTGCGGCTGAGCTTCTCGTACGCGCGCGCTTGCAGCTGCTGCTCGAGCGCATCGACCTCGCCGGCTTCGCGGTCGCGCAAGGCGCTCGCCGGCATGGCGGCCAACGCCTGCCGCGCCTGGGCGATCGATGCCTCGGCATGCCGGACGTCGCGTTGGCGGGCTGCTTCGACCGCCTGCGCCTTGAACTCGGCGAGCTCGGCGGCGCGCACCATGGCGCTCACGCGCTCGTCGACGGGCATGCGCTGGAAGGCCGCCGGGTCGACCCACGGCAGCGCAAGGTCGTAGCGCTGCTCCTCCTCGCTGCCGGTGAGCACGTCGTCCCAGCGGAGCACCAAGGTCGGCGGCGTGGCGGCGGCCGCGCCGGCCTTGGCGGCGTCGATGGTGGCGCGCACCAGCAAGTCGAGCGGCATGCCCGCCACCAGATCGGGGAGCACCAGCCCGCGCGCGTCGCTGCCAAGACCACGAGCGACGTGCGCCAGCGTCGCCCCGCCGCCCTCCAGCGCCAAGCGCAGCTGCCGGCCGCGCAAGGCGCCCAGCCCGGCGAGCTCCTGCTCGAACACGCCGACGAGCTGGGAAGCGTCCTCGGTGTAGACGTAGTTCCCCAGACCGGCGTCGGCGAGGCCGCGGAGTAGGTGCTCGTCGTACGAGACGCCGAACCCGAGCGTCGTGGTGGTGACGCCCAGCTGGGCGGCGCGGCCGACGTCGGGGGCGATCTCGTCCAGCCGGCTGGGTCCGACGTTGGCCATGCCGTCCGTCAGGAGCACGATGCGGCGGATGGCGGCGTCGACGTCGTCGGCG
>CAZACZ010000033.1:0-4341 GCA_964483695.1 uncultured bacterium | reverse complement strand
GGCGGCGTGGGCGGCGTCGGAGTCGTGGGCGTCGTGCGAGGCGTCGCCCGAAGACGCCTGAGCGCGCAGCACCTGCGAGAGCCCTTCCGCCCAGCCGGCGTACAGCGCCGTGCTGCCTCCCGGCGCGATGGTGCGGATGGGCCCCACGATGCGGCTGCGGTCGGCGCCGACGACGGCGGAGGGCACCACCACCTGCACGCCGCTCTCGTACGCCACCACCGCCACGCGGTCGCCCGGCAGCAGCATGCCCACCGCCACTTCGGCCGCCCGCTTGGCGGCCTCGAGCGGCGCGCCGCTCATCGAGCCGGAACGATCGATCACCAACGCCAGGTCGAGCGGCTTGCGATCGACCTCGACGGGCGGGAACTCGACGTCGATCGTGACCAGCAGATCGAGCGAACCTCCCATCGGCAACGCCTGCCTGGCAGGTACCACCTCGACCTTCGGGCGCGGCGCCTTCGCACTTCCCCCCTGGACTTGCTGCTGGGTTCCGACGGTGTTGGACATGAGCTCTCCCCTCTGCCCCCGGGTGTCTCCCGGGTGCGGTGTCGCGGTCGGCGCCGCCGCGTTCGAACGCGCGGCGGGCGCTAGGTACGGTCGATGACGGGCTGCGCCGTCAGGGCCTTCCCTTCGAACGCTGCTCGAGGTCGAGCAGGACGGCTTTCAAGAGGCGCAGCAGTTCCTCGTCGCCGGCGCGGTTGCGCGGCAGGTGGTAGTCGTCGCGAACGTGCAGTTCGAGCCCCTCGTCGACGCGCACGCGCGTCCAGGCGGTGGGGCGGAAGATCGAAGCCAAAGCAGCTTGGAACCGCTCGTCGGCATCGAGCGCGGCGGCATCGCGCGTGGCGGCTTCGAGCGCATCGGCGTCGAGCGCGGCGGTGTTCAGCGCATCGGGCGCGGCGGTGGCGCCAGCAGTGGGCGCGGACGCAGCGGGCGCCGACATGGCCGGCGCGGACGCAGCCTTCCCCCGGGCCGGGGCCACGGCCGCGGAGGGCGTCGCAGCAGCCGGCGCGGACGCAGCCGAGTCGGGCGCCCCCCGGCCCAACCCCGCCTTGGCGCGGACCTCGCGCAGCAGGTCCGCTCGGGCACGGGCCGACGCCGTGGTGGGGCGCGCCGGTCCTGCCGGCGAGGCGGACAAGGTCGTCCCTTGCGGCACCAGCGCCACCCGCACGGATCCTTCGAGCAGCGCCGACAGCTCCTCGGCGGAGCATCGCGCCACGGCGTCGCGGATGGCGGAGCTGCCGAAGCCTTCCGCCAGCAGCTTGCGTACCACCAGCAGGCGCAGCAGGTGCTCGAACAGGTAGCGCGCCTCTCGGCCTTCCTTGCCGGGCTCCGGTAGCAGGCCGATGGTGGCGTAGTGGCGCACCAGGCGCGGGTTCACCTCGTCGGCCAGGCGGCCGCTTGCGTCCTTCGGGAGGTAGTCGGGGAGCAGGGCGTTGGCCGCGTCGACGAACTCCGACAGGCTCCAGACGGCGTCACGGTAGGTGTCCAAGGCTCCTGGTGCCACGCCATCATGATGATGCTTGCAGTTCGCGTTGTCAAGAGCAGTGCCACATGTCAGCGTTGTGCAGTCAGCCCTGCCCGCCGACCGTTGATCGGTTCTCAGCAGCGCATCACGTTTTCCATCTTCCGCGCGTCTACACCTACGGGTGCCTGGCCCCGGCGCCCGGCGGCCGCGCTACCGTGCGGCTCGTCGGCGGGCGCGGGCGGGTGGAACGGGAGCGGACCCGGATGGCAACCCATCGTGCTAGTGCGGAACGACTCCCCACGAACGGCCGGAGCGCCCTCCTGGCACTCCTCGCCGTGGGGCTCACCCTCACCCTGTCCGCCTGCGGCGGATCGAACGTCAGCCGCGCGGAAGCGGACGCCCTCCGCGAACGGATGCAGGCCATCGACCAGCGCCTCGACCGCGTCGAGCACGACGTCGTGACGCTCGGCCAGATCGCCATGAGCGACGCCAGGGCGACGGACGACCAGACGACCATCGATGCCCTGCTCGCGACCACCGAGACCGAGATGCGGACCGCCAAGGACGCGCTGGCCGACGTCGAACAGTCCTTGCTGCCGCCCCGGACCGAGCCGGACATCGCCGGGTCGGCCATCGTCTCCTTGGACGAGCGGATCGACGAGCTACCCCCCACGCCCGCGCTGCCGCTCGGGGCGGCCACTGCGGTCGTGAACGCCCCGCGCGCCCCGTCGGCTACGACACTTCCCGTCGTGGCGCCGCCCGAACGAACTTCCGAGCCAACGCCAGCGGATCGGTGATGGCCGTGCCGATCACCACCGCGTGCGCCCCAGCGGCGAACGCCGCGCGCACCTGCTCGGGCGTCGCGAACCTGCCCTCGGCGATCACCGGGCGTTCCTGCGCCGCCACCAGCGCGGCAACCAACGCCAGGTCCGGACCCTCCAGCGCGGGCGAGTCCTCGGTGTAGCCCGACAGCGTGGTCGCGACGAGATCGGCGCCGGCCTCGGCCGCCGCCACGCCCTCTTGCACGGTCGACACGTCCGCCATCAGCGGCAGGTCGGGGTGCGCCTCGCGGACCTGCGCGATGAGCGCGGCCGCGCTCGGTGCGGCGGACGGTCCGCCGCGCGGCCGCAGGGTGCCGTCGATCGCCACGAGATCGGCACCGGCAGCCACCAACGCCGAGACCGAGGCGAGGTTCGGGGTGATGATCGCCACCGGGTCGATGTCGGGGCGTTTGTCGATGCCGATGATGGGCAGTGCCACCGCCGCGCGGATGGCCGTCACGTCGGCGGGCCCGTTGGCGCGGATGCCGACCGCGCCCGCCAACGCGCCAGCGCGCGCCATGGCCGCCATGAACGCCGGCCCCTTCAACGGCGAGTCGTCGGTGGCCTGGCACGACACCACGATGCCGCCACGCAACGCCCTCAGCACGCGCTGGACGTGATCGTTCCGGGACTGCACGGCCGCACTTGGCTCGTGGTCGCGCATGGCACCACCTCGTGGTCCTTCGGCCCGCACGGCACCGACGGCCGCGCCGACCGAGACGCCACCACGATACGGCGGCAGGTCGCTCCGTCGCTTCGGGCCCGCATATCATGGGGCGCCATGGCCAAGGAAGCTCACAGGACTCCGACGGCCACGCGCCGCTGCGCGCGCGGCGCGCGAACGGCCTCCGCTCCCGCGTTGGCCGTCGACGTCGGCGGCAGCAAGTGCGCCGTGGCGCTGGTGGACGGCGCGACGGTGATCGCGCGACGGGTCGTGCCGACGCCGGCCGCCGAGGGCCCTGCCGCGGTGATCGACGCCGTCGCCGCGGCCGGACGCGACCTGCTCGAGGGAACGCCGCATGCGCCGAGTCGGCTGGGCATCGCGTGCGCCGGCGTGGTGGATGCCGGCCACGTCTGGGCCATGAGCCCCGAGGTCCTGCCCGGCTGGAGCGGGTACCCCATCGAGTCGGCCCTCGCGAAGCGCTTCGACGTTCCGGCCGCGGCCATCAACGACGCGCAGGCGGCCGCCTGGGGCGAGGCGCGCTTCGGGAACGGCCGGGGCCGCTCGTCGTTGCTGTTCGTGACCGTCTCGACCGGCGTGGGCGGCGGCCTGGTCCTCGGCGGGCGCCTGTGGCCCGGGCACACCGGCCTCGCCGGACACGTCGGTCATCTGCGCGGGTACACGTCCGGCAGCGTGGCCGGCCGCGGAGGACCGCGGCCGAAGTTGGAGGCGCTGGCATCGGGAAGCTCCTTGGCGCGCCTTGCGGCCGCCGCGGGGCAGGACGCGGACGCGCGCCAGGTCATCGAGGCCGCAGACGGCGGAGCGCCGTGGGCGCGCCGCATCGTTGGCGAAGCCGTCGAGGCGCTGGCGCAAGCGTTCGCCGACGTGCGCGTGGTGGTGGACCCGGAGGTCGTCGTGCTCGGCGGTGGCGTGGGGCTCAACCCGAGCTTCCGACGGGCCCTGGAAGACGCCATCGCATCGCTACCCGAGGCGCTTCGCGTCCAGATCGTCGACGCTGCCCTCGGTCCCGACGCCGGGCTGGTCGGCGCCGCGGACTGGGCGCGGGAGCGGCTCGAGGAAGCGGAGCGCCGCTAGCTCGGACCGATCCGCTTGCCTCGCGCCCGGGGCGTGACTAGGGACATGCGTCCTCGGCCAAGACGCCCCGGCGCTTGGTAGATTCCGAAGCGTGAGCGACGCCGCGTCGTCCGTCCTGCCTCGATCGCCGATCCTAGCTGCCCACCTACCCGAGCGCCGCCGGCGCCGCCTCCGCATCTGGCTGTGGACCGGCGCCGCCCTCACCTTCGCCATCCTGGTGGTGGGCGGCATCACGCGGCTCACGCAATCGGGCCTGTCGATCGTGGAGTGGGCGCCGCTGGTGGGGGTGGTCCCACCGC
>CAZACZ010000032.1:0-33788 GCA_964483695.1 uncultured bacterium | reverse complement strand
GCGACCGCGCACGCCCGTCCGGCCCGAGGACGCAAACGGCACCTGCTCGACTTCGAAGGGTGGTCGGTCGAGGAGATCCTGGCGCTGCTCGACACCGCCGACGTGATGGCGCAGGTGCTCACCCGCACCATCAAGAAGGTGCCGGCGCTGCAGGGGTTCACCGTGGCGACGCTGTTCTTCGAGGACAGCACGCGCACCCGGCTCAGCTTCGAGCGCGCCGCGCGCGCGCAGAGCGCCGACGTGATGAGCTTCGCCGCCGGCGGCTCGTCGCTGCGCAAGGGCGAGAGCCTGCGCGACACCTTGCGCACCCTCGAGCAGCTCCAGGTCGACCTGTACGTGGTGCGCCACCCCGCCGCCGGGGCGCCGTACCAGCTGGCGCGCTGGACCGATGCCGCCATCGTCAACGCCGGGGACGGGCGCCGCGCCCACCCCACCCAGGCGCTGCTGGACGCCTACACCTTCCGTCAGCGCGTCGGCGGCTTCGCCGGCAAGCGCCTCGCCATCGTGGGCGACATCGAGCACTCGCGCGTTGCTCGCTCGGACGTGGAACTGTTCACCAAGCTCGGCGCCGAGGTCGTGCTGTGCGGCCCTGCCACGCTGTTGCCGCCTGCCTTCGCGCGCCTGCCCGGCGTGCGCGTCACCCACCGGCTGGAGGAGGCGCTGGAGGGCGCCGACGCGGTGATGGCGCTGCGCCTGCAGCATGAGCGCATGGCCGCAGGGCTGTTGCCGTCGCTGGCGGAGTACGCCCACCGTTACCAGATCACCGAGCGCTCCCTGGCGCTCGCCCAGCCGGAGGCCATCGTCATGCATCCCGGACCGATGAACCGCGACGTCGAGATCGAAGGCATCGTCGCGGACGGACCCAAGAGCGTCATCGAGCAGCAGGTCGCCAACGGCGTTCCGGTGCGCATGGCGGTCCTGTACACGCTGTTGGTGGGCAAGCGATGAGCGCGCGCCGCGCCAAGCCCAACGCCGCTCCGGGCGGTGCCCGGGCGGTCCCGAGCGGGCCCGCCGCCCCTGGGCGCCTCGTCGTCCGTCGCGCCCGCCTCGTCGACGGCGCGGGCGACCACGGCGTGCACGACCTGTTCGTGAACGACGGCGCCATCGAAGGCTGGGACCTTGGCTTCCCCGCGGAGGACATCGCCGTCGAGCTCGACGCCGACGGCCGGCTCGTCACGCCCGCCTTCCTCGACCTGCACTCCCACCTGCGCGACCCCGGTCAGGAGACCAAGGAAGACCTCGCCAGCGGCCTGGCCGCCGCGGTGGCCGGCGGCTACGGCACCGTCGTGAGCATGGCCAACACCACGCCGACGGTGGACGAGCCCGGCATGGTCGCGGACCTGGTGGCGCGCGCCGAACGCCTCGGCCTCGCCCGCCTGCGGCCGGCGGCGGCGGTCAGCCACGGGCTCGCAGGCACCCACCTCACCGACTTCGCCGCACTCCAGGCCGCCGGCGCCGTGATGCTGACCGACGACGGGGTGCCCGTCGCCGACGCGCACCTGATGCGGCGCGCCTGCGAGTACGCGGCCGAGCTGGGCCTGGTGATCCAGACGCACTCCGAGGAACCCGGCTTGCGCGCAGGCGGCGTGATGCACGAGGGCGACGTCAGCCGCCGCCTCGGGTTGCCCGGCAACCCGGACGCGGCCGAGGCCGTGATGATCTTCCGGGACGGGGAGATCGCACGCCTCACCGGCGCGCGCGTGCACGTCGCGCACGTCAGTTCGAAGCGCGGCATGCAGGTGGCCGAGTGGCTGAAGGCGTCGGGCGCCCCCATCACCGTCGAGGTGACGCCGCACCACCTGACCCTCACCGACGCCGCGCTGGCGGGGTTCGACCCCGTGTTCAAGGTGGCGCCGCCCCTGCGGACGGCGGACGACGTGGCGTACCTCGTCGACGCCGTCGCGCGCGGGGTGGTGGACGCCATCGGCACCGACCACGCGCCTCACACCCGCGCCGAGAAGGAGCGCGACATGCTCGAGGCGCCGTTCGGCATCGCCAACCTCGAAGTGACGTTCGCGCTCCTCTACACGCGGTTGGTGCTCACCGAGCGCATCGAGCTATCGACGCTCCTTCGGCTGGTCCAGGACGGGCCCGCCGCCGTGATGGGGTGGCCCGCGCCGCGCCTCGCCGCCGGAGCGGCCGCCGACGTCACCGTCCTCGACCTCGACACGCCGCGCAGGGTGGAAGGCGAGCGCTTCGCCAGCAAGGCGAAGTTCGGCCCGTGGGAGGGCGAGGAGCTGCGCGGTTGGCCGGTGGCGACCGTGGTGCGCGGCCGGCTGGCCTACCAGCGCACGGCCGGTTGAGGCGCGCACGGCGCCTGCCTACCCCGGGCCGGCATGCGACGCATGGCACGTTGCCGAGCCGCGATCGGGTTCTAGAATGACCCCATGACGGCCGCCGTGGACGCCACCCGCCTCGCCCCCACCCACCCCATGGGCGGCTTGACGGGCGCAGACGCGCACACCGCGCCGCGAGCCGCCGCCGCGCTCCCCACCCCAGCGTCGGCGGCGGACCCGGCGTCCGCCGCGGCCGTCATCTCGTTCGATCCTTCGCGCTGCCCGGTACGCACCCTCGCCAAGGGGGAGACGCTCTACCTGGCCGGCGCGCCTGCCGAGGCCACCTTCCTCGTGGAGGCAGGCCTGGTGGCTCTGGCGCTCGAAGGCGCCAGCGGCCGCGCTCGGTTCTTGGGCCTCGCGGGGCCGGGCGATCTGCTGGGCGCCCTCGCTCCTGCCCAACCTGGGTACCTGGAGACGGTCGTGGCGCTCGGCAACGACGTGCAGGTACGCGCTCTGCCGCCGGCCGCCGCGGCGCCCTCCTCCACCGAGCCCGCCGTCGTCGCCGCCCTCCACCACGCAGCCGGCGAGCAGATCGCGCGCCTCACGCGCGCGCTGGAAGACGCCGAGGTACCCGTCCCGGCACGCGTGGCGCGCACCTTCGTGCGTCTCGGGGAACGCTTCGGTCACGTCACCGAAGGCGGCACCGTGCGGCTCACCCTGCCGGTGACCCACGACACCTTGGCGGCGCTGGTCGGAGCGGCGCGCGAGACCACCACCACCGTGGTGGAGCAGTTACGCCGATCCGGCTTGCTGGAAGGCACACGTGGCCGCTACCGCTTCGACCCGGCGCGCCTGCGCGCCTACGCGCAGCGCGCCGCACTGAGCTAGCTCCTCACGATCCTGAACGCCATCACGAAGAGCGGCCGCGGCTGGGAGCCACGGCCGATCCCCACTTGACAATCAAGACAGCTGCTCAGAGCTGCCGGAGCAGGGTCGGCAGGTCGCGCTCGAGCATCGCCATGTCGTCCTGCCCGTAGACGTAGCGCAGCCGGCCACCGCGGTCGAGCACCGCCACCACGTCGGTGTGCGCGATCTCGGTGTCGATGCCGGCGTAGCCGACGTAGAACGTCCGCGCTGCGGCCGCGATCTCGCTCGAGCTTCCCGTCAAGCCCACGAAGTCCGCATGGAACCCCGCCACGTAGCGGCCCAGCACGTCGGGCGTGTCGAACTCCGGGTCCACCGTCACCATCACCACACGCAGGTCGTCCGGCTCGTCCAGCGCCTCGTACATGCGCGCCAAGCGCGCCATGGTGAGCGGGCACACGTCCGGGCAGCGCGTGAACCCGAAGAAGACCAGCGTCACGTCGCCACGGAAGTCGTCGGCCAGCACCGCGGGCGCGCCGGTCGCGTCGACGAGGGCGAGCCCCCCGACCTGGACCGGGTTGGAGAGCGCCGTGCCGGCCAACGCCGGCTTCGGCCGCAGCACCGTGCCGAGCAGGTACGCACCGGCACCGGCGAGTCCTAGCAGGGCGAGCAGGAGGACGGTGCGCGTGGAGCGGCTCACGCCGGCCAGTATAGTCGCCGGCCCTGCGGCGTTCCCTCACGCGTCCTTGGAGATGACCTCGAAGAAGGTGTCCACCACGTCGGGATCGAAGTGCGTGCCGGACCCCTCGCGGATGTACGCCTCGGCGCGCTCGCGCGTCCACGCCGGGCGGTACGGACGCTCGGACGTGAGCGCGTCGAACACGTCGACCACCGCGAAGATGCGGGCGGCCAAGGGGATCTGCTCCCCCTTGAGGCCGCGCGGGTACCCCTGTCCGTCCCAGCGCTCGTGGTGGCAGTAGGGGATGTCGATCGCAGGCCGCAAGAACTCGATGGGGGACAGCAGCTCGTAGGCGTACACCGGATGCTGCTTCATGACGTCGAACTCCTCGGTGGTCAGCGGGCCGCGCTTCAGCAGGATCTGGTCGGGGATCCCCATCTTGCCGATGTCGTGCAGCAGCGCGCCGCGCTGGACGTGCACGACGTCCTCCCCACCGACTCCGAGGCGCCTGGCGAGGCGCACGGTCATCTCGGTGACGCGCTTGCTGTGGCCGGCGGTCTCCTCGTCCTTGAGGTCGAGCGCGTTCGCCCACCCTTCGATGGTGCGGTCGTAGGCGCGCTGCAACTCGACGTTGCTGCGCTCGAGCGAGCGGAACAGCTGGGCGTTCTCGATGGCGATGGCGCCCTGGTCGGCGTACGTCTCCAAGAACTCGAGCCACTCGTCGCTCGGCGACAAGCGCCGATGGGAGTACAGCTCGATCACGCCCTGCAGCTGCCCCTTCGCCAACATCGGGACCGCCATGTAGCTGGCGTACTCCTCTTGCCGCGCCGGTTCGACCGCCACGCCCCAACCCTCCTCGCCCCGCAGGTCGGGCAGGAACACCATGCGCTGCTCCAACGCCGCCCGTCCCGCCGGGCCGTCGCCCAGGGCGGTGCGGGCACGCAGGCGCAACTCGGCGGCGAAGCCACGACCGACCGACAGCCGCAACGCCTGCGTGGCTGGCTCGTACATCAGCACCGCCACCGCGTCGACGCCGAGGTCCTGCAGCAGCTGGTCGACGAAGATGTCGAGCACCAGGCGCACGTCGACGCTGTTGGTGATGGCCATGTCGATGCGGCGCAACGACTGCAGGTGCGCCAGGCGCCGGCGCAGCTCGTCGTTGAGCGCCTGGATCTTCTCCATCGCCCGAACGCGGTCGCCGATCTCGCGGTAGTTCACCACGAACGCACCCACCGCGGGCTCGTGCAGCAGGTTGGTGACGGTGCCCTCGAGCCAGTGCCAGGTGCCGGCGGCGTCGCGCAGCCGGAAGCGCACCGACTCGCTCGAGCCGGCCTTCACCTCCACCAGATCCAGCGCGTCCAGGAAGGCGTCGCGGTCGTCCGGGTGGACGAGGTCGGAGCGATCCTGGTGCATCAGGTCCTCGGCGCGGTGCCCCAGCATGCGCAGCGCAGCGCCCGACACCATCCGGATGGTGCGGTCGCGGCCGATCAGTACCACGCCCTCGAGGCTCTTCTCGAAGATCGCCCGATAGTACGCCTCGCTGGCGCGCACCTTGCGCTCCGCCTCGACGCGGTCGGTCACGTCGCGGGCGTTCAACACCACGCCACGCACGTCCGGGTCGGCGAGCATGTCGGTGCCGGTGACCTCCAGCCAGCGCCAGGCGCCGGCGGTGCGGAACCGTACCACGGCGGTCGGCCGCGCGCCGTCGACCGAGCCGACCGCGCCGCCGGCGCCCTCGCCCGCCTGAGCGCTTCGCAGCAGCGGCGCCAGCGTGGCCACGGCGCGATCGCGATCGCGCGGGTGCACCGCCCGCCACAGCTCGGCCTCGGTGATGACGCGATCGCTGAACCCGAGCCGCGCCGCCGAGGGCGAGACGTAGCTGGAGCGCCCCTTGGCGTCCAGCACCACCACGACGTCGGCGCCGTGCTGGATGAGGGCTCGGAACCGTCGTTCGCTACGCGCCAGCGCGCGCTCCGCCGTGCGCCGCACCGTGGTGTCGCGGCAGAGCAGGAGCGTGCGACCGTCGACCAGCCGCTGCGCCGTCACCTCGACCGGAACGTGGCCGCCGTCGCGCCTGGCAAGTTCGACCTCGAGCTGCAGCGGTCCATCGTCGTCCGGCCGCGCCAGCAGCGCCAGCAGCGGCGACCCGACCGGCAGCAGCTTCGCCAGCGGCACCCCCGTCAGCGCGCCGTCCTTGGCTCCCAGCAACACCTCGGCGCGCGGGTTCGCCCCCACCACCTCGTCGGTGGCGCCCAGCACGATGACGGCGTCGGCCGCCAGGGCGAAGACCTGCCCCAGCAGCGCCAAGCCCAAGTCATCGTGGCGCCCGGGAGCGGGCGCCTTCAGGGTCGAACTCTCGGCTGGCACGTGCGGCTGCCTCCTCGGTGCAGCGGGGTGGGTGCGCCCGTCGCGCTCCTACCGGCCCACCCCGTCACGATACGAGGTGCGTGCGCAGGCGCCTTGCCGAAGATGCCACTCCCGTCACGCCTCGAGGCGGGCCTGGATGGCGTCCAGCCGCGCCGCCACCAACTGCGCCACGTCGAGCACCTCCGGCGCCCCCTCCGCCTCGGCGCTCTCGCTCGATCCGAGCATCACCTTGCAGAACGGGCAACCGGTGGCAACGACGGCCGCGCCGGTCGCCATCGCTTCCTGGAAGCGCTGCTCGGACACGCGCTGGTCGCCCTCTTCCTCTTCCTTCCAGAACTGCGCCCCGCCGGCGCCGCAGCAGAACGAGGCGTTGCGGTTGCGCGGCATCTCGCGCAGGTCGCTCCCCCCACCGGCCAACACCGCCCGCGGCGCGTCGTAGACGCCGTTGTGGCGCCCGAGGTAGCACGGATCGTGGTAGGTGACCGACCGGTCGAGGGCGATCGGCGGGAGCCTTCCCTCGCGCGTCAACTGCTCGATCAGTTGGGTGTGGTGGAGCACCTGGTACTCGCCGCCGAGTTGAGGGTAGTCGTTGAAGAGCGCGTTGTAGCAGTGCGGGCAGGTGGTGAGCACCACCTTGCGCTTGCCCGCCTCGAACGCTTCGTCGACGAGCGCCGCGTTCAAGGTAGCGACGTTCTCGCTGGCCAACTGGTAGTAGAGGTACTCGTTGCCGGCGCGCCGAGCAGGGTCGCCGGTGCACTTCTCGCCCTTGCCGAGCACCGCGTAGTTCACCTTGGCGTGCTCCAAGATGCGCGCCATGGCGCGCGTGGTCTTCTGGGCCGCCGGGTCGTAGGCGCCGGCACACCCGACCCAGAACAGCACCTCGAAGTCGGGTTTGGCGGCGACGGTGGGCACGTTCAGGCCCTCGGCCCAGTCGAGCCGCTTGTCCTGCGCGATCCCCCAGGGATTGCCGGTGCGCTCCATGCCACGGAACGCGTTCTGGAGCTCGGCCGGGAACTCGCCCTGCATCATCACCAGGTCGCGGCGGATGTCGACGATGTCGATCATCTGCTCGCACCCCACCGGGCAGACCTCCATGCAGGCGCCGCAGGTGGTGCACGCCCACACCGCCTCGGCAGGGATCGCGAACTCCAGCAGCGGCCGGGGGCTCTCCTCGCCAGCCGCGAAGGAGGCGCCGATGCGGTTCAGTTCGTACCGCTTGTTGATCTCGAGCGCCGCGGGGCTCAGCGCCTTGCCGGTCTGGTTGGCTGGGCAGACGTTGGCGCAGCGGTTGCACTGGATGCAGGCGTAGGCGTCGAGGACCTGCGGGAAGCGCAGGTGCTCGAGCCTTGCCGCCCCGAACTGCTCGGCGCTCTCGTCCTCGAGGTCGACCGGCTCGAGGACGCCGAGCGGCACCGCAGCCAGCGCCTGCGTGCGCCGCTCGAGCGCGAAGTTCACCGGGGTGGCGAAGAGGTGCAGGTGCTTCGAGCGCGGGAAGTACGGCAGGAACGCCAGGATCAGTCCGATCGCGCCCCACCAGCCGACGTGCCAGCCGACCAAGCGCCCGCTGCCCTCACCGATGGCCGCGGCCAGCATCGAGGCGAACGGCTGGAAGGCGTCGGCGTGCCCCTCGGCCGCCAGCAGGAACCCCTCGCCCACGAACCGGAACCCGACGTGCAGCAGGATGAACACGCCCACGATCAGGCTGTCGCGCTGGACGCCGCCTTGGCGCACGTCCTCGTGCAACGCAACGCGCGCGCCGTGCTGGATGGCTCGGTCCTTGGCGAGGAAGCGCCGCACCAAGAAGAACACCATCCCGATCAAGATCAGCACCGTCAGCACGTCGGCCAGCAGGCGGTAGAGATCGCCTAGCGTGCCGAACGACCAGCCGCTCGTCCACGACCGGGGAAGCAGGCCGTTCAACGCGTCGATGGCGTTCACCGCCAGGTAGAGCACGAAGCCGTAGAAGATGAACGCGTGGAAGAAGCTCGCCACCGGGCGCGTGCGGAACACCGTGCGTTGCGACATCGTGCGGACGATCGCCTCGCCGACACGCTGCGCCAGTCCGTTGAGGCGCGGCAGCGGACCGCGTTGACCGCGCGCCACTACCCGGGCCACGCGCGCGAAGCCGCGGTACGCGAAGAACACGGACGCCCCCGCCAGGATCACGAAGAGGAGTTTCTCGGGGATGCTCAACACGGGGCGTCCTCCTGCACCTGCGCCGTGAGGGGCGCCGAACCGGGATTCGTCCCAGTCTATCCACGGTGACGCGCAGTCCGTGCAGACGCTCGCGGTTTCGGCTACACTGGCGCCACCACGGAAAGGAGGTGGTCTGTATTCAACGCAAACGAATGACCAGTGGAGGTGCCCGCCGAGGGTAACTCAGGACCGCCTCCTGACGAGACGGAGCCCCCAGGGTTCCCTCACTACCAGGCGGAACACCGACTCGCCCCCCCGACCACGTGTCGGGGGGGCGAGCTCTGTCTTCGGGGCGCGCTCCGTCTTGGGTGCGAGCGCGCTGGCCCCGCGTGGTGCGTCAGCGTCGACCGAGCAGGCGCCAGGCGCTCGGCAGGAGCCCCACGGCGATCGCCAGCTTCAGCGCGTCGCCCAGCAGGAACGGCGTCAAGCCCACGGCCAGCGTGCGCGCCCAGCTGCCGCCGAGCACGACGTGGAGCCACGCCAGGCCCAGAAGGTAGATGACCGCGTTGGCCAACGCCATCGCCACGGCGGTGCGCAGGTAGCTGCGGTCCCAGCCGCGGCGTACCAAGGCGCCGAGCAGCAGGCTGGCGGCCACGAAACCGAGCAGGTACCCCCCGGTCGGGCCCGCCACGTACGCCAGGCCGCTCTGCCAGCCGGCGAACAGCGGCAGGCCGGCGGCGCCCAGCGCCACGTATGCCAGCGAGGACAGGACGCCGAGGCGCGTGCCGTACGCAGCAGCCAGCAGCAGGACGCCGAGCGTCTGGCCGGTGACGGGAACCGGGCCGATCTGCACGCGCAACTGCGCCAACGCTGCCAGCAGCGCCACCCCGGCGATCACGAGCGTCACCGCCCTCACGCGCGCGCCGCGCTCGCTACGAGCAGCAGGTACCAGCGCGTCGACGAGCGGCCGCGAGGCCGAAGGTGCGATCCCAACCAGCGTGCGAACTGCCATGGCGAACCTCCTCGAGAACGTTTGGGATCATACCTTCCGGCAGCGCGCGCGGCGCCGGCGCCCCGTGCGCCCTCGCCTATACTGGGCGGGTGCCGATCGACCCTTCGCAAACCCGCGTCTCGGACTGGGTCGTGACCGTCGACACCGTCTTCCCCAACCAAGCCAACCCGCTCGGGACGCTCTTCGGCGGGCGCGTGATGGAACTGATGGACATCAACGCCAGCGTCGCATGCGCTCGCTACTGCCGTGCGCCGGTGGTGACGGCCTCCACCGAGCCGATCGACTTCCGCAACCCGATCTACGTCGGCGAGATCATCGAGGTGAAGAGCCGGGTGGTCTGGACCGGGCACACCAGCATGATCGTGCGCTGCGAGGTCCACGGCGAGAACCCGCTCACCGGGGAGCGCCGGCTGTGCACCGTGGGGCACCTGAACTTCGTGGCCATCGGCGACGGCGGCCGTCCGACGGCGGTGCCGCGGCTGCGCGTCGAGACCGAGTTGGAGAAGCGCCACTGGGAGACCGGTCAGCGCGTGCGCGACGACCTCGACCGCCGCCGCCAACGCAAGGCGTACGAGCCGACCGCCGACGACTGACGGGCCCCGAGCGTTCTCCCGGCGCGAGCGGCAGCACGGACCGGACCGCGCACCACGCCCTGGTATCGTGGCCGGGTCGCGGCGCGGTCCTGTCGCGGCCGGGAGGAAGCATGTCCGGAACGCCCCAACCCGCCGATCCGACGCTCGTCGAGCGCGCCGTCGACACCATCCGCGCCCTGACCATCGACGCCACCCAGGCGTCGGGCGACGGGCATCCCGGCATGCCGATGGGCGCCGCCGCGATGGGGTACACCCTGTTCGCGCGCGCCATGCGCTACGACCCAAGCGACCCACGTTGGCCCAACCGCGACCGCTACGTCCAATCGGCGGGGCACGGCTCGATGCTGCAGTACGCGTTGCTGCACCTGACCGGCTTCGATCTGCCGATGGCCGAGCTGGAGCGCTACCGGCAGTGGGGCAGCCGCACCCCGGGGCATCCCGAGTACGGCCACACCGTCGGCGTCGAGACCACCACCGGCCCGCTCGGCCAAGGCATCTCGACCGCGGTGGGGATGGCGCTCGCCGAGGCGCACCTGGCGGCGCGGTACAACCGCCCCGGGTTCGACGTGATCGATCACCACACCTTCGTCATCGCTTCCGACGGCGACCTGATGGAAGGGGTGTCGGGCGAGGCGTCGTCGTTCGCCGGACATCACGGCCTCGGGAAGCTGATCGTTCTGTACGACGACAACGGCATCTCCATCGACGGCCCTACGGACATCACCTTCACCGAGGACGTCGCCGCCCGCTACCGCGCGTACGGCTGGCACGTGCAGACGGTCGAAGACGGCAACGACGTCGATGCGCTGGAGCGCGCCGTCGCCGCCGCCAAGGCCGAGGCCGGACGTCCGAGCCTGATCTGCGTACGCACCGTCATCGGCTACGGGGCCCCGAACCTAGCGGGCACCTCCAAGGTGCACGGCTCGCCGTTGGGCGCCGAGGAAGCGCGCCTCGCCAAGGCCAACCTGGGCATCGACTGGCCTGAGTTCACCGTCCCGGACGACGTGCTCGAGCATATGCGCGGCGCCGTCGATCGTGGCGCGGCGGCGTCGCGCGCCTGGCGCGCGGCGTTCGCGCGCTACCAAGAGGCGCATCCCGCCTTGGCGGCGGAACTCCAGCGCCTGTGGGACGGCACGTTGCCGGACGGGTACGCCGCCTCGCTGCCGCAGTACGCCCAAGGCTCGGCGAAGGCCACGCGCAAGGCGTCGCAGGAAGCGATGAACGCGCTGGCGGCGCGCGTGCCCGAGTTGCTGGGCGGCTCGGCCGACCTGGCCGGGTCGAACTTCACCGACATCGCAGGGGAGCGCGCCATGCGCCCGGGCGACATGAGCGGCCGCATCGTCCACTTCGGCATCCGCGAGCACGCCATGGCCGCCATCGCCAACGGCCTGGCGCTGCACGGTGGCGTGCGTCCGTTCGTGGCCACGTTCCTGGTGTTCTCCGACTACCTCAAGCCGGCGCTGCGGCTCTCGGCGCTGATGGGCCAGCCGGTGGTGTACGTCTTCACCCACGACAGCATCGGCTTGGGCGGCGACGGCCCGACCCACCAGCCGATCGAGCATCTGATGGCGCTGCGCGCGGTGCCGAACCTGACCGTGCTGCGCCCGGCCGACCCGAACGAGACGGCGCAAGCGTGGCAGCTGGCGCTCGAGCGCCGAGATGGCCCGACGGCGCTGGTGCTGACGCGCCAGAACGTCGCGGCGCTGACGGTGCCGGCCGGCGCCGTCGCGCGCGGCGGCTACGTGGTCGCCGACGCCCCCGCCGGCGACGGCCTGCGCGGCGACGGTGACGACCCCGACGTGCTCCTGATCGCCACCGGCTCCGAGGTCGGGTTGTGCCTTGCCGCGCGCGAACGGCTGGCGCAGGAGGGCGTAGGCGCGCGCGTGGTGTCGCTGCCGAGCTTCGAGCTGTTCGAGGCGCAAGACGCCGCCTACCGGGAAACCGTCCTGCCCCCCACCGTGCGTGCACGCGTGACGGTGGAAGCGGGCGCCACCCTGGGCTGGGCGCGGTACGCCGGCGACGCCGGCGTGATCGTCGGACTCGACCGCTTCGGCGCCTCGGCCCCTGGAGACACCCTCTTCGAGCGTTTCGGCTTCACGGCCGAGCGTGTCGCGGACGCGGCGCGGACCACCATGGCGCGCGCCGCCGGACACGGCACCAGCCGCTGACCCGCGACCGCCGAGGCGTTCGTCACACCCCTCACGTGCGCTGCGCGTACCATGGAACGCGCGCGGCCGCAGGGCGCCATCCGGCGTCCGTCCGACGGCCCTCAGGAGGATCCATGTTCCGAACCCAACGCAGCGCTGGACGCCGCCGGACCCGCATCGCCATGCTGACCCGTGGCGTGGGCCTGCTGGCGGTGCTGATGCTCGCTACGTCGTCGCTGGCGCAGTCGCTGGTGCGGCTGCTCCCGCAGGAGACCATGGTGGCCTTCGGCATCGAGGGGCTGTCGGACCACGAGGCGAAGTTCCAACCGTTCCTCGACGAGTGGGAGCGCCTCGACCTTCCCGCGTTGATGGAGGCGGCGTTCGCCGGCGCCGACGACGGCGGCGAGCCGATGGAGGTCCCGGCGGAACTGCAGGGCCTCACCGTGCTCGACTTCCTCGGTGACCAGGTGTGGTTCAGCGTGTCGGCAACCTCCTACGCTCCCTTGCCCGCGCTGACGGTGGTCGCGCGCGTGAGCGACGCGGCGGCCGGCGCGCTCGCCCAGCTCATCGCCGACGAGACCGCCGGGGCGGACGTCGAGACCTTCCAGGAGGGAACCATCACCTTCTCGCAGGTCACGCCGCCCCCGTCAGAGGACGGCAATGACGGCGCCGGCGACCCGCTCGCCGCCGCCGAGAACATGCCGGTGGCGTACGCCCAGGACGGCAACCTGCTGTTCGTGTCGAGCAACCCCGACGTGCTGCGCGGGGTGCTGCGGCGCTACCAGGGCGCTGCCGAACCGAACCTGACCGACAACGCCACCTTCGCGGGCACCGTCGACCAGCTCGGCTCCGGCTCGTTCACCTTCTTCCTCGACCTACCAGCATTGGTCGACGTGGCGGCGCCGTTCGCCCAGGGAGCCGGCTTCGACGCGCTGGTCGAGCGCCTGTCGCGCTCGTTCCGCACCGCCGGCGCCTACGCCACGGTCAGCCGCATCACCACAGACGGCATCGAGACGCTATCGCTGCGCCGCCTCGGCGCCCGCGATCTCGACCCGAGCCTGTTCGACCTGCTCGCTGGTCCCGGCATCGCCGACCAGAGTGTCGGCGCCTTCGTGCCCGCCGGCGCGTTGGGGTACCAGAGCATGGTCCTCGACCTCCCCGGCTGGTGGTCGTACCTTGGCGAGCTGGTCGCCGCCGCGCCGGAGCTCGGCATCGGCGACCTCGACGCCTTCGTGGCGCAGAACGCCGGTGTCGATCTGCGCGCGATGCTGTTCGACTGGATGGGCACCAACGTCGGCGCCGTCACCGTCTCTGCCCCAGCCGCGACCGAAGTCGGGATGGCGAGCGAGAACCCGCTTGGCGACGCGCTCTACCTGATCGAGGCGAAGGACCTGGCGGCCGCCGAAGCTGGCATGTCCCAGCTGCTGCAGATGGGCATGGCGATGGCCGGCGCCTTCGCCGACCCGATGGGCCAAGCGTCGTCGGCGGCGCCGACGACGCGCGAGGTGGCCGGCGTCACGGTCACGTCCTACGCCGTCGCCCCTGGCTTCGAGCTGAACTTGGCGTACGTCGACGGGTACGCCGTCCTGGCCACCACCGCCAGCGGCATGGACCGCGCGTTGGCGGCGCGCGCCGACGGCGGCGGCCGTCCGGCCGGACTGGCGAGCCTAGTGCAGCAAGTGCCAACGGGCGCGCGCGCCTTCAGTCTCAGCGACGATGCGGCCTCGCTGCAGGCCACGGCCGAGACGTTGGTGTCGCAGTTGGGCCTGTTCGCCGGTCTGAGCGGGAGCGCCGACATGGACTTCGACGCCATCGAAGCCGCCGGGAACGCCTTGAGCGAGTACCTGGGCTTCGTCGCCTCGCGCTTCGGCGGGAGCTACAGCTACACCGTGGCCGACGGCAGCCTGGTACGCGGCTACGGCAACTCGGCCGTCGCTTGGTGACGTTCGAGCAGCTTCGGCCACAGGTCGCGCACCGAAGCGCGTAGCGCCTTCAGGTCGCCCGTGTTCTCGACGACGAAGTCGGCGCGGGCGACCTTCTCGTGAAGCGGCATCTGAGCGGCGTCGCGCGCGCGCAGGTCGTCGACGCCAGCGCCGGTGCGTTCCGCCACGCGCAGCAGGCGCGCCTCGAGCGGAGCGTCGACCACGATGACGGCGTCCATGACGGCATCGAGGCCGTTCTCGTACAACAACGGGACGTCGTGCACGATCACCGCGGGCGGGCTCGCCGACTCCTGCAGGGCGCGTTCGCGTTCCGCGCTCCTGGCGCGCACCCAGGGGTGCACGATGGCGTTCAGTACGGCGAGCGCCTCCGGGTCGGAGAAGACTCGTACCGCGGTACGCGCGCGGTCGAGGCGCCCCCCCTGTACCAGGTCGGCGCCCAGCGCGGCGGCGATGCGCGCCAGTACGTCCGTGTCCTCGGTGGCGGCACGCGCGAGGGCGTCGGCGTCGATCACCGCAGCGCCGTGCTCGGCCAGGAGCCGCGCCACGGTCGACTTCCCCGACCCGATGTTGCCGGTGACCCCCACGCGCAGTGGGCGCGGCCTTGGCGCCTCGCCGTCACCGGCTAGCCGCACGCGGCCGCCCCCGTTCCCCGTGCTGTAATGCGGGCGATGCGCGGTACACGCCGTTCCCGCCAGGTGCGGATCGACACGCGCCAGTGTACGCCGTGGCCCCGAGGCGGCCTGCTGGTAGGGGGCGCCGTGCGCGACTTGCTGCTCGGCGAGACGCCGCGCGACCTCGACTGGCTGGTGGCCGATCCCGAAGCGGCGGCCCACCAGGTGGCGAGCGCCGTGGGCGGCTCGGCGTTCGCGCTGGACGTAGAGCGCGGGCATTGGCGGGTGGTGGAGGGCAAGGCGACGGCGCGACCCGGGCGGTCGTTCGACTTCGCTCCGTTGCGGGCGCTGCACGCCGCCGCGCCGGCGCCGGACGGGGTCGAGCCGGCCGACGCCCAGACCGCCCTCGACGCCGACCTGTGGGCGCGCGACCTCACCATCAACGCCATGGCAGCGCGACCCGACGGCGCCGTCATCGACCCCACCGGCGGATCGGCCGACCTGCGCGCGGCGCGCGTGCGCATGACCTCCGAGGCGTCGATGGCGGCCGACGCGGTGCGGCCGCTGCGCGCGGTGCGCTTCGCGGCCACGCTCGGCTTCCGGATGGAACCGCGCACGGTGGCGACGGTGCGGCAGCTGGCGTCGCGGCAGGCGGAGGACCACCGTGACCTGCCCGCCTGGGAACGGGTGCGCGACGAACTGAGCGCCATCATGGCATCGCCGCGCGCCGCGGCGGCGTTCGCCCGCCTCCACGACGTCGGCCTGCTGGCCGTCTACCTCCCCGAGCTGGCACGCTGCAGCGGTGTCGAGCAGGGCGGCCTGCACCACCTCGACGTGCTGGCGCACTCGTTGGAGGCGCTGCACCAGCTGGTGCACGGCTTCCCGGACGCCGACCCCGCGCTGCGCTGGGCGACCCTGCTGCACGACGTCGGCAAGCCGTCCAGCGCGGTGCACGTGCAAGCACGGAGGTGGACGTTCCACGGCCACGACGCCGCCGGTCGCGAGCTGACCCTCACCGCCTTACGGCGCCTGCGCTTCCCGAGCGAGACGGCCGAGCGCGCCGCTTCGCTGGTGCGCTACCACATGCTCCCGTTGCCCCGCGACGAGCGCGGCGCGCGCCGCTTCGTGCACCGCCGCCGGGAGCTGCTTCCCGACCTGCTGAAGCTGATGATCGCCGACCGCGAAGCAGCGCGCGGACCGCTCGCCAACGAGGCGGCGCGGCGCGCGTACCGCGAGGCGCTGGGGCAGGTGATCGCGATCCTGGACGAGGCTCCCGCCGCGGCGCCGCTGCTGTCGGGCAAGGACGTCATGGCGCTGCTCGGCCTGGAGCCGGGACCGCGCGTCGGGGAGGCCGTCCGCCTCGTCGCCGAAGCGGCCGCGGTCGGCGACGTTCGTAGCCGGGAGGACGCCGAGGCGCTGCTCCGCCGTTACGCCGCGGCGCAGGGCTGGTAAGCCCGGGCCCCGCCCCACCGCGCCGGCTTCGGCGCGCTCGACCACCACGGGTGCGGCGCGTGGCGAACCGGTAGGCTGCCAGCATGGCCGTACCCGCTGCGCCCTCACGCTTGCCCACCCGCGCGCGCTCGCCGCGTTCATCGCGCGCGCTCGACTTCGCCTCGGCGCTCGTCCTCGCCTCGGCGCTCGTCGGCGGACTGGCTGCCGCCCAGGGCGGTGCCCCCGGGAACGCGTCGACCCCCGCGGCCTGCCCACCCGCGCCGGACCTCGTCGCCATCCCGGCAGTGCAGGGTGCCGGCGAACGTTCTCCGCGCACGTCGGAGCGGGTGACGGTGCAGGGAGTGGTCGTCGCTTCGTTCCTCGGGCGCGACCAGTTGGGCGGGGTGTTCCTGCAGGACCCCCTCGGCGACGGGGACCCAGCGACCTCCGATGCGGTCTTCGTGAAGCTGCGCTCGGCCGACCTCGCCTTCATCGGCGATCGCGACGGCGCGGGCGAGCCCGCCCCCGGTGACGTGCTGCAGGTGACCGGCACGGTGCTGGAGCGCAACGCCATGACCACCGTCGACCGGCTGACGAACGCCGTGCGCTGTGGCCAAGCGGCGCTGCCGGACGCCGTCGCGTTCGCGCTGCCGCTGGCCAGCGACCAAGCGTGGGAACGCTGGGAGGGGATGCGCGTCGCCTCCGGCACGCCGCTGACCATCACCGAGGTGTACGACCTCGGCCGCTACGGCCGCGTGACGCTGGCCGCGACACCCCTCACCGTCGCGTCCCAGCGCCCGACCTCGGCCGCGACCAGCGCTGCCGGCGACGTCGCGGACGGGCGCGCCCGGCGTTCCATCGACCTCGACGACGCCTCTTCCGCCGAGAACCGCGACCCTCCCCCGTTCCTGCACCCGGACGGCCTGCCGGCGCGCGTGGGAGACCGCCTGCACGACGTCGAGGCGGTGGTGGTGAGCGAGGGGCTGGGGGCGTATCGCCTCGAGCCGCTGCGGGCACCGACGCTGGAGCGGGCAAACCCGCGGCCGACGACCCCGCCGCCGGTGGGCGTGGCGCCGGGCGACGCACAGGGGGTGCGGGTGGCAGCGCTGAACGTGTTCAACCTGTTCACCTCGATCCCTGGCCGCGGCGCCCGGTCGGAGGTCGAGATCGTCCGCCAGCGCGACAAGCTGGTCAGCGCCTTGGTCGGTTTGGACGCCGACGTGGTGGGCCTGATGGAGGTCGAGAACGACGGTGGCCGCACGCTGCGCGCGCTGGTGGACGCGCTCAACGACCGGCTCGGGGAGGAGCGCTACGCGGCCGTGCCGCTGCCGGAGCGCGGCCTCGGCACCGACGCCATCGCGCAGGCGCTGGTGTACCGCCGCGACCGCCTCGTCGTCACGTCGACGACCAACGACCCCAGTGCCGTCCACGACCGGCCGCCTCTCGCTGCCACCTTCCGCCACCTCGCCAGCGGCGAGCGGTTCAGCGTGATCGTGGTGCACTTCAAGTCGAAGGGGTCGTGCCCCGCCGCTGGCGACGTCGACACCGGGTCCGGTTGCTGGAGCCTGCGGCGCGCGGCGCAGATGAGTGCCGCGGTCACCTTCGCGGAGCGCGTGGCCAGCGCAGCGGAAGACGACGACGTGGTGATCGTCGGGGACCTCAACGCGTACGCCGCCGAGCCGCCGCTGCGGGTGGCGTTGCTGGCCGGCTGGCACGACCTCGGCGGACGCCTGCCCGACGCCGAGCGCTACAGCTACGTCTACTTCGGCGAGCGCGGCACGCTCGACTACGCCCTGGCCAGTCCCTCGTTGGCGGCGCAGGTGACGGGCTTCGCCTACTGGCACGTCAACGCGGACGAGGCCCCGCTGCTGAACTACTTCACCAGCTACAACCCGCCGGCTGCCTACCGTCCGGACGCGTTCCGCGCGTCGGACCACGACCCGTTGCTAGTGGGGATCCGGTTGGGTGCACCCAGCGCACCGTGACGGCGCAGGCCGGCGCTCACGTCGCGCCGGGCGAGGCTCACGGCGGGATGCCGCCGGCGCGGCGCATGGCGGAACGCCGCCGGCCCGGCGTTCAGTGCGCCAGCAGTTGCTCGACGGCGTCGTCGTCGACGCGTCTGGCGTCGCAACCACGGCTGTCGCGGCAGGCGGTCAGGTAGCGGAAGCGCCGGCCGTGCGACCCCGGCACCTCGGCGCGTAGGAGCGTCATCGCCTCGCGCCCTGCGGTGGCGTGGCATAGGTCGCAGCATAGGCGCTGCTTCGGGTTGCCCGCCGGCGGCACCGGCGTGAGCCGCAGACGCGCCTGGCCGACACCGTCTACGACCACCACGTCGCCGCTGGCGTCGCGTTCGAGGTGGTAGCGTCGCGGACGGGGACGAAGCGCCCGCGGGGTGGCCGGGAAGAACTCCTCCACGATCTCCGCCGCCGTGAAGGTGCGTCGCGGCTCTTCGCTCACCTCTGCACCGTCGTGGTCACCCCGACGCGCCGGGTGCGCTGGCTCGGACCGCCGACCAGCAGCGCCGCCAGCAGCATCAGCAGCGCCGCTCCCAGCGCCACCGCGGTCAGCATCCGTTCGGGACGCTGCGCCACGGCGATGCCGACGAACGCCCAGGACAGCACCAGCACGTAGCCGACGTCGCGCCAGCGCGCCAGCATGACGAGCCCGAGGAGCGTCGCCACACCGATCATGATCATCGTCCAGGTGACGTCGCCCAGACCGAAGGCGTCCCAGCCGACGGCGTTCAGCGCCCCGGCGGCGTTCGCGATGGTCGCTACGCTGATCCATCCTAGGTAGATGCTGAACGGCAGACGCACGGCCCACCGTTCCGCCGGCGTCGGATCGATGCCGCGCGGACGGAGCCTCAGGTACACGACGATGAGCGAGATCAGCAGCAGCGCCATCACCAGCACCGAGAGCTCGATGTAGAGCCAGTGCCAGGTGACCAGCCACGCCGCGTTGAGCAGGCTCGAGAGCACGAACGGCCACGCAGCCGCGCCCACCGCCGGTCTGCGCCGTAGCGCGGGCAGCGCCTGCGCCACGGCGTAGACGGCCAGGCCTAGGTAGATCACGCCCCAGATGGAGAACACGTAGCCCGGCGGCGTGAACGTCGACGGGTACCTGGCCGAGACCTCGTCGGTGGCGATGCCGTTGAGCGGCAAGAGGACGGCGGCGGCGTTCATCGCCACCATGCCGAGGTAGGCCAGGATCACGGCGATATTGGAGAATCCGAACGGACGCAAGGTGACACCCTCCCCCTTCGGGCCGATCAGCCCACCTCGAGCCGGGCGACGAGGTTGGCCATCTCGATGGCGGTCATGGCCGCTTCGGCCCCTTTGTTGCCTGCCTTGCCGCCGGCGCGGTCGAGCGCCTGGTCGAGCGTGTCGGTGGTCAGGACGCCGAACGCCACCGCCACGCCGGTGTCGGCCGCGGCGCGCGCGACGCCGGCGGACACCATCTGCACCACGGCATCGTAGTGCCCGGTCTCACCGCGGATCACGGCGCCGAGCGCGATCACCGCGTCGAAGCGGGCGCTTGCCGCCATGCGCGTCGCGATCGGCGGGATCTCGACGGCACCGGGCACCCACGCAACGGTGATGGCTTCGTCGGCCGCGCCCGACCTGCGGAGCGCGTCGAGCGCTCCGTCGAGCAGCCGACGGGTGACGAGCTCGTTGAAGCGGCCGACCACGATCCCGAAGCGCAGGTCGGTGGCCGAGAGGTGCCCCTCGAGGACGTTCATACCGTCACGATAGCAGCACCGTCCACCCGGCGAGGTGCGACGCGCCTCGGGCGCGCCGGACTCCCCCGCTGCGCCAAGGAGCGCGGGTCAGGGCAGGATGACATCCAACACGATGTCGTCGATGGTGGTGACGACCGCGTACGACGCGGTGTCCTGCGGGAAGCGCACGGTGAACACGTTCCAGCCGGCGCGCAAGTCCAGCTGGACGCCGCTGCCCGCGAGGGTGGCGTCGCGGTCGAGGTAGAGCAAGGTGAAGAACCCGATCGGGTTCTCGAGCCGCGGGACCCCGATGTACCAGCGGTCCTGCACCCTGTCGAACACCTCGTTGCCGTTCTGGTCGACGTACATGTTGAAGCGGGCGACCGCGACGTTCACCCCTTCCGGGGTGACGCGGTACTCGTTCTGAAGGCCAGGCAGGACCACGCTGCCGCTGCGGAAGGGGCGCAACTGGTCGGCCGGCACGTCGCCCGGCGCGATCCGGAAGGTACCTCCGACCGGCACCACGCTAGCGACCTCTAGCCCCCAGACGTTGTCCGAGTCGACCACGTGGATGGCCACCCGCGTGCCTTCCGCGAGGGGTTCTTCGCTCTGCACGATGCCCGACATGGCAGCGCCTTGCTGGGCGGAGGCCACCGCGGCGAGCACGAGCACGGCGGTGAGGAGGAGTCGTCTCATGGCAGTCTCCAAATCAGCACAGGGTAGCACGCGCGCCTCTCGGCGCAGGAACGGCGTGGCCGCCCGGGGTGGACGCGCCGTCGCCACCGACCGCATCGTGGTATATCACGCCGACCATGAGAGTCGGTGCTCGGCAGGTGAAGCCGGCTCGCGCCCACGCGCCTCGGGTGGCGCGCCCGCGCCAGACGGCGGGCGCGCCCGCGCTATCGCACCTTGCCGCGCCGCGGCACCGGACCAAGTCGGTCAGCGAACGTAGCCGTCCGGATGCGCCTGCATCCACGTCCAGGCCGACGCCACGATGGCGTCGAGGTCCGGATGCTTCGGCGTCCAGCCCAGCACCTGGCGCGCTCTACCGGCATCGGCCACCAGGCGCGGCGGGTCGCCCGCGCGGCGGGGCGCCGCCTGGGTGGCGACGGCCCGACCGGTCGCCCGACGGCACGCGTCGACCACCTCCCGCACGCTGTACCCACGGCCGGTGCCCAAGTTGATGGCGTCCGCCTCGCCGGCCCGGAGCGTCTCCAGCGCCAGGACGTGCGCCTCTGCCAGGTCGAGGACATGCACGTAGTCCCGCACGGCGGTACCGTCGGGCGTCGGGTAGTCGTCGCCGTAGACCTGCAGCACCGGCCGTCGACCGGCGGCGACCTGCAGCACCAGCGGCACCAGGTGGCTCTCGGGCCGGTGGTCCTCGCCGTGCGCCGCGCTGGCGCCCGCGGCGTTGAAGTAGCGCAACGCCACGCTGCCGAAGCCGGCGGTGCGCGCCAACCACCCGAGCGCCCGCTCGATCATGAGCTTGGACTCGCCGTAGACGCTCTCGGGCTGGAGCGGCGCGTCTTCCGGGATGGGCACGGTGTCGGGCGTGCCATACACGGCGGCGGTCGACGACAGCACGAAGCGCCGCACATCCAGGCGCGCCAGGGTGTCGAGCAGGATCAGGGAGCCGGCGGTGTTGGCGCGGAAGTACTTGGTCGGGTCGGCCATCGACTCGCCCACCAACGAAGCGGCGGCGAAGTGGACCACCGCTTCGACCCGGTGCTCCATTACCGCGTGCGTCACCATGTCGGCGTCGGCGATGTCGCCGTGGACGAACGGGACGCCTTCGGGCACGGCACCGCGGTGGCCGGTGGAGAGGTCGTCCAGCACGACCACCTGGTGTCCGCGCGCCAGCAGCGCCTCGACCGTGATGGAACCGATGTACCCGGCGCCGCCTGTCACGAGCACGTTCATGGCCGGAGTCTACCCGCACCGTGACGTGGCCGGGCGTGACGGCGAGTGGGATACTGAAGGGGACGGGAGGTCGCGATGACCGAGCAAACGAAGTCAGCTCCGACCAGCACGTCCGCGCTCGACGCCGGCCTGATCTGGTTCGAAGGAGGGCTCGTCCCGCAGGAGCAAGCGCAGGTGTCGGTCCTGACCCACGCCATGCACTACGGCACCAGCGTGTTCGAGGGGATCCGCGCCTACGAGACGGCGCGGGGCGCGGCGGTGTTCCGCTTGCCGGAGCACAGCCGCAGGTTGCTGGACTCGGCCAAGATCCTCGGCATGCGCACCGCATTGACGGTCGAGGAGATCGATCGCGCCGTGGTCGAGACCGTCCGGGCCAACGACCGCAAGTCGTGCTACGTCCGGCCGCTGCTCTGGTACGGCGCCGAGTCGTTGGGCGTGAACCCCACCCGCAACCGCGTGCACTTCATGGTGGCCACGCTGCCGTGGGGCGTCTACCTGGGCGACGAGGCGGTGCGCAAGGGCGCGAAGCTGATGACCAGTTCGTGGCGCCGCAGCACCGGCGACATCCTCCCCACCAAGTCGAAGGCGGGCGGCAACTACGTGAACTCCGTGCTCGCCAACCAGGAAGCGCGGGAGAACGGGTTCGACGAGGCGCTGCTGCTGGACAAGCAAGGGTTCGTCGCGGAAGGCTCCGGCGAGAACGTCTTCATGGTGCGCGACGGCGTGCTCCACCCCATCGCGCACTCGGTCAACCTGCGCGGCATCACGCGCGACAGCGTCGTGAAGATCGCGCAGTGGATGGGCACCAAGGTAGAGCCGACGATGGCCACCCGCGACGAGCTCTACACCGCCGACGAGGTGTTCATGGTCGGCACCGCCGCCGAGGTCACGCCGGTCGCCAGCCTCGACCGTCGCCCGATCGGCAGCGGGGTCGCCGGACCGTTCGCCCTCGAGATGCGCAAGGTGTACCTCGACGTGGTCTCCGGCAAGGTTCCGGAGTTCGAGCACTGGCTGACGTACGTCCAGGAGTGAGCGCGACGGCCGGCCTCCCGCCGTGGCGGGAGCGCTGCCCTGGCGGGAGCCTCCTGCGGAGCGGGCCGCGATGAGCAGGGCGTCGGGATGAGCGGTCTCGCCCTCGCACTGGTGCTGGGCTCTGCCGTCATCCACGCGAGTTGGAACCTGCTCGCCAAGCGCGCCGCCGGTGCCTCCCAGGGCGTCGGCGGCGCAGCCGTGTTCACCTGGCTCTTCGCCACCTTGACGGTGCTGGCCTACGCGCCGGTGGTAGCAGCGTTCGTGTTCTGGACGAGGCCTACGTTCACCACCTCGCATGCCTTGCTGGCGCTCGGCTCGAGCGTGCTGCACGTGGGTTACTTCGTCGCGCTGCAGCGCGGCTACCGGGTCGGCGACTTGTCGGTGGTGTACCCGCTGGCGCGCGGCAGCGGCCCCGCGCTGGCCACGCTCCTGGCCGTCGTGTTCCTGGCTGAGCGGCCCGGGACGCAGGCGATCGCGGGGACGGCCCTGGTGGTGCTAGGCGTGTTCGTGCTTTCGGCCGCGCCCCTCCTGCTGCCGTTCGCGCGACGTCGTGGTGGCACCCGGCCGCAGCGTTCCGACGGCCTTCCCGGCGGGGTCTTCTACGGTCTGCTCACCGGTGCGTTCATCGGGGCGTACACGGTGTGGGACGGCCACGCGGTCGCTGTCGTCGGCGCCGCCCCGTTGCTGTTCTCGTATGCCTCCGAGGTGGGGCGTGCGGTGGTGCTGACGCCACTGGCCCTGTACCGACCGAAGGATGTCCGCGCTGCCTGGCGCGCCAACGCGGGACCCGCCCTCGGGATCGCACTGCTCAGCCCGCTCGCGTACCTCATGGTGCTCAGCGCGATGACGTTCACACCGGTGAGCCTGGTCGCGCCGACACGAGAGATCAGCATCCTGATCGGCACGATGTTGGGAACGCGGCTGCTGGCGGAAGGGCAAGGTCGACGAAGGCTTGCGGGCGCCGCGGCCATGCTGGTGGGGGTGGTACTGCTAGCGACGTCCCACGGCTGACCCCTGCGAGACCGGGTGTGACTTCGTCCGCTGCGCTCGAGGGTCCGCTGCGTATCATTCGGATTGCCGCGACGTCGTACGATGCGCCGCGCGTCGAGGCTCGGTTGGAGACGCCATGAACCCATCCCCCGGTCCGAACGAACCGCTCGATCAGGAGGCCACGACATTGAGCACCGTCGAGCAGCACCTCGAGGCTATCGACTGGGCGCCTTGGCCGCACTACGGCGACCGCGAGGTCGACGCCGCCGTGCGCGTGCTGCGCTCCGGCCGCGTGAACCAGTGGACCGGTGACGAGGTGTGGGCCTTCGAGCGCGAGTACGCCGCCTCCCTCGGTCGCTCCCACGCGGTCGCGGTGATGAACGGCACGGTCGCGCTCGAACTCGCCCTCATCGCCCTGAACGTCGGGCCCGGTGACGAGGTGATCACCACGCCCCGGACCTTCATCGCGTCGGCAGGCGCAGCCGTCGTGCGAGGGGCTACGCCCGTCCTGGCCGATGTCGATGGTGACAGCGGCAACATCACGGCAGCGACCATCGAGCGGGTCATCACGCCGCGTTCGAAGGCGATCATCGTCGTTCACCTCGCCGGCTGGCCCGCCGACATGCCCGCGATCCTCGAGCTTGCCGACCGCCACGGGCTCGTCGTCATCGAGGATTGCGCCCAGGCGCACGGCGCCGGCATCGACGATCGACCGGTCGGGAGCTTCGGTGAGGTCGCCGCGTTCTCGTTCTGCCAAGACAAGATCATCACCACGGGCGGAGAGGGCGGGCTCATCGCCACGGACCTCGAGGGCGCATGGAAGCGCGCCTGGGCGTACAAGGACCACGGCAAGGACTACGACACCGTCTTTCACCGCGATCATCCGCCCGGCTTCCGTTGGCTGCATGGCAGCTTCGGCAGCAACTGGCGTATGACGGAGATGCAGGCTGCCATCGGCCGGATCCAACTCGAGCGCCTGGAGGCCGACGTGCGTGTGCGCAACCGCAACGCCGACATCCTCAGGAGCCACCTGGCCGACCTGCCGGCGCTCCGCGTGCCCAAGCCCCCCGCGCACGTGCGCCACGCGTACTACAAGTTCTACGCCTACGTTCGGCCGGAGGCTCTGGCGTCCGGCTGGAGCCGCGACCGCATCCAGCAGGAGATCCAGGATGCCGGGATCCCGGTCACGTCCGGGAGCTGCAGCGAGATCTACCTCGAACGCGCCTTCGTCGACGCGGGCATCGCACCGGCCGAACCCTTGCCCGTGGCGCGCGAACTCGGCGCGACCTCGTTGTTGTTCCAGGTCCATCCCACGCTGTCCGAGCGCTCGCTGCACCGCGCGGGTGAGGTGATCGCCGCGGTGGTTCGGTCTGCGACCCGCTGAAGGGCGTCGGCGCGCCAGGCGCCGACGCCCCACGGCTTCCAGCCGACATGTCGTGACCCGGTTCGCTCAGTAGTGCCCGAGCAGCCCGCGGGCCATCGCCCGTCGCTCGCAGGCGCGGAACACCAACCACCCCACCGCCAGGTACGCCACGCCGGCGCCCACCAGCGACGCCCAATCCGCCAGCGCGAAGCTCGCTAGCGCGCGCCCGTCCACCAGGACCTGGCGCGCCATGTCGATCCCCTTCACCGCCGGCGCCGCCTCCAGCCACGGTGCGGCCGAGAGCGGCACGAACGCCATCGCCATGAACACGAACTGGACCACCTGCAGGAGCGCCTGGATCTGCTTGTACACGATCGCCAGACCGGCTACCACGAACCCGAGACCGATCACGCCGAGCAGCACCGCCGGTAGGATGGCGGCCACCGCGAGCAGGTCGAGGTGCAGCCACTGGCGCGCGGTGAGCATGCTGAGCGCGACCATGGCCGAGATGATGACGACGTTCACCAGCAGCGTGGCGACCATGCGCGCGAGCAGGATGTACCAGGCAGGCGTGGTGGTCATGTAGAGCTGCTCGAGCGTCCCGCGCGTCGCTTCGGTGGTGAGCTCCCACCCCATCGACGAGACGCCCAGCAACAGCAGGAACCAGAAGGCGTTGCCGACGATGACGAAGCGGATGTTGGCGTCGGCGGCGGCCGGGTCCCCTACCACCCGCACTCCCAGCAGCATGAACAGGAAGATGGCGTAGAAGGTGACGAACAGGCTCAGCGTGTTCGGCAGGTAGCGCACCATCTCCGTAACCACCTTGCGCAGGTTGGCCACGGCTACGACCACGGGTACCGACACCTCACGCGACGACATGGGCGTTCCTCCTGCGCGGGCGCAGCGGCGGTTCGGGGCGCGGCGGCTCGCGCCGTACCAGGTGGCGGAAGACGTGCTCGAAGTCGACGGTGATGCGCTCGATCGATTCCACCACGGCGCCGGCTTCCTCGAGCGCGCGCGTCAGCGCGTACAGCGCCTCGGCCCGCTCGAGTTCGACGGAGAACGTCAGCGCGTCCTCGCCGCCCTCGAGCGGGACGTCGAGGGCCAGGCGTGCGTGCCGGTCGGGCCGCAGCGGCTCCGCGAGCCGCACGCGGTAGCTGCGCGACGCGAAGAGCCGCAGCAGGTTGTCGACGGCGTCGTCGGTGACGAGTTTGCCGTGGTCGATGATGATCACGCGCTGGCATAGGTCTTGCACCACCGGCATGTCGTGGCTGCTGAGCACCACGGTGCGCCCCTCGGCCGCGATCTCGCGCAGTAGCGCCCGGACCTCGTAGCCGGTCTCTACGTCGAGGCCGAGGGTGGGCTCGTCGAGCAGCACGGCGTCGGTCCGGGCCATCATGGCGACGGCGATGGCGAGCTTCTGCTGCATGCCGCGCGACAGGTTGGCCACCAGCTCGTTCGCCTTCGCCTGCAGGCCGAAGCGCTCCAGCAGACCGTCCGCCTCGCCCCGGACCGCACGCGTCGAACGGCCGCGGTTCCCGGCGAAGTACGTCAGGTTCTCGCGCGCCGTCAGGCGCCAGTAGAGGTTGCGGTTCCCTTCCAGCACGGCCGCCAGGTGACGAAGCGCGCGGTGACGCCTACGCGAGACGTCGTGGCCGCCGACGCGGACGCTACCCGCGTCGGGGCGGACGAGGCCGCACGCCATCTTGATGGTGGTGGTCTTGCCTGCGCCGTTCGGTCCGAGCAGACCGACGATCTCGCCCGGTTGGACGCGGAAGCTGACGTCGTCGACGGCCCGCACCTCGTCGGCCCCGCGCCTGCGCGGATACGCCTTGCGAACGTGGTCGACCTCGATCAGCGCGGGTTCGCTCGCTGCCATCATGGAGCACCTCCGTGGACGGCGGCGGGAGGAGCACTTCGGTGCCGCTCCTCCCGCCGCACTCGGTTCGGCGCGCGGTTCATCGCCGGACGGTCACGAGTGTAAACCCAGACTTTATATCTGTCAATGTTACAGTTTCTACTCTGTGATCAGGACGCGGTGGCGTGCCGACGATGTGCGAACAGGGCTCGGATCTTGAGGGCGTCGTCGCGCTCGGTGCGGGCGGTCGTCGAGGCGATCGCCCGGCTGGCGTGCGCGGCCTTGGCGGCACGCGCCATGGTTGCCTCACGCTCGAGTTCTCGACGTCGGTCGCTGGTGGTGCGCAGCGTGGCGTGGCTGAAGCCGATCATCATGACCCTCCAGGGCATGAAACGAGGTTCGATGCGGTGCGCCGACCTCGGCTTCGGGCCCGGCACGGTCGTTCTGCCGTGCACGCGCGAAGCGCCGATCAGCGGTTGGACCAGTGGCGCTCTTGGCGCGGGCGGCGCTCGCCGTCGCCGTAACCGGCGCGGCGCAGGCGCTCGCTAGCAAGGACGCGGAGCGCGTCCTGATGCGCCGTCTTCGCCATGCGAAGGAAGAAGTGCGTGTTCATCTCGACCTCCTCTCGGTGCGAGGGAGTAGCGGGGACTGCGATGGGCGGCAGGGCTCGGACCAGGCGGCGGCTCACGCCGGGGCGGCACGAAGGAGACTGCGCGACGCTGCCGCGGGTCAGGTTGTCGGTTCGGGGTGGATCAGGCTCGGGCGGCCGGCCCGAAGCAACGCTCGCCGTGGAAGGCGCAGCCGCGCACGCGGCCAGGTTGCATCGGACGGGCGGTTCGCGGGAGCGAGGCGGCGACGAGAACGTCGTCGGTGCGCTGCGCGAAGCTGCGGTCCTGGATCGTCGTCATGCCTCACCTCCTTCCGCGAGTCGGGAACACGTGTTCCCCAAGGAACGGATAGTAGCAGGGTTCATCCGGATATGCAAGTGGGTACCCGCAAGCCGATGCAGATCGCGTTCGGGCGACGCGAAGGCAGGCGATCACGACCCGTGCTTCGCGCCTCGGCCCGGCGACGCGTCGTCGCCCGACGGGGCCCCTTCCCCCGCGCCGGCGTTCGACGCTTCGCCCGCTGCCGCAGGCGCCGCGTCCGCCGGTGCGGCCTCGTCCCCGACGTCCAGCAGCGACGCCGCCTCGGGGTCCTCGGCGAGTTGCGCCAACCGACTGCGCAACGCGGCCCTGCGCTCGGGGCTGCGCAGCGCCTGGTCGACGACGGGCTCCATCAGCACCAGCAGGAGCTCGAACGCCTCGCGCGAGAACGTGCTGCGGACGACGTGCAAGTCGAACTCGAGTTCGTCCTCGAAGCGCGGCGGCAAGGCCAGCACGGCGTCGCGGTCCCCCTTCAGCAGCGCCATGGCGACGTCGGCGCTGCGCCGACCCTCGCCGAAGCTGACCTGCACGCCGGTCGGCAGCGCCGCCCGAAGGATCGCCGCCTGGGCCTTCAAGACCCGCTCCTGCCGCTCGGCCGAGGCACCCAACGTCTCCGTCCGCTTCCCGGGGGGCCGGTTCGCCATGGCCGCCTCAGTACGCCTTCGCGAACACGACCTTGCGCGCGTAGCCGCTCGGCTTGCCGGTGTGAACGCACACCGTCCCGTCGGCGCTCGGGCCCTCCAGCGGGATGCAGCGCACGGTCGCTTTGGTCTCTTCCTGGATGGCCGCCTCGCTGGCCGGGTCGCCGCAGTGGGTGGCGTAGACGAAGCCGTGCTCGACCTTCTCCTTGAGCTCGTCGTAGGTCTCGGCGTGGAACACGCGCTCCTCGCGGAAGCGCAACGCACGCTGGTAAAGCGCCTCGTGGAAGGCCCCCAACTCGCGAACAACGGTGTCGGCCAAGGCACCGAGGGGCACGACGCGCTTCTCGCCGCTCAACCGGTCGGCCAGCACCGCGCTCCCCTGCTCGAGGTCCTTCGGACCGATCTCGACGCGCAGCGGCACGCCCTTCTGTTCCCATTCGTGAAACTTCCGCCCCGGGCTGAGGCCGTCGCGGTCGTCGACCTTGACGCGCACCCCGGCGCCGACGAGGGCGGCCCGCAGCCGCTCGACCTCCGCCATCACCTTGGAGCGCGTCTCGGCTTCGTTGGCCCGCGCGATGGGCAGCACCACCACCTGGTGCGGCGCCAGCCTCGGCGGCAGCACCAGGCCCTTGTCGTCGCCGTGGGCCATGATGATCGCGCCGATGAAGCGCGTGCTGAAGCCCCACGAGGTCGTGTGGGCGAAGGCTTGCTCGTTGTTCACGTCGTTGAAGGCGATGTTGAAGGCCTTCGCGAAGTTCTGCCCGAGGTAGTGGCTGGTGCCCGACTGCAGCGCCTTGCCGTCGCGCATCATCGCCTCGATGGTGAGCGTGCTGACGGCGCCCGCGAACCGTTCGCCTTCCGTCTTCTCGCCCTTGATGACCGGCACGGCGGCGAAGCGCTCGGCGAACTCGGCGTAGACGTCGAGCATCCGGCGCGTCTCCTCGAGCGCCTCCTCGGCGGTGGCGTGCGCCGTGTGCCCTTCCTGCCACAGGAACTCGGTGGTGCGCAGGAACGGCCGGGTGCGCAACTCCCAGCGCATGACGTTGGCCCACTGGTTGTAGAGGAGCGGTAGGTCGCGGTAGCTCTGCACCCACTTGGCGTAGAGCTCGCCGATGATCGTCTCGGAGGTCGGACGGATCGCCAGCGGCTCCTCCAGCTCCTTGCCGCCGGCGTGCGTCACCACCGCGAGCTCGGGAGCGAACCCCTCGACATGCTCGGCTTCGCGCTCGAAGTAGCTCATCGGGATCAGCATCGGGAAGTACAGGTTCTCGTGGCCCGTGGCCTTGAACATCGCGTCCAGCTCACGCTGGATGTTCTCCCACAGGGCGTAGCCGTACGGCCGGATGACGAAGCTGCCCCGCACCGGGCTGAGGTCGACCAGCTCCGCGCGGTAGACGATGTCGTTGTACCAGCCGCTGAAGTCCTCGGCCTGCGTGGGGAGAGCCTGCATCTTCGCCATGGCGCTCCAGCTTATCAAGGGCTCGACCGCCTTGGCCCCGGGCACGGCGATCCCGGCGGCCCCCTACGTCACCACCAGCGGCACGTCGAGCCGCTGCATCACCTTCTCCAGCACCCCGCCCATGACCTCCTCCAACCACCGCGCGTAGCGGTGGCTGCCGAGGAACACCACGTCGCAATCGTGGTCCCGGCAGCTGCGCTCGATCGCCTCGTCCACCGGGCCGTGCTCGTGGACCCCGGTGGCGCGCACGCCCAGGCGCTCGAGGTAGCCGACCGCGGCCGTCAGGATCTGCTCGACCTTGCGCTCCGACTCGCCGACGGTCACGACCACCGGCGCCAGGCCGCGGCGCAGCGCCAAGTACGCCAGCGCGAACAGCGCCGCGTCGGCGCGGGGGCCGCCGTCGTAGGCGAGCAGCGGCCGCTCGCCAGCCGGCGAACCCGGGGCGGCCAGCACCAGCGGCTTCGGACTCCGGCGCAAGAGCGGCCGCACAGCTGCGTCGGGAGCGGCGCGATCTCCTGGCGAGATGACCACCAGGTCGGCGTAGGCGGCGCGCTCGCGCACCTCGCGCACGAGATCGCCGGCGCTGAACGCCAACTGCCCTCGCACCCCGGCTCGCGCGCACGCCTGCTCGAAGGCCGCGCGTTCGCCGTCGTCGTAGCCCTCCGCCGTCACCATGCGCACCGCGTACACCGCGGCGTCCTCGGTCGCGGCGAAGGCCAGGCCGTGGCGCATCACGTCGTCGTCGCCCCGCGCGTCACCCCGCAAGACCAGCAGCACGGCGTCGACCAAGCGCGCCGGCGCCGGAGCGCGCGCCGTCTCCGGTCGCGCCGCCAACCGCGCCGCGCGCTCGTCGAGCCGCTGCACCCGCACGGGCGCCAGGCCCTCCGCTAGGTGCGGCCCCTCGATGCTCCACCCGAACTCCTCCTCCAGGCGCGCCCGGTGCTCGGCCAGGAACAGGTAGAGGTCGGTCTCGGTGCGGCCCTCGAAGCGCTCCAGCAGCCCGTGGGCGCGGATGGCGTCGACGACGGGCAGGTAGACCGCGTCGTACCAGTGCGCCACCGACTCCAGCCACGCGACCGGCCGGCCGAGGTCGATGCCCATGAAGTAGCGGTGCACGCGGATGTGCTCCAGCAACGTCGGGTACTGACCCGGCACGGTCACGCGCAGGTCGGCGACCGGCCGGAGCTCGTCGAGGTGCGTCTCCTCTAGGAACGCGGCCAGTTCGCTGGCGATGATGAGGCCGTCGCGATCGACGTCGGGCCCGAACGGCACGCGCACGTGCACCGGCGTCACGTACGCCTGGATGTACTTCGATCCCAGCTGACGCGCCACCGACACGCGATGGTTGCCGTCCTTGACGAAGTAGGCGTCGCCCAGGCGGTACACCTCGATGGGCGGTACCCCCTCGAGCCCGGTCATCGCCAGCTTCACGCCGACCCAGCGCCCGCGGTCCTCGTCGACCAAGGGAAGGAACTCGCGGGTGAAGTCCTGGTACCTCCCGACGCTGCCGACGATGGCGTCGAGCGGGATGTCCTCCAGGGTACGGACGGGGCTCTCGATCGCCCGCAGGCGGCGGCGCACGTCCTCGTACGACAACAGCCGCTCGTCGGCACGCCCCAGCAGCGCCAGCACCGCGCGCACGTCGGCGTGCCGGCGGGCGCGCTGGAAGTCGGCGAGGGCGGCGTTGAGCGCGCCGGGGTCGGGCATGCCGGCATTGTGCCACGGCCCCGGCGGGCGGCGCGCACGGCGCGGAGCGAACGTGGACTTTGCTATACTCCTGCCGTCATGGCGCGGCGAATGATGAGACCTGGCCCTGGTTCCGACTGAGCCGTCCGCTCGGTCGCGACAGGGCGCCTGGTGTTCCCGCCGGCGCCCTTTTCTTTGCCCCGACTCACGTCGCCCCCTCGTCGTCCGATCGGACGGTGGGGTCGAGCGCCCGGGAGGAAGCGATGCACGAAGGCAGCGACCCGCACCGCGCGCTGCGCGCGCGCGAACCCGAAGAGCACGCCGCGTCCGCAGCACCGCACGCGCGCGACACGGCCGTGGCGGACCCGCCGGTACCGCAGGATGCGCCCAGCGAGGCGACCACCGACGTCGGAGCCGCCGACGTCTTCGGGGACGCCGACCTGCCCGAAGCGGAGCCCGAGGCGCGCGAACGCGCCCGCGAACGCGCCACGTACTACGCCACCACACCGATCTTCTACGTCAACGCCGCGCCGCACATCGGGCACGCGTACACCACCATCCTGGTCGACGTGGTGACGCGCTTCCACCGCCTGCGCGGCGACGACACCTTCTTCCTGACCGGCACCGACGAGCACGGCGAGAACATCCAGAAGGCCGCCGACGCGAACGGCAAGACCCCGCAGGCTTACGCCGACGACGTGGCGGGCCAGTTCCGCGCCACCTGGGACCGCCTCGGCATCCGCTACGACGAGTTCATCCGCACCACCGAGGAGCGCCACAAGCGTGTCGTGCGCGAGGTGCTGCAGAAGGTGTACGACGCCGGCGACATCATCTACGGCGAGTACGCTGGCCTGTACTGCGTGCGTTGCGAGCGCTACTACACCGAGAAGGAACTGGTGGACGGCAAGTGCCCGCAGCACGAGATCGAGCCCGAGTACCGCACGGAGGCCAACTACTTCTTCCGGATGGAGAAGTACCGCACCTGGCTGCGCGACCTGCTGCACGAGAAGCCGGAGCTGATCCGGCCGGAGCGCTACCGCAACGAGGTGCTCGCCATGCTGCGCGAACCGATCGGGGACCTGAGCATCAGCCGACCGCGGTCGCGCGTGCCCTGGGGCATCCCGCTTCCTTGGGACGAGGAGCACGTCACCTACGTGTGGTTCGACGCGCTCATCAACTACTGGTCGGCACTGGTGAGCCGCGGGTCGCAGGACCGCTACTGGCCGCACGTCGAGCACTTCATCGCCAAGGACATCCTCAAGCCGCACGGGCTGTTCTGGCCGATCATGCTGAAAGCCGCCGGCATCCCCGTCTACCAACACCTGAACGTGCACGGCTACTGGTTGATCGACGATCGCAAGATGAGCAAGTCGCTCGGGAACGTGGTGCGCCCGCTCGACCTGCAACGCAAGTACGGCAACGACGCCTTCCGCTACTTCCTGGTACGCGACATGAGCTTCGGCCTCGACGCCTCCTTCACCGAGCCCGCCATCGCCGAACGCATCAACGCCGACCTGGCGAACGACTTGGGCAACCTGCTCAACCGCACGCTCGGCATGCTGGGCCGGTACCGGGCCGGCGTGGTGCCCGCGGCCGGCAAGCTGGAGGCGATCGACTCCGACCTCAAGGACGCGTTCTTGGCGCTGCCGGCGACGTTCGCCCGGCAGTTCGAGGCGCTGCAGTTCGACCGCGCCCTCGAAAGCGTGATGGAGGCGGTGCGCAAGGCGAACAAGTACATCGCCGACACCAAGCCGTGGGAACTGGCGAGGAGCGAGGCCGACGCCTCGCGCCTCGACACGGTGCTGAACACCTTGGTGGAGGCCTTGCGTTGCGCCAGCATCCTGCTCGATCCGGTCATCCCGGCGAAGGCGCACGAGTTGCGCAAGCAGCTCGGCATCAAGAACGCACCCTACGACTTAGCCAGCGCCAGCGAGTGGGGGTTGATCCCGGCCGGTACGCAGACCCAGCCGGGCGATCCGTTGTTCCCACGCATCGACCTAGAGGCGCTGGCGCAGCAGATCGAAGACGACGCCCGCGCCGCGCAGGAGGCGGCCTTGGCGGCCGCTGCGGCGGAGGCCGAACCGGAGCCGCTCGAGCACAAGCCCGAGATCACCATCCACGACTTCGCCAAGACCG
>CAZACZ010000031.1:14012-34414 GCA_964483695.1 uncultured bacterium | reverse complement strand
CCTACTGACTCAACTGCCCGATGATCGAGAACATCGGCAGGAACATGCCGGCGACGATGAAGCCGACGATCACGCCGAGGAACACGATGAGCATGGGCTCGAGGGCGGCGGTGAGGCTGTCGACGGCCTCGTCGACCTCGCGCTCGTAGAAGTCCGCCACCTTCTGCAGCATGGAGTCCACCGCGCCGGTCTCCTCGCCGATCGCCACCATCGACGACACCATCGGCGGGAACACCCGCGGGTACTTCGTCAACGTGGTGCTGATCTGCTCGCCGCGCTGCACCGCTTCCTTGGTCTCGTCGAGGATGTCCTCCACGATGGCGTTGCCGGCGGTGCCCTTGGTGATCTCGATCGACTCGATGATGTTCACGCCCGAGCGCAGCAGCAGGCCGAAGGTGTTCGAGAAGCTCGCGATGGCGCTCTTCTGCACCAGCGTGCCGACCACCGGCACCCGCAGGATGAAGCCGTCGATGGCCCGCCTGCCGTTCTTCGTCCGGTAGAACATGCCCAGGCCCACCACGGCGATCACGATGATGCCGAGCAGGATCCACCACTGGTAGCGCAGGAAGTCGGACACCGCGATGAGCGCGCGGGTGATGACCGGCAACTCGCCGCCGAGCTGGTCGAGGATCTGCGCGAACTGCGGCACGATGCCGGTGAGCAAGAACCACGTCACCGCAAGGGCGATGACGAGCACCACCGTGGGGTACGTAAGCGCCGTGCGGATCTTGCCGCGGAGCGCCGCTTGCTTCTCCATGTACGCCGCGATGCGGTCGAGGATGCCGTCGAGGTTGCCCGACACCTCGCCGGCGCGCACCAGGTAGATGTAGAGCTTGTTGAAGAGCCGGGGGTGCTTGCCGAGCGCATCGGAGAGCTGCTGGCCCGTCTCGACGTCCTCGCGCACGCGCTTCAGCGCGTCCTTGAGGCCCTGTTTGGGCGCCTGGCGCTGCAGGATGGCCAGGCTCTGCACCACCGGCAAGCCGGCGTTGATGACGGTGGCGAACTGCCGCGAGAAGATGGTGATGTCGCGTACGCCGGGAACACTGCCGATGTCGAGCCACTTCGGGAGTTTGATGTCCGCGCTCAAGCCGCCCTTGGGCGCCTTGATCTCGCTGATGAAGTAGCCCTTCTGGCGCAGCGCCGTCGCGACGTCGCGCTCCGAGCCCGCTTCCATCGTGGCCGCGATCAGCTTTCCGCTGCGGTCGCGGGCCTTGTACTCGAATACCGGCATCCTGCCTCCCTCGCGCGGCAGAGCGGTCCCTGCACTGCACGCCAGCCTACCGGAAACGGGTCGGCGGCGGCTGGCGAATCGCTCACTTCGCCGTGCAGCGCGCGCCGCGCGGTACCATGCCCAGCATGCCGCGCGAATCGCTGCTGCACCGCCGCGCACGCGCCGCCCGGGTGCTGACGGGCCTGCGCGGGCTCTACCCGGACGCGCGCACCGAGCTCGGCTTCACCACCCCGTTCCAGCTCCTCATCGCCACCCTGCTGTCGGCGCAAGCCACCGACGTCAGCGTGAACCTGGCCACCCCGGCGCTGTTCGCCTCGTACCCGGACGCGCACGCCATGGCGCGCGCCACGCCGGAGGAGGTCGAGCCGTTCATCAAGACCATCGGCCTCTTCCGCACCAAGGCGAAGAACGCCGTCGCCACCGCCCGCGCCTTGGTGGAGCGCCATGGCGGCGAGGTACCGGCGTCGATGACGGCGCTCACCGCGCTTCCCGGCGTGGGCCGCAAGACCGCCAACGTGGTGCTGGCGAACGCCTTCGGCGAGCCGACCATCGCGGTCGACACGCACGTCGGACGACTAGCGCGCCGGCTCGGCTTCAGCCGCGAGACCGACCCGGACAAGGTCGAAGCCGACCTCTGCAAGCTCTTCCCGCAAGACGAGTGGATCTTCGTGCACCACGGTCTGATCCTCCATGGTCGGCGGGTGTGCACGGCGCGCTCGCCGGCGTGCGACCGCTGCCCGTTGTGCGCCGATTGCCCATCGTGCGGCAAGGCCGATGGCGGCGGCCCTGCTGCTCGGCCCAAGCCCAAGCGACCCCGGCAGCGGTAGCGTGCCCGGACCGCCTGACCGCGCGCGCCCTGGTAGGTTGACCGCATGATCGACGTGGCCATCGTCGGTGCCGGGCCCATCGGGCTCGAAGCCGCCATCCTCGCCAAGCGCGCCGGGCTGTCGTACCAGGTGTTCGACAAGGGCGCCGTGGTGCACGCCATCCAGCGCTATCCGACGTACATGACGTTCTTCACCACCTCCGAGCGCCTCGAGGTCGGTGGCCACCCGCTCGTCACCGCCACCGACAAGCCCACCCGCAAGGAAGCGCTCGACTACTACCGCAAGGTCGTCACCAACGAGGGCCTCGCCGTGCGCACCTACACCGAGGTGTTGGGCGTCGAACCTTCGGCCGATGCGGGCCAGCGCGCCTTCACCGTCCGGGTCCGCGCCGTCCGCCCCGGCCCCGAGAACGAGACGGAAGAGACGCTGCGCGCTCGGGTGGTGATGATCGCCACCGGATACTTCGATCGCCCCAAGCTCCTGGGCGTCCCCGGCGAAGACCTCCCGCACGTCAGCCACTACTACGACGAGGCCCACCCGCACTTCGGGCGCGACGTCGTCATCGTCGGCGCCGGCTCGAGCGCGGCCGACGCGGCGCTCGACCTCTACCGGGCAGGTGCGCGCGTCACCATCCTCCATCGCGGCCCCGACTTCCGCCACAGCCTCAAGTACTGGGTCCGCCCGAACCTCGAGAACCGCGTCAAGGACGGCGCCATCGTCGCGCACTTCGACACGGTCGTCACGGCCATCGAGCCCAGGCGGGTGCTCGCCCTCGCGGCCGGCGCGCCGTTGATCGTGCCCGCCGATCGCGTGTTCGCCCTCACCGGGTACTTCGCCGCCCCCGACCTGCTCCATGCAGCGGGGGTGCGCACCGACCCGCACACCCTCGCCGCCGCCCTCGACCCGCGCACCTACGAGTCGAACGTCGCGGGCCTCTACGTCATCGGCTCGGCGGGCAGCGGCGTGCGCACCTCCGACGTGTTCATCGAGAACGGCTTGGTGCACGTGCGGGCCGCCATGCACGACGTGGCGCGCCGCCTGCGCGACACCGAGGCGGCGGTCGCGTGAGGCAGCCGCGAAGGGGGTAGCGTCCCGACGGCTACACTCGTGGTGAGGAGGGTCCTCATCATGCGCGAGACCACCAACCGCATCGCCGGAGCCGTCCTGGTTGCCGCCGGCATCCTGGTGCTCATCCTCGGCAACATCTCGATGGGCGTGGCCTGGCCGCTGTTCGTCATCGTGCCCGGCATCATCATGCTCGGCGCGGCGTTCTTGGGCGAGCAACGCAACGCAGGCCTGGCGGTGCCCGGCAGCATCGTTACCGTGGTCGGCCTGATCCTGCTCACCTTCGCGCTCACCGGCCACTGGCAAGGCTGGGCGTACGCCTGGGCGCTGATCATCGCCGCCGCCGGCTTCGGTACCTTCCTCCACGGCGCGATCGTGCGCGACGCCGCACGCGAGCGCGAAGGGATGCGCGTCGTCGCGACCGGCCTGACCATCTTCGCCATCGCCGGCGCCATCTTCGAGCTGTTCATCTACGGCGACTTCGGCGCCACCCTCCGCTGGCTGCTGCCCATCGCCCTCATCCTCGCCGGCGGCGCCATGCTCCTTCGCCGTGGCGGCGAAACGCCCCCGCCCCCACCTCCACCTCCACCCTCGACCGAACCGTAACCACGTGCGCGCACCGGAGCCACCACCGAACCATGAGGCGCGCGCCGCGAGGCTCTCCTCCGGCGCGCTTCCCCTCGCCCTCGTGGCGGCAGGTGTGCTCTGGTTGCTGGTCGAGACCGGCTTCGTGCCCGACGGTCTCACGCGGGCGCTGCTGGTGTGGTGGCCTTTGTTGTTGATCGCGGTGGGCGCCGACATCCTGGCGCCCGACCTGCGCCCGTGGCGCATCCCCTACCTCGGGTTCGCGGCGGTCGCGGTACTGGTGCTCGGCGCGTTCGGCATCGGCGCCCCGGGACCGCCCCGCACCACCACGGCACACGCGTTCCTATCGCCCAGCGCCCGCACGCTGCGGGCCGAGATCGACCTCGGCAGCGCCCACGGGACCATCGCCGCCGCCACCGAAGCTGACGTGCTGCTGGACGCCGAGTTCACCGGGCGGCCGTCCGCCCAGGTCGACGTCGACGGCCTGAGCGACGCCATCCTGCGCGTCCGCCCCGCATCCGGCGTGCGGGCCCCCCTCCCGCGGGGCGCTACCTGGCGCGTGGCGCTAGCGCCGTCGCTACCCACCACGCTCGACCTCCGGACCGGGGCAGGCGGCGCCAGCATCGACCTGGCCGCCTTCGCCCTCGACGAACTCGACCTCCGGACCGGCAGCGGGGACGTCACGCTCACCCTCCCCGGGCGCGGCGAGGGCGTCACGGCGCGCCTCGACGGGGGCAACGGCCATCTCGACATCGACATCCTCGAAGGCGCGTCGCTCGACGTGGTGGCCGAGCTCGGTGCGGGAGGCGCGACGCTGACCATCGCCGCCGGCTCGGACGTGCGCGTGCTCGTGGCCAGCGGCAGCGGGGACCTCCTGCTCGACCTCCCCGACGACGCCCCCATCCGCCTCGAGGTCCTCGAGGACGGCACGGGACGCGTCGACGTCGGGAGCGCCCTGCAGCGTCGCGTGGGCAGCGGCGACACCGGCATCTGGCAGAGCGCCGCGCTGGAACGCGGCGGCCGCGTCATCGACGTGCGCGTCGTCGGCGTCGGCGCCGGCAGCATCACGGTGCGCTGAGGGGCCCCGGGAACGGCATGCGGCTCATCGTCACCCACGAGCAACCCGACTTCGACGCGCTCGCCAGCGTCGCGCTCGCCAAGCTGCTCTTCCCCGGTGCCGCCGCCACCGTGCAAGGCGCGATCAGCCCGCCGATGCAGACGTTCCTCCGCCTCTACCGCGATCAGCTCGACCTGATCGAGCCCGACCAGGTCGACCTCGCCGCCGTCACGGAGCTGGTGGTGGTCGACACCGCCGACGCCAGCCGCATCCGACCGTTCGACGCGCTGCTGGGCCGCGTGCCCGTCACGCTGTACGATCACCACCCGCGACCGCGCCACCCCATCGCGGCGTCCCGCGGCATCACCGAGCGGCTCGGCGCCACCGCCACGCTGCTGACCCGCGAGCTGATGGCCACCGACGTCGCCATCCCCGCGCCCGTCGCGACCCTGGCGCTGCTCGGCATCCACGAGGACACCGGCAACCTCAGCTACGACTCCACCCAACCCGACGACTACCGCGCGGCGGAGCACCTGCTGGCCAGCGGCGCCAACCTGCAGCTGGTCCGGCGCTTCACGCACGACGCCCTCAACGACGAGCAACGCGCCTTCCGCGAGGTGCTGCTGGCGAACGCCCGCAGCGTCACCGTCGCCGGCCGGCACGTGGTGGTAGCGGCGTTCACCCACCCGCACTACGTCGCCGGGGTGTCCGGACTGGTGAACGACCTGCTCGAACTGCATGCCGCCGACGCCGCGTTGGCGATCGTGCGGATGGACAGCCGCACGCTGGTGTTCGCGCGCAGCAACGAGCGCTTCGACTGCGCCGCGGCGCTCGGCGAGGCGGTCGGCGGCGCGGGGCATGCCGGCGCTGCGTACGGCAAGACCGAGCTCGCGCCCGACGAAGCCGCCGAAGTGGTACTGGCGGCCCTGGCGCGGCACACGACGCCCGTCCTCACCGCCCGGGACCTGATGAGCGCCCCGGTGAAGTCGATCCTCGACCACGCCACCGTAGCCGACGCGCAGCAGCGGCTGCTCCTCTACGGCCACAACGGCATGCCCGTGCTCGACCTGGCCGGGCGCGTGGTGGGTGTGGTGTCGCGCCGCGACCTCGACCGGGCGCTGCGCCACGGCCTCGGCCGCAGCCGGGTGTCGGGCTTCATGAGCCGCACCGTCGTCAGCGCTCCGCCCAGCGCTACCCTGGCCGAGTTGGAGGAGCTGGTGCTACGGCACAACATCGGGCGCATCCCCATCCTCGACGGTGCGACCCTGGTCGGGATCGTCACCCGCACCGACCTGATCGGCGCCCGCCACCGCGACCTCCGCCAGGACGACCCCGCCGCCGCTCTGCTCGAGCGCCTGCCACCCAGCGCCATGCGCGCCATCGACAGGGCCATCGCGCTGGCCGGCGAGTCGACCCTGCTGCTGGTGGGCGGCACCGTGCGCGACCTGCTCCTCGGCGCCGGCCTGAAGGACCTCGACCTGGTGGTGGAAGGCGACACCGCGGAGCGCTTCGGCTCGCGCCTGCAGCAAGCGCTCGGCGGCACCCTGTCGTGCCACGTCGACTTCGGCACCTGCACGCTCCGGCTCGACGACGGCCTGGTGCTCGACCTGGCCACCGCGCGCGAGGAGGTCTACGCCCGACCCGGCGCGCTGCCGGACGTCACCCCCAGCACACTGCGCAAGGACCTCTCGCGACGCGACTTCTCGGTCAACGCCATGGCGCTGCAGCTGCACCCGAAGCCGCCACGGCTCATCGACCCGTTCTCCGGCGAAGCCGACCTGCGCGCCCGCCAGCTGCGCGTGCTGCACCCCCTCTCGTTCGTCGAAGACCCGACGCGCATCCTGCGCGGCGCACGCCTGGCGGGGCGCTTGGGGTTCCGCTTCGAGCCGGTCACCGCCGAGCAGGCGCGCGCCGCCTTGGTGCCCCAGATCCTCGCCAACGTCAGCCGCTCGCGCCTGCGCGCCGAGCTCGAGCTGACCTTGGCCGAGCCGCGCGTGGCGCCCGCCCTGACGCGGCTCGAGGAGCTGGGCGCGATGCGCACCATGTTCTTCCTGCCGTTCGACGGTGCGCCGTTCTCGGCGTCGGTCCTGGTGGAGGCGCTCGACGCCTTCCGTCGCGAAGGTGACGTGCCCGACGAAGCGTACTTGCTGGCGCTGCTGCTGGGCGCAGACGACGTTGCCGCCGAGGCGCACATGAGCGCGTTCCACTGGCCGCGCCGCTACCTCGCCGTGCGTGCGCGCCTGCTTCGCGTGCTCGAGCCCGGCCGGCCGCCCACCGAACGCGTGCGCGACGAGGAGCTGGAGGAGCTCGACGAATCCGCGCGCTTCCTGGTGCGGGCAGCCGACGCCGACCTCGCCGCCCGCATCGCCCGGCTCGAGGAGGAGCCGCCCCGCAGGAAGGTGCGCGGTAGGGATGTGGTAGCGTTGGGCCTACCCCCGGGACCGGCCGTCGGGCGCGTCCTGCACGCGGTTGCTCGTGCCCGCGCCGACCGGGAGGTCACCAGCTTCGACGAGGAGCTCGCGCTCGCGCGCGACTTGGTGCGGGATGCCTTGGAGCCCCGAGACGACCTGGAGTGAGCGGATGATCCTCGACAACCTGAACAACCCGACCGTGCTCGTCATCGCCGGCATCGTCATGGTGATGGCGCTCATCTTCCACAACATCGCGCAAGCGTGGGTGGCCGCGCGCCTCGGCGATCAGAGCCCGCGCCTCGGTGGCTTCACCGCCTTCGAGCCGCAACGCCAACTCGACCCGATCGGCGTGGTGTTCTTGTTCCTGCTCGGCTTCGGCTGGCCCCGCGCCGTCCCGGTCAACTCGCGGAACTACCGCGGCCGCGGCCGCGGCGAGGCGTGGGTGTGGCTGGCCGGCATCGCCGCGTACCTGCTGGTGGGCTTCGCCTGCGTGCTGGTGGCCGCCGTCTTCGCCAGCCTGAACCGGCCGCAACTCTACGGCGCCTTCCAGGTCGCGGCCACCTACGCCGTGCTGCACGCCATCATCAACATCTTCCCGGTGCTGCCCCTGGACGGGGCGCGCGCGGCGCTGGCCTGGGGTCAACCCGACGTCCGCCGCGTGATCATGCAGATCGCGCAGTTCGGCATCCTCGGGTTCATGGTGTTCTTCCTGGTGCTGAACTTCACCGGCGTCATCAGCCGCCTGATGGTCGCCTTCCTGCGGCTGTTCGAGAGCATCGTCGGGTCGATCCCAGGGCTCTAGTCTAGGTAGGCCTGGCCCGCAGGCGCGGCGCCGCACGCGGTAGTCCGCGCGCATGGACCCGCCGGAAGTCGTCCGCCCGCGCCTGCCCGCTCCCTCAGTCGCCGCGCGCTACCGCTTCGCCGTGCCGTTCGCGCACGTCGACCATCATCTGCACCACCGGCGCGTACGTCTCGAACGTCTGCAGCAGGCGGCCCGCCGGGTCGTACTTGCGGATCATGTGCCCGCCGCGACGCGCGGCGTAGAGGTAGCCCACGTCGTCCACCCCGAGGTCGACGATGGTGTCCGTGACCTCGCCCTGCTTGGCGTCGAGCGCGAACGAAGCGCCCACCTTGCCGTCCGCCGTGACCTTGCGGATCTTGCCGCCGGTGGCATCGGAGATGTAGAGGCTCCCTTCGCCGTCGACGGTGACGCCGTCGAGCAGGCGCATGCCGGGCTGGTCGGCCGCCAGCTTGAACGCCCAGCGCGTCTGGTAGACACCGTCCGCGGTGAGGCGCTGCACCTGCCGGTTGCCGTAATCGAGCACGTAGACGTTTCCGCGCGGGTCGATGGCGATGACGCGCGGGTCGTTGAAGGTGCCGTGGCCACGCCCGCGCCCGCCGAAGCTGGCGAGGAAGCGCCCGTCGTTGGTGAAGCGCTGCACCAGGTGCGTCTCCGAGTCGAGGACGTACACCGTGTCGTCGGGGGCGACGGCCAGCGACGCCGGGTAGAGGAACTCCCCTGGATGCATGCCGTAACTGCCGAACGAAGTGATGGTCGAGCCGTCGGGCGCGAGCTTGTGCACCATGCGGTGATCCTGCTGCCCGACGCGGTACTCGAAGATGGCGGCGAAGAGGTCGCCCTTGGTGTCGACCGCCACCGACAACGGCGCGGCCGAGAAGGTCCCGGCGCCCACCCCGATGTCGCCGATGGAGCTGTGCAGGTTGCCGTCGGTGTCGAGGATGCGCAGCACGCCCTGGCGCGCGCTGACGGTCATGAGCAGGCGCGTCGGCAGCATCGGCTCGTCGTCGACGCCCAACTCGACCTCGTCCAACGTCTGCAACACCTCGTCGAGCGTCGGTCGTTCGTCCGGGTCCTTCGCGATCATGCGCATGACCAGCTGATCGAGCGACTTCGGAACCTTCAGGTCCACCTGGCGCGGCGGCGGTGGGGTCTGGAAGATCTGCTGGTGCACGATCGCCTCGTAGCCACCCTTGAAGGCGGTCTGGCCGGTGAGCATCTCGTAGAACACCAACCCGAGGCTATAGATGTCCGAGCGGTGGTCGATCTTGAGCCCACGCGCCTGTTCCGGCGACATGTACACCGGCGTGCCGACGCGCGCGCCGGTCATCGTCAGGCGCGAGAGCACCTTGCCGCCGGCGATGCCGAAGTCCATCAACTTCACCGCTTCCGGCTTCAACCGCGGTTCGGCCTCGGGGGCGATGCCGCCGCGGACGACCATGACGTTGGCGGGCTTGATGTCGCGGTGGATGATGCCCGCCGAGTGGATGTGCTGCAGGGCGCGCACCACGCGCTTCATGATCTCGATGGAGAGCGGGACGTCGAGCTCGTGCCCCTCGATGTACCCCTCGAGGCTGCGGCCGTCGACGAACTCCATCACCATGTAGTGCTGCACGCCGATCGCGCCGTGCTCGTAGGTGCGCACGATGTTGACGTGGTTCAGGCGCTGCGCCACCTCGGCCTCGCGGTGGAAGCGCCGGATGAACTTGGCGTCGGCGACGTACTGCTCCATCGGGATCTTGAGCGCCACCACCTGGCCGTCGCTGCGGCGCCGAGCCCGGTACACGCTCGCCATCCCGCCCGAACCGACCTTCTCCAGCAGCTCGTAGCCGGGGATCTCGGCGGCGTCGAACGCGCCCGCGCCGGGGGCCCTGGCTTTGGAAGGGTCGACGGCCGCTCTGGCGCGCCGCTTCGGCGGCGCGACGCGCGCGCTGCGCACCGCCTGCACCCCGACGGGCACCAACAGGCCGGCGGCGAGCGCCGTCACGATCAACGGCGCGTAGGCTCGCTCCATACCCCCGAGGAGCGCCACGGCGACGCTAGCCACCACGGCGAACGCGCCGAGCGCCGCTACCAGCCACGTCGGCGCCCGCAACAGCAACGCCACCAGCACCGCGGCGACCGCCCAGAGCACGATCATGCGTCCACCTCCGCGATCACGAGGGTGATGTTGTCCGGCCCGCCACGTTCGTTGGCCAGGGCGATCAGCACTTCGACGCAGAGTTGCCGGTTGCTGGTGCGGCGCAACTCCGAGAGGATCTCCTCCGGTCGCACCAGTCCGTGCAGCCCGTCGGTCGAGAGGACGAAGACGTCGCCCGGCTGCACGTCGATCTCGACCACGTCGGGCGCCACCTGCGGCCGGGTGCCGAGCGCGCGCGTGATGAGGTTGCGCCACTCGTGCTGCTCGGCCTCCTGCTCGTTGAGCAAGCCCTTCTCGAGCTGCTCCTCGACCCAGGAGTGATCCTTGGTGAGTTGGTAGATCTTGCTGCCGCGCGCCAGGAAGGCGCGCGAGTCGCCGACGTGGCCCACGTACGCCTTGCGCCGCCGGATGGCGACGCACGTGAGCGTCGTGCCCATCCCACGCCGGCCCTGGTGCTTGATGGCGGCAGCGTACACCCGCCGGTTGGCCAGGCGGAACGCCTTGTCGGTAAGGCTGTCGATGCCCACCACCGGCTTGCCGGTTCGGATCTCCTCGACGTAGCGCGAGAACGACTCGTCCAGCACTTCGGTGGCGAGCTTGCTGGCGACCTCGCCCGCGGCAGCGCCGCCCATCCCGTCGGCCACGGCCAGGAGCGTCAACGCCCCGTCCGGCAGCGGGAACTGCCAAACGCGGTGGTAGTCCTCGTTGAAGGGTCGCACGCGCCCCACGTCGGAGCCGTGGCCCACGTTCTGCCCGAGCCGCACGGCGCCAGTCTACCCCGTGACGTGGCCATCGGACGCGAACCACCTCCGTGTGGCTCCGACCGCTCTGGGACGCGGCGCTCGGTGCCCTTCGCATGGGGTGGCAACCGCGCCGCCTAGTTCCCTCTGGTGCGCGGTCGGTGCACGGCCTGCAGGTACGGGTAGCGTTCCAGCAGCGCGCGCGTGTCCTCGAACAGCCGCAACGCCTCCTCGCGGCTGCCGGGCAGTTCCTGCAGCCGCAGGTTCGCCATCTGGCCGCCCGGGAACACCACCGTCGGGGTGCCGGCGACGTCGTTGGCCTCGGCGCGATGGTGCTCGTGGGCGAGCACGGTGCGGCACTCCGGGTTGGAGAGGTCGTCCTCGAAGCGTGCCAGGTGCAGCCGAGCTTCCTCCGCCACCTCGAAGATGGTGCGGCGGTCGAGCGGCCGGTGATCGCGATGGTTGGCGCGCTGCAACCCCAGGCGGAAGTCGTGGTACGCCTCCTCGCCTTGCTTGCGCGCCGCTTGCGACGCCAGGAACGGCAACAGCCCCTTGCAACCGCCGCCGTCGTCGACGTCGATCGGTTCGTTCCAGATCTGCCAGCGCACCCCGTTCGCCTGCCGCGACTGGTGGGTGAACTGGTAGAGCGAGAAGTGACGCCAGTCGATGCTCAGTCCCAGCGGCTCGGCCACGAGTTCGACGACTTCCGCCGCACGCCACGAGTAGGGGCAGATGTAGTCGAAGTACACGACGAGCCGTTCGGGCATGCGGCCATTCCATCATCTGCGCCCGGCGCACCGCGTAGCCGACCTGACAGGACCCGTGGCGTTTGCCTCGTGCCGGAGCGGGTTCTTCGGTCAGTTCGCCGAGCCGTCGCCCGGATCTGCCTCTCCCTCCGGCCGCGCCGCGGCGTTCGCGTCGCGCGCCGGCGGCTCCGGGATCGGTCCGAACCGCGCCTCGTAGCGGCGCACGTTGTCCTCGAGGCTGCGCAACAGCGCCTTGGCGTGGCGCGGGCTGGTCACCAGGCGCGCGGTCACCACCGGCTGCTGGCCCGGCACCACCAGCACGAAGTCGAACAGGAACTCGTCGGCCGTATGGGCGAGGATGGCGCCGTTGGTCGGCCGTCCCCGCATCGTCTCCTTGTCGATCTCGAACTTGAGCGGGTTCACACCCTCAGGGTAGCAGCGCGGCTCGTTCCAGCCGGTCCAACGCGCCGCGCATGGCGAGGCGCGCACGACCCAGCCCTTGCGCGTCCTCGAGCACGATCACCAGCACGCGCTCCCCTTCCGGCAACGGGGTGATGAGGATAGGTCCCCCTTCGAAGTCGAGCATGATGCGTCCAAGGCCGCCCTCGTGCTCGTCGTCGTCACTAGTCGACGCATCGAACAACTCGCCCAGGGCCGTACCGGCCGCCAAGGCGCTGGTGATGACCTGCACCACGCCGTCGAGCTGCGCGCGGTCCTTGGCCTGCCCCGCAACCAGCTCGCCGTCCACGCCGGCCACCGCAGCCGCCGCCACGCCGCGCACGGCCAGCAGCGCCGACAGCTCGGTCCGCAGCGCCGCCGACTCGGACCCGCCGGGTGCGGCCGCATCGCCGAACGCCGGGGCGCTCATGCCACCGCCACCGCCAGCTCGCGCGCGGTCTGCTCCACCTGCCGGCGCACGTTGTCGAGTTCGGCGCTGGCGCTCACCACCACCAGGCAGAAGAGGTCGTGGCCCACGCGCCGCGCCAGGTACCCGCCGTGCTCGCTCAGCGCCACCACCTCGTCGATCCTGCCGCCCACTTGCCGGCTCATCTCACCCGTCATGACCCCGAGGACCGTAGTCACGTCCGCCACGACGTGCGCCAGGTCTTCGGGCGACAGCGACTGGTGCAGCACCCCGGCCGTCTCCGGCACGGGGTGCCGCTCGATCAGGAGGCCGTCCATCCCGGCCAGGGCCGCCACCCGGCACCCCCCGACGCTGGTCCAGAGGCGCGCCAGGATGTCTTCGAGGTTCGTCATCGGCGGCACTCTAGCACGCGCTTTCCGCCGCTCGGCGTGCGGCGGTTCATAGCCGTCGGCTGGTATCCTGAAGCGATGCCTCAACTCCACGTGCGCGCCGAGGAAGGCGCCGTCGCCCCCATCGTCCTGCTGCCAGGCGACCCGGATCGCGCCAGCCTCATCGCCGAGCGGTTCTTCGGCGGCGCCACGCGCTACACCGACTACCGCCACCTGTTCGGCTACACCGGCACCTACCGCGGCGTGCCGGTCAGCGTGCAGACCACCGGCATGGGGTGTCCCAGCCTGGCGATCGTGGTGGAAGAGCTGATCCGCCTGGGGGCGCGCACGCTGGTGCGGGTCGGCACCTGCGGCGCGGTGGCGCAAGCGGTCGCGCCGGGCGATCTGGTGGTGGCCACCGCCGCCGTGGCCAACGACGGCACCACGCGGCAGTACCTGCAAGGCGAGCCCCATAGCCCGACGGCCGACTTCGCGCTCACCCGCGCGTTGGCCGACGCGGCAACCGCCACCGCCCGGCGCACCCACGTCGGGCTGATCCAGACCGAGGACGCGTTCTACGCGACGTCGCGCGACGACATCGGCACGATGCAGGCGCGCGGCGTGCTGGCGATCGAGATGGAAGCCTCGGCGCTCTTCACCTTGGGGGCGCTCCGTGGGGTGCGCACGGGCTGCATGCTGGTGGCGAGCAACAACGTGGGCGACCAGCGCTTCGCCCCGCAGGAGATGCTGCACGAAGCGGTCCTCGATATGACCAAGGCCGCGCTCGAGGCGAGCGTGGTGGCGCACCAAGGCGCAGGGAGGGAACCCACATGGAAGTAGCCGTCATCGGCGCCGGGACGATGGGTTCCGGCATCGCGCAGGCATGCGCGCTGGCGGGCCACGAGGTGACGCTGGTCGACACCGGCGCCGAGGTGCTCGTCCGCGCCCGCAGCGGCATGCAGAGCAGCCTGGAGCGGATGGTCAAGAAGGAGACCGTCACCGAGGCCGACGCCGCCGACGCGCTGGCTCGCGTGACCACCCGCGAGGGTCTGGATGGCCTGCAGGGCGCCGGGGTGGTGATCGAGGCGGTGTTCGAAGCCGTCGACGTCAAGCGCGACGTCTGGAAGCGCTTGGCGCAGGTCACCTCGGAGGGCGCGCTGCTGGCGACGAACACCTCCAGCCTGTCGGTGACGCAGATCGCCGCGTTCAGCGGGCGACCGGAACGGTTCTGCGGCATGCACTTCTTCAACCCCGTGCCGATGATGGCGCTGGTGGAGATCGTGCGTGGCCTTCGCAGCAGCGAAGAGGCGGTCGAGCAGGCGCGCGCCTTCGCCGAGGGGATCGGCAAGACGCCCATCGTGTGCGAGGACAAGCCCGGCTTCATCGTGAACCGCCTGCTGATCCCGTACATCAACGACGCCGTGCACGCGCTCGCCGAGGGGGTGGCGTCGGCCGAGGACATCGACCGCGCCATGAAGCTCGGGGCGAACATGCCGATCGGGCCGCTGCAACTCGCCGACCTGGTCGGCCTCGACGTCGGCCTCGCCGCGGCCGAGGCGCTGTTCGAGGAGTTCGGGGACCCCAAGTTCCGGCCCGCGCCGTTGATGAAGCAGATGGTGCGCGCCGGCAAGCTCGGGCGCAAGAGCGGCGAAGGCTTCTACGGCTACGACCGCACGGGCCGCTGACGGCGCCCGCGAGAGGACCGACATGAGCGAACGCGCGCAAGAGCCTTCGCCGGCGAACGACGACACCGGCTTCGAGGAACTGACCTTCGAGCACCTGCACTACGACCTCGACGGCGACATCGCCGTCGTCACCATCGACCGCCAGAGCGCCCTCAACGCGCTCGACCAGGACGTGCTGATGGAGCTCGCGCTGGCGTTCGAGATGGCCGAGAGCGACGCCAACGTACGCGCCATGGTGCTGACCGGCGCCGGCCGCGCGTTCGTGGCCGGGGCCGACATCGGCGCGCTGCGCAGCCTGACCGACGCCTTCGGCGGCCGCGAGGCGTCGCTCAGCGGCCAGGACGTCACCAACACGCTCGCGGCGCTGCCGTTCCCCACCGTCGCCGCCATCAACGGCTTCGCCTTGGGCGGCGGCCTCGAACTGGCCCTCGCTGCCGACCTGCGGGTGGCGTCCAAGGGAGCGAAGCTCGGGCTACCGGAGGTCGGGCTGGGGTTGATCCCCGGCTACGGCGGCACCCAGCGGCTGCCTCGCTTGATCGGGCAGGGGCGCGCGCTCGACCTGATCCTCACCGGGCGCCACGTCGGCGCCGAGGAGGCGCTCGCCATGGGGTTGGTGAACCGCGTGGTGGACGACGCGCTGGCCGGCGCGATGGAGCTCGCGAGGCTGGCGGCCAAGAACGCCCCCATCGCCTTGGGTCTGGCCAAGGAGGCGGTGGTGCGCGGGCTCGACGTGACGCTCAACCAAGGCCTCGAGATCGAAGCCGACCTGTTCGGCATGGCCACCACGACGGAGGACATGCAGGAGGGCACGGGCGCCTTCCTCGAGAAGCGCGCCGCCGAGTTCCGCGGCCGCTGACCCCCAGGCTCGTTGCGGGTCAGCTGCCGCGCGCCAGCAGCCGCTCGAGGTGCGCCAGGGCGCGCCGGTCGATGCGCCCCTCCTCCACCATCCGCTCCTCGAGGTTCTCCACCCCGGCCAGACCGCGCAGCGCCGCCTCGGCCTCGGCGTTCCAGCCGTCGGCCGCACGGTGCCGCCCGGTGCGCTCGAGGATGGCCAGCAACCGCGCCTCGACCTCGCCTTCGATGAGCAGCAGGTCCTCGGGGGCGGGGCGCTCGAAGTAGAGCCGATGCAGCCCCAGGACGTACTGCAGGCGCGTCACCGGGTCGGCGTCGTCGTCGACGCGCAGGTCGATGTAGCGGTCGTTCATGCCGGCGTACCCGCCGCCCTCGCGCACCACCAGCAGCGCCGCTCCCTGGCGCCCGCGTCGGTCCCCGCCGGCCAAGTCGGCGGCGCGCAGCGCGGTTAGGAGGCGCTCCGGGAACGGCTCCACGCTCGCCTCGAACGTCTCCACCAGCGCGTCCACCACCTCCGGCCCGGTCAGCAGGTTGCCTTGCGCGGCCAGCCCCGGCCGCGCCACACCGCCGGCCCACGGGTGGCACCCGTCCCCGGTGAACGAGACGCTCTCGCCAGCCGCGTCCACGATGCCGTACTGCCGCCGGTCGTACTCCGGGTCGGTGGCGGCGAACGCCGCCTGGATCTGTGCCAGGGGGATGTCGGCCGCGAGGGCCGCGATGGCGCGCGGGCCGAAGCTGGTGTTGGCGTAGCTCTGGGTCGCGACGGCACCGACGCCCGCCTTGGCGAAGGGCACCACCGCGCCGACGGCGAGGAACTTGGAGGCCACCGCGATCCCGAGGTCTCCGGTTTCCGGGTCGCGCGCCACGATCGAGAACGTGCTGACGGGTCGCATGCCGAAGGCTACCAAGCGCGCCTCGCCGGCGGAAGCGATGGCACCCGGGTGCACGCGCAGCCGACCTATCATGGCCGCATGCCGTTTCGCATCCGCGTATCGCTCGCCATCGTCGCGCTGCTCCTGGTGCTGATCGTGGTGCTCCCGTTGGTGATCCCCATCGGCCCGCCGGCCGGCGTGCGGCCACTGGCGGAGGTGGCCGGGGACGCCAGCTACGTCGAGGTCGCCGGCGTCGCCCTGCACGTGGTGCGCACCCCGGCCGCGCAGCCCTCGGACACCACCTTCGTGCTGCTGCACGGATTCGCCTCCGGCGCGTTCTCGTTCGACGACCTCGCTCCGCGGCTCGCCGCCTACGGCCAGGTGGTGGCCTTCGACCGGCCCGCCTTCGGCCTGACCGAACGCCCGATGCCCGAAGCGTTCCAGGACGGCTTCGATCCGTACACGCCCACCGCCCAGGTGGCGTTGACGGTGGGGTTGATGGACGCCCTCGGGATCGAGCGGGCGGTGCTGGTGGGGCACTCGGCGGGCGGCACGGTGGCGCTGCAGACCGCGTTGGCGCACCCCGATCGGGTCGCTGGGCTGGTGCTCGTCGGATCGCCGGCGTCGGCGCAGGCCGGTCCGGGACGCTTCGCCCGCTGGCTGTTCCGCACCCCGCAGATGGACCGGCTCGGCCCGGTGTTCTTGCGCCAGCTGGCGGGCGAGCCCGGCCTGCGCCTGCTGCGCGGCAGTTGGTACGACCCGACCCGCATCGACGAGGCGACCATCGCGTCGTACCGCCAAGGCACGCAGGTCGAGGACTGGGACCGGGCGCTGTGGCAGGTGAGCAAGGCGCCCGCCGGCCCGAGCTTGGAGGGGCGCCTGGGCGCCATCGACGTCCCCGCGCTGGTGCTCGCCGGCGCCGACGACGCGGTGGTGCCGACCAGCGAGGCCGAGCGACTGGCAGCGGAGCTGCCGGAGGCAGAGCTGGCGTTGCTGCCGGCGTGCGGTCACGTGCCCCAGGAGGAGTGCCCGGACGCGCTGTGGGAGGTGCTGGACGCGTGGCTCGAGCGCGGGCCGGGCGCGCTCCCCGTTCGATGACCGCGCTAGACTGGCGAGCATGGAACTCCTGAAGCAGCTGTCCGAAGTCGCTGGCATCCCCGGCCGGGAAGAGGCCGTTCGCGCCATCGTCGAGGCCCAACTCCAGGGCGTGGTCGACGAGCTCTCGGTCGACGCCATGGGCAACCTCACGGCCGTCAAGCGTTGCGGCCGCGAAGGTGCCAAGAAGGTCATGGTCGCGGCGCACATGGACGAGATCGGCTTCCTCGTGCGGCACGTCGACGACAAAGGCTTCCTGCGCGTCCAGCAGCTCGGCGGCTTCGACCCGCGCAACCTCTTCGCGCGCCAGGTGACGGTGCACGCGTCGCTGGCGAAGCAGGAGCTGGTCGGCGTGATGAACCCGTCGGGCAAGCCGATCCACATCAGCACGCCCGAAGAGCGCACCAAGGTTCCCACGGTGCAGGAGTTCTTCGTGGACGTCGGCATGGACGCGGAGCGCGTGCGCGAGCGCGTGCGCATCGGGGACGTCGTCACCTTGCGGCAGCCGTTCGCCGACATGGGCGACGTCGTCACCGGCAAGGCGCTCGACGACCGCACCGGCTGTTGGATCCTCGTCCGCACGTTGCAGGAGCTGCAGCGCGGCGGAGCGTCCGTCGACGTGCACGCCGTCTTCACGGTGCAGGAGGAGGTCGGCTTGCGCGGAGCGCAGACCGGCGCGTTCCGCGTCGCCCCGGACATCGGCATCGCGCTCGACACCACGTTGGCGGTGGACACCCCCGGCACCGACGAGCACCTGCGCGTGACGCAGCTCGGCAAGGGCGTGGCCCTGAAGGTGATGGACTCCAGCGCCATCAGCACCCGCTGGCTGCTCGACGCCTTCCTCGACCTCGCCGCGCGCGCGAGCGTGCCGCACCAGCTCGAGGTGCTGCCGCTTGGCGGCACCGACGCCGGCGCCATCCAGAAGATCCGCGAGGGCGTGCCGTCGATCACGCTGTCGACGCCGTCGCGCTACGTCCACACCGTCACCGAGATGGTCGCCAAGAGCGACCTGCAGGCCGCCGTCACCCTGCTCACGGCGTTCCTGCGCGAGGGACCGCCGGCGCACGCGGTGGCCTGAGCCTCGCGCCGCCCCTGCTAGACTGGCGCCGTGAACATCGGCCTGCTCAGCGACGTGCACGCCAACGTGGTGGCGTTGGAGGCGGCGCTCGACCAGCTGCGGTTGCGCGGCGCCGAGACGGTGGTGTGCCTAGGCGACCTGGTGGGCTACGGGCCATCGCCCAACGAGACCATCGAGATGATCCGGCGCGAGAGCGTGCTGTGCACGCTCGGCGCCGCCGATGAGCGCATCGCCTACTCCTTCGCGGGCAAACCGGCCCGCCGCCAGGGCGTGGCCGACGACATCCTGGATTGGACGCGCGAGGTGCTCGAACCGCGCCACGTCCACTTCCTGCAGACGCTCCCGGTGCAGCAGCGCCTCCACACGCCGGCCGGTTGGCTGCGCTTCTTCCACGGCTCCGCCGAGGACCCGAACGAACGCCTCGACCTCGACCGCGATCCGGTCGCCTTGACGCGTCTGCTGGAACGGCACCGCTGCACCGTCCTCGCCGCCGGCGCCACCCACGTGCCGTTCTTCCGGCGTGTGCCCGACGTCGGGCTGGTGATCAACCCGGGTTCGGTAGGCCTGTCGCTGAACGGCGAGCCGGGCGCCGACTACGCCATGCTCACGATCACCGAAGACGGCATCGAGGTCCAGATGGACAAGGTCGAGTACGACTTCGCGGCGGTGGCGTTCGACATCGTCGCCTGGGGCCTCTCCCCGATGGTGGCCGAGGCGGTGCAGATGGGGCGCCTGCCCGAGAAGATGGCGGACGTCTTCGAAGGTCCGTCCTGAGGCGTCAGGCGCGCTCCACCGCCAGCGCCAGCGCTTCCCCACCCCCGATGCAGATGCTTGCCATGCCGCGGGCCTTGCCGTGCTTGGCCATGGCGTTCAGCAACGTGACCACGATGCGTGCGCCGGACGCCCCGATGGGGTGACCGAGCGCCACCGCGCCGCCGTGGACGTTGACGCGCGCCTCGTCGAGCGAGAACTCGCGCATCGCCGCCATCGGCACCACGCTGAACGCCTCGTTGATCTCGTAGAGGTCGACGTCGGCCGGCGTCCAACCGACGCGATCGTAGAGCTTGCGCATGGCCCCGACCGGCGCGACGGTGAACCACTCGGGCGCCACCGCGTGGCCGGCGTAGCCGCGCACCCGCGCCACCACCGGCATGCCGCGGCGTCGCGCCGTCTCTTCGGTGGTGACCACCAACGCCGCCGCGCCGTCGTTGAGGGTGCTGGCGTTGGCGGCGGTGACGGTGCCGTCCTTCTCGAAGGCGGGACGGAGGGTGCGCATCTTGTCGAAGTCGACCTGGCTCGGCCCCTCGTCGTGCTCCACCAGCGTGATGGCGCCGCGCCGCCCCGGGACCTCGACCGGCACCGACTCGAGCGCGAAGGTGCCGTCGCCTGCCGCGGCCTGCGCGCGACGGTAGGAGCGTTCCGCGTAGGCGTCTTGCTCCTGGCGCGTGAAGGCGTACTTGGCGGCGCACAGTTCGGCGCACGACCCCATGTGCTTGTCCTCGTAGGCGTCCCACAGGCCGTCGTGCACCATCGAGTCGACGACGGCCGCGTTGCCGAGACGCAGACCGCCGCGCGCGCCCGGCAGCAGGTACGGGGCGTTGGTCATCGACTCCATCCCACCGGCCACCACCACCTCGGCGTCCCCGAGCGCCACCGCGCGCGCGGCCTGGATCAGCGCCTCGAGCCCGCTGCCGCACATCTTGTTGATGGTCACGGCCGGCGTCGCCTGCGGCAAGCCGGCGAAGATCGCCGCCTGCCGTGCGGGCGCCTGACCCTGCCCGGCCTGCAGCACGTTCCCGAGCAGCACCAGGTCGACGTCGTCCGGCGACAGCTGCGCACGGCGCACCGCCTCCTTGACGGCGACGGCGCCGAGCTGGCCCGCCTTCAGCGGCGCGAACGCGCCTTGGAACGCCCCGATGGGCGTGCGGACGGCGGACGCGATGACGACGGTCATGAGTACCTCCCGGCGGTTCGAGCGGCGCGTGC
>CAZACZ010000031.1:10720-13912 GCA_964483695.1 uncultured bacterium | reverse complement strand
GAAGGTTGCCAGGACGCCGGTTCCAGCGCCGTCACGAGCAGCAACAGGGCGTGGTCGGCGCCGGCCTCGTCCGCCGCGGCGTCGACCACGGCGGTCCACTCCGGGAACGCCAACGGGGCCAGGTCGAGGTCGACCAACAGCAGGCTGACGGCGTCCCCGGCGAAGAAGCGAAGGGCGGGCACGTTGGGTCCGATGTCGCTGACCTCCCACGCGACCCCGCGCGCCGCCGGCGCCACGGCCGCGCCCATCGACGACGCACCGGCCGCGTCGGTAGCGGGCGGGCGCGAGGGGTCCTCCAGTTCGACCGTGAGTTCCCGACCGTCCGGCAGCACGAGCCGGACGGCGATACCGACGGCCGCCGCATCGACCGGCAAGGAGGCGCCGCTACCGGCTCCCTGCTCCGCGCCGCCGGCCGCTCCCTCCTCCGCGCCGCCGGCGGCGCCGTCGCCGCCCGCGAGCGAGCGGCTCACCACGGCGTCGACACCGAGCAGCGGGGCCGCGTCGAGCGGCACCAGCCAGGTGCCCGCCCGCAGCAGCACCGGCGCCGCGAGCACCTGGTCGGCCGGCCCGGCGTCTCCGGGCCGCTGGATCAGGGCGTCGGCCGAGTCGCGGAAGAACGTCGCCACGCCCGCCGCGCCGCGCCACGTTGCCACGTCGTCCATGGCCGTCATCACCACCCCGAGGTGGTGCGCCAGCGATGCGAGATCGAGGTACGGCACACCGTCCACCAACTCCCCCGCCACGCTCTGCGCAGCGGCGGAAGGCGCCGACAGGACCGCAAGGACGAGCAGGGCGAGGGCGCGGCGGCGCATCGCCGCGAGCCTAGCATGGCGCGCCCGGGCGCTAGAATGCGAACGTCGGTCCCGTCGCGCGTAAGGCGCCCGAGGTGGCGCGCGAGCCGCGCCCGGCACCGCGCGGTCCGCACGGGTCCGACCATCCACACTGCCCACGACGTGGCGCACGGACCGCCAAGCCCGCGAGAGGAGCAGCCGCTCATCGAGAAGGTGCACGGCCTGACGTCCGGCCTCAAGAACAACCAGCTCAAACGCCTCAGCAACCTGTACCGCCGGCGCGTGCCGCCGGAAGCCGCGGTCACCGCCGAACTGGCGCGCGCCCTGGCGGAGCTCACGCTCGAGCTCGGCCGCATGGTCGCCGTCCTGATCGACCGCCGTGGCCGCGTGGTGACGGTCTCGGTGGGCGACGCAAACGCCACCCCGCTGCCGGCGCTGGCCGGCGAAGCGACGTCGCGCCTGTACGGACTCCGCCTGGTGCACACCCACCTCAAGCCCGGCGGGTTGTCCGGCGCCGACCTGACCACGCTGTTCTTGCACCGCCTCGACGCCATCGTCGCCATCGACGTGGCCGCAGCTGGCAACGGCAAGGACCGCTCGCCCGCCGTCACGCTCGGGCCGGCGCACCTGGCCATGGTGGCGCCGCCCACCAGCGACCAGGAGGACTGGCTGGTCGATCCGCCCACCACCGTGCGCGAGCTCGAGCAGATCGACGTGCTCGAGCGCGTGCGGGCGTTGGAGGAGGAGCTCGCGCGCCAAGGCACGGCCCGCGAGGTGGCGCGCAGCAGCGCCGAACGGGCGGTGATCGTGGGCTTGGCTGCGCGCGAGCCGCTGCCCGAGGCCACGGCGCGGCTCGACGAGCTTGCCGAGCTGGTGCGCAGCGCCGGCGCCACCGTCGCGGCGCGCACGATGCAGCAGCGCGACAAGCTGGACGCGCGCACGCTGGTCGGCGAGGGGAAGCTGCAGGAACTGGTGTCGTTGGCGTACCACGAGGACGCCGACCTGCTGGTGTTCGACCGCGAGCTCTCCCCGGCCCAGGCGCGCGAGATCGCGGAGATCACGCGCCTCAAGGTGCTGGACCGTACCCAGGTGATCCTCGACATCTTCGCGCAGAACGCGCGCGGCCGCGAGGCGCAGGTCCAGGTCGAGTTGGCGCAACTGCAGTACCAGCTCACCCGGTTGTCGGGGCGCGGCACGGCCATGAGCCGCTTGGGAGGCGGCATCGGCACCCGCGGGCCCGGCGAGACGAAGCTCGAGGTCGACCGGCGCCGCATCCGCGAGCGCATCCAGGTGCTCGAGGCAGCCGTCGACGACATCTCCAAGCGCCGCTCCGAGACGCGCAAGGCACGCACCCGCGCCAGCACCCCGGTGATCGCCCTGGTGGGGTACACCAACGCGGGCAAGTCGACGCTGTTCAACGCGCTGGCGAAGTCCGACGCGTTGGCCCGGGACCGGCTCTTCGCCACCCTGCGGCCCACCTCGCGCGAGGGGTGGCTCCCCGACCTCGGGGCGTGGGGCGAGAAGGCAGTGTTCACCGACACGGTCGGCTTCATCCGCGACCTCCCCGACGAACTGGTCGACGCCTTCCGCGCCACCCTCGAGGAGCTCCACGACGCGGACGTGCTGCTCCACGTGGTCGACGCCGCGGCGCCCGGAGCGCCGGATCGCGTCGACGCGGTGCAGCGCATCTTGGATCAGCTCGCGCTCGAGCCGCCGCGCCGCATCGTGCTGAACAAAGCCGACCGCGCCGATCCCGAGCAGCTCGCGGCCCTACGCGAGCGCTACCAGGCCGTCGCCGTGTCCGCCGTCCGCGGGGACGGCCTGCCCGACCTTCGGCGGGTGCTGGCCGAGGTCCTCGCGACGCGAGGCGGAGAGCGCCAGGGCCCGACGGAAGCGGTGGCGGCGAGCGATAGCATAGGGGCATGAGCTTCACCGACCTGCGCGGGTTCCTCGCGCTACTGGAGGAACGCGGCGAGTTGCGCCGGGTGCGCGAACCCGTGTCCACCTACCTCGAGATGGCGGAGATCGCCGACCGCACGGTCAAGCGCGGCGGGCCTGCGCTGTTGTTCGAACGTCCGGTGGCGACGCCACCCCCCGGCGCCCAGGCGGCGGCGCCCCGACCCGTCGCGGCGCCGCAAGGCACGGAGCCAGGCAGCGCCTTCGGCATGCCCGTCGTCATGAACTTGTTCGGCACCCGCCGCCGCATGGCGTGGGCGCTCGGCGTCGACGACCTCGACGACGTGGCCGACCGCATCCGCGGCCTGCTCGACGTCAAGCTCGGCGGCGGCCTGATCGGCCTGATGTCGAACCTTCCGAAGCTGCGCGAGGTCGCTGCGCTGCCGCCCAAGCACGTCCGCAACGCCCCGGTGCAGCGCGTGGTGTGGCAAGGAAGCGACGTCGA
>CAZACZ010000031.1:0-10620 GCA_964483695.1 uncultured bacterium | reverse complement strand
GTCGACCTCGACGTCCCGGCCCACGCCGAGATCGTGCTGGAGGGGTACGTCGATCCCGAGGAGCCCTGGGTGCGTGAGGGGCCGTTCGGCGATCACACCGGCTTCTACACCCTTCCCGACCTCTACCCGGCGTTCCACGTCACCGCCATCACCATGCGCGACGACCCCATCTACCCCGCCACCGTGGTCGGGCGGCCGCCGATGGAGGACGCCTACCTGATCGAGGCGAGCGAGCGCATCTTCCTCGTGCCCGCGCAGCTGATCCTGCCGGAGATCGCCGACTACCACATGCCGCCCGCCGGCATCGCCCACAACCTCGTGAACGTGCGCATCCACAAACGCTACCCGGGGCAGGCGTACAAGGTCGCGAACGGCCTCCTCGGGCTGGGACAGATGATGTTCGCCAAGGTGATCCTCGTGACCGACGAGGACGTCCCCGTCACCGACCACCCGGCCTTCTGGCGCGCGGTGCTGGCCAACGCCGTGCCCGGCCGCGACAGCCAGTTCGCCAAGGGGCCCATCGACGTGCTCGACCACGCCAGCCGCGCCTGGAGCTACGGCAGCAAGCTGGTCGTGGACGGCACCCGCAAGCACGACGAGGAAGGGGGCGCGGTCCCCTTCGCCGCCAACAAGGAGCGCGCCGCGGCCCAGCTCCCGGTGCATGCCGAGATCACCGACCAGCACCAGCACGCCGGTGGGTTCTGGTTCATCACCACGCACAAGGACCGTCCGGGGCAGGGGCGGCACCTGGGCGAGTGGGCGGCGCGCCAGGCCGCGGCGCGCGGCGTGCGCCTCATCGCGGTGCTCGACCACGAGACCGACCCTCGCGACTTCGATGACGCCATCTGGACGCTGCTGAACAACATCGATCCCGAGCGCGACGTCCAGGTGCTCGACGACACCTTCGGCGCAGGTCCGGTGTTCGTCATGGACGGCACGCCCAAGCTGCGCGACGAAGGGTTCCAGCGCGACTGGCCCCGCAAGTTGCGCATGGACCCGGCCGTCGCGGCGCACGTCGACCAACGATGGAACGTGGTCATGGGCGAGAACGCCGCACCGGCCGAGGCCGAACCGAGCGCCGGCGGGCCACCGGAGGCTGCGCCCGCCGACTAGGAGCGCGTGGTAGTGACGTCCTCGGACGAGCGAACGCAGTCCTTGCCGGATCGCTTCGCCTCGTACAAGGCGTCGTCGGCGCGCCGCAGCAGGTCGGCGAGCGGTTCGCCCGGCCGGAACTCGGCCACGCCGAAGCTCGCCCGCACGGCGTGGTTGGCCACCAGCGGAGCTAGCCGCATGCGGCCCCGCAGCGCCTCGGCCAACGCCACCGCGTCCGCCAGCGTCGTCTCGGGCGCGACCACCAGGAACTCCTCGCCGCCCCAGCGCGCGAAAGTATCGGACGAGCGCAGCGCCAACGACAGCCGCTCCGCCAGCGCCACCAGCACCTCGTCGCCGAGTGCGTGGCCGTGGACGTCGTTGAGGCGCTTGAAGTCGTCGAGGTCGAGCAGCACCACGGACAGCGCGCGCCGGTAGCGCTGCGAGCGCCGCATCTCGAGCTGGAGCGTCTGTTCGGCGCGGCGACGGTTGGGCACGCCGGTCAAGGCGTCGGTGTTCGCCAGCTCGTGCATCGCCACCGCGGTCGCCTCCACCGTGCGCAGGCGCCGCTGGAACCCGGACAGCACGTAGAGCGCGAGCGCCGTCATGCCCCCAGCCACCATCGCCTGCAGCGCGAGCAGCGGCGCGGCGCTCGTGCCCGTGGCTTGGCTCGCCGTGACCGCGTGCGGCAGAGCCACCACCACGTACGCCAGCGGCAGCAGCAGGGCGAAGCGCAGCGCCGTGCGGTCCGCCAGCATCAGGAACGCCAGCACCTGCAGCGGCGGTAGCCACACCCACACCGCCAGGGCGCCCCACCCGGCGGCGGCGCCGATCGGCTCGAGGTAGAGGTCGCAGGCGGTGGCCAGGAGCGCGGTCGCCGTCGCCAGAACGAGCAGCGCCACTTCGATACGGCGCAGCGGCAGGCTACCCGTCCGCAGGGCGCCGGCGAGGCCCGCGGTGCCGAGCCCGAACGCCCCGAAGCAGAGGGCGAACGGCGTCGGCACGGCACCCCACCAGGTGGCGCCCGCCACGACCACCAGCGCGCCGACCGTGGCGGCGGGCAGCAGGAAGCCGTACACGCGGCGCTTGCGCCACTGGGTCGTGCGGTAGGTCGTTTCCCACGACCCGTCCATATCGCCTCGTTGTACCACTCGTTCGCGGGACGGCCGAAGCGCGCTCAGCGACGAGAGAACACCGCAGCCGGAACGAACAGCGCCGCCTGCGTCAACACGATGGTGGACCCGCTCGGCACGTCGAGCAGGAACGACGCCGCCAACCCGAGCAAGGTGCTGGCGAGGCCGACCAACACGCTGAGCAGCGTCATCTGGGCGAGCGTCCGCGCCAACAGGCGCGCGGTGGCGGCGGGGATGACCAGGTACGCCGCCATCAGGATGATGCCGACCACGACGGCGCTCACCGCGATCACCACGGCCGCGACGAGGAACAGCACGACCTCGAGCACGCCGGCTCGGACACCGTCGGTGCGCGCCAGCTCCTCGTCGAAGGTGGCGTAGCCCAGCTTGCCCCAGCCGAGCAGCAGCACCGCGGAGGCCGCCGCCGCCACGACCGCGATCACCCACAGGTCGGGCGCCGTGACGCCCAGGATCGACCCGAACAGCAGGTCCATCACCGACAGGCCGAGGTTGGCGTCCGGCGGGATGAGCGAGAAGAACAGCACCCCCAACGCCACCGACACCGCGAACGCCACCCCGATGGCGGTGTCGGAGCTGAGGCGGGTGCGGGCGCGCAACGCGGCGATGGTGCCGGCCGCGAGCAAGGCGAACGGCACGGCGATCCAGAGCGGGTGCTTCAGGAGTGCCACCCCCGAGCCGAGCAACCCGCTGCTGACGATCACGAACGCGCCGATCCCCATGCCGCCGAAGGCGGCGTGCGCCAGGCCGTCCCCGAGGAACGACAGCTTGCGCTGCACGACGAACACCCCCAGCAGCCCCGCCATCACGGCGATGAGCGACCCCGCCAGCACCGCGCGCTGGAAGAACGGCAGCGACAACGCCTCGATCAGCCCCACCTTGGCCCCCTCACAACGCCCAGTCGTGTTCGTGCCGTCGATGGCCGAACGCTTCGCGAAGGCACGATTCGCACAGCACCGTCTCCGGATCGCCGAAGCCGTGGACGCGGCGGTTCAGCACCAGCACGCGGTCGGCGTGGTAGCGCGCGGCAGCGAGGTCGTGGGTGACCATGGCAACGGTGGCGCCGGTATCGGCCTGGTAGCGCTCGAGCAGGTCGTACAGGTCGTGCTCGGCCAGGAAGTCGACGCCGGTGGCGGGCTCGTCGAGCAACACCAGCTCGGGCCTGCGCACCAGCGCGCGCGCCAGGTAGGCGCGTTGGACCTCCCCGCCCGACAAGCGCGCCAGCGGCCTGCGCGCCAGCGACGCCGCTCCGACCCGATCCAGCGCCGCCACGGCGCGTTGGGCCTCGTCCGGGCGCACGCGCGCTGGCCAGCTGCGGCGCAAGCCGGTGACCACCAGCTCGAGCGCCGTGGCGGGGAAGCTGCGGTCGAAGGTCTTGAGCTGCGGCACGTACCCGACGCGCCCCGGGCTGCTGCCCGCGCCGTCGCCGAACAACGCGGCGTGGCCGCGTTGCGGGGTGATCAGACCGAGCGCCACCTTGACGAGCGTGGACTTGCCGGCGCCGTTGGGGCCGACGATGGCGAGGAAGCGGCCACGCTCCACGTCGAAGTCGACGTCCTCCAAGACGACGGCGTCGCCGAAGCGGACCGTGACGTGGTGCAGGTGAAGCGGCGGCGCCTCGCCGGCCGCGGTGGCGCCGCTCATGCCGGAGCGTTCGTCGTCCTGGCGGCTTCGCTCGTCGTCGCCTAGGTGAGAACCAGTTCTCATCACGGCGTATCCTACTCCTCCGACGCGTCCGACGTGACCGACCCCACCACGCACGAGCGCCCGCCGGACGGGTGCCGGCGGGCGCTCGCGTGCGTAGCCCGGTGCTTCAGCCGACCTTGTTCGGGTTGACGAACGCGGTCGGGTCCATCTGGCGGATCGCCTTGGCGCTCAGCCAGACGCGCTGCGGCTTGCCCTCGACCCACACGGTGCGCTTCTGCAAGTTGGGCTTGAAGGTGCGCTTGTGCACGCCCACCTGCTTCAGGCCCACGCCGCCCTTCTTCTTGGCGGAGCCCTTGCGCTTGCTGGTGGTGGAGCTCTGGGTCCTCTTCCCGGTAACGGCACAGACGCGCGGCATGGTGTTCCCTCCGACGGGGCGCCGGCCCGCGCTGCCGCGGAGCCGGCCGATGGCATGGTTGGAGATCGGGTCGGCGTGCGCCGCCCGGTTCCGAGCGCTTGAGTCTAGCACACGGCGCCGCACGCCGAGCGGTAGCATCGCACCATGAACCGAGCCGACCTCGCCGAGGCCATCCACCAGCGCTCGTACCTCCAAGGCACCTTCCTCTTGCGCTCCGGCGCGGTCAGCCACGAGTACTTCGACAAGTACCTGTTCGAGTCCGATCCGGCGTTGCTGCGCGCCATCGCCGAAGCGCTGGCACCGCACGTCCCGGCCGGCGTCGACTACCTCGCCGGTCTCGAGCTGGGCGGCGTGCCGTTGGCGGTGGCGTTGGGCCAGGTGACGGGCGTCCCTACCCTGTTCGTGCGCAAGAAGGCGAAGGAGTACGGCACCAGGCGCCTGGCCGAAGGTGGTGACGTCGCCGACAAGCGCCTGCTGGTGGTGGAAGACGTGGTCACGTCCGGCGGCCAGGTGGTGCTGTCGACGCGCGACCTACGTGCTGCCGGGGCCCACGTCGACACGGCGTTATGCGTCATCGACCGCGAGTCGGGCGGGGCGGAGGCGTTGGCAGCCGAAGGCGTCGAGCTTCGGGCGTTGTTCCGGATGAGCGAGCTGAAGGGGACCGGCCGCTAGACTGACGCATGCCGCACGACACCGTCTTCGCCAAGATCGTCCGCCGCGAACTGCCGGCCGACATCGTCTACCAGGACGACCTGGTCACCGCCTTCCGCGACATCCACCCGCAGGCGCCGGTGCATGTCCTGATCGTCCCGAACGTCGTCATCCCCACCGCAGCAGACGTGCTCCCGGAGCACGAGCCGGCGCTCGGGCGGATGTTCACCGTGGCGCGCCGCATCGCCGACGAGCTCGGGCTCGACCAGGGGTACCGACTGCTGGTGAACTGCAAGGACCACGGGCACCAGGAGGTCTATCACTTGCACATGCACCTGCTCGGCGGCCGCCCCCTCGGCCCGATGCTGGCACGCGGCGGCCCGCGCGGCTGACGGCGGAGCGCACCCGGGCGTGGGCGGAGCGAGATGACCGCGGTCGATGCCGTCGCCGGCGCCCTGGCGCTGCGTGCCGACGCCTTCGCGGTGGCCGCGATGGGCGGCGGGCTGCGCTGGGCGTTGGCGGTGGTGTTCCTCGCCGGCCTCTCGCAGGCGCTCGGCCAGAGCCTGGTGCTGATCGCGAACCGCGTCACGCCGCGGCGCTTCGCCGCCAGCCTGCTGCTGTCCGCCGCGGTGTACACCTTCACCTTCCTGTTCTGGGTGCTGTCGCTGTGGCTCATCGCCGGGCGGCTGTTCGATCATCCCCGGCCCTTCGCCACGGCAGCGGCCGTGGTCGGGCTGGCGTACGCGCCGCAGCTGTTCGCCTTCTTCACGCTCACGCCCTACCTCGGGTCGTTGGTGTGGGTGTCGCTGACGACCTGGACGTTGCTGGCCAGCGTCGTGGCGACGCGCGTCGCGTTCGACTTGTCCACCCCGCGCGCCATCGCCGCGGCCGCCCTCGGCTGGCTGCTGCTCCAGGCGGTGCAGCGCACCCTCGGCCGCCCGTTGGCGCGCTGGACCAAGCGCCTGCGTCGCTGGGTGGCCGGCCGCGACTTGGCGTCGCTCGACGTGGCCCTCCCGCGCGACACGCCACCGGATGGCGCCGACGCACCCGCGTCGCGCCACGATCCCCCCGGAGGCTGAGTGCCGTTCTCCGACCTGGCCCTGCTGCTCGGCTTGGGGGTACTGGCCCTGCTGGTGGCCGGCTGGCTCTCGCCGTGGGAGACGCTCGGCTGGTGGGCGGGGTGGTTCGGTCACCCGCCGTCGTCCCAGGCGCCCGCCGGCGACGGGCGCCCCTCCTTACCGGAGCCCGGCGAGAGCGTGCGCCGCATGCGCCGCACCGACCTCGTGCGCCACGTGCGCGCCGACCGGCTGCCTGCCGCGACGCGGCGCGCTCGGCCACGACGCTTCGTGGTGTTCCTCTCCGGCATCCACAGCGTCTCGGGCAGGGCGTACACGGTGCGCGAACGCAACCTGCTGCACCGGTTGCGCGCTCGCCTCCCCGACGCCGCGGTCATCGAGGTGTTCCCCTACTCGGTGACCAACCGCGCGCTCACCGGCCAGCGCACGTTCGCGCGCTTCTGGCGCTGGTCGCTGCGCATGAAGCTGCGCAAGAAGGTGCTGACCAGCGTGGCCGGCATGCTCATCAACCTGCGCAACCTGTGGCAGGTGGCGATCTCGGCCGACCGACGCTACGGCCCGCTCTACAACTACGGCAGCGCCGTGCTCATCCGCGACGCGCTGGTCGCCGGCGGCTACCGCGCCGGCAGCGGCGCGCCCGTAGTGCTGGTGGGCTACAGCGGCGGCGGCCAGATCGCGCTCGGGGCCGCGGCGTACCTCGACGATCTCCTGGGCACGCCGGTGACCGTGGTGGGGCTGGGGGGCGTGATGAGCGCCGATCCGGGGGTGCTGCAGGTGAAGGACCTGGTGTACGTGTCCGGCACGAACGACCGGCTCCTGCGTCTGGGCACGGCGTTCTTCCCCGGCCGCTGGCCGGTCTCGCGGCACTCTGCGTGGTACGCCGCCGAGCGCCTCGGGCGCATCTCCTACGTCGACGTCGGCCCGATGGAACACACCGGCCCCCGCGGCTACCTGTCGTCCAGCGCCAGGCTCCCCGACGGCCGCAGCTATCTCGACGTGACGGTGGACGCCATCGCCGCGGTGGCGGAAGGCGGCGTCAACCCCGGTACGTCCCCCACACCTCGCGCAGCACGCCGCTGACCTCGCCCAAGGTGGCGCGCCGACGAAGGGCGTCTTGCACCACCGGGAACAGCGGGTCACGCCCTTCGGCCGCCGCCCGCAGGGCACGCAGCGCCGCCGACACCGCCACGCCGTCCCGCTCTTGCCGGAACGCCGCGAGCTGCGCCGCCCGCCGCCGTTCCACCTCGGGGTCGATGGCCTGCACCGGGACCGGCGCATCCTCCCCCTCGTGGAAGGCGTTCACACCGACCACGGTGCGAGTGCCGTCCTCGATCTCCTGCTGCTGGCGGTAGGCGGCGTCCTCGATCTCACGCTGCACGAAGCCCGCCTCGATGGCCCGGACCGCGCCGCCCAGGGCCTCGATCTGGTCCATCAGTTTGCTCGCGTGCGCCTCCAACTCGTCGCACAGGTGCTCGACGTAGTAGCTGCCACCGAGCGGGTCGATCGCGTCCGACACGCCCGTCTCGAACGCCAGGATCTGCTGGGTGCGCAACGCCAGACGAGCCGAAGCCGGCGTCGGCAGACCCAGCGCCTCGTCGAGGGCGTTGGTGTGCAGGCTCTGGGTGCCGCCCAGTACCGCCGCCAACGCCTGGTACGCGGTTCGCACCACGTTGGTCTCGGGCTGCTGGGCGGTCAGGGTGCTGCCGCCGGTCTGGGTATGGAAGCGAAGCATCCACGACTTCGGCTCGCGCGCCCCGAACTCGTCGCGCATCATCCGCGCCCACATCCTGCGGGCCACGCGGAACTTCGCGACTTCCTCCAGCAGACGGCTGTGGCACGCGAAGAAGAACGACAACCGCGGCGCGAACGCGTCGACCTCGAGGCCCGCACCCAGCGCCGCCCGCACGTAGGCTCGGGCGTTGGCCAGGGTGAAGGCGATCTCCTGCGCCGCCGTCGCGCCGGCTTCCCGGATGTGGTAGCCGGAGATGCTGATGGTGTGGAACGCCGGCATCTCGGCGGCGCAGTGCGCGAACAGGTCGGTGACCAAGCGCATGCTCGGCCCGGCCGGGAAGATGTACGTGCCGCGCGCCACGTACTCCTTGAGGATGTCGTTCTGCACCGTGCCTCGCAGGCGCGATGGAGCGACCCCCTGCTCCTCGCCGACGAGCGCGTAGAGCGCCAGCAGCATCATGGCGGGAGCGTTGATGGTCATGGACGTGGTGACCCGATCGAGCGGGATCTGGTCGAACAGCCGCCCCATGTCGTCGACGGTGGCGATCGACACGCCCACCCGCCCGACCTCGCCGCGTGCCAAGGGATCGTCGGGATCCAGCCCCAGTTGCGTCGGCAAGTCGAACGCCACCGACAGGCCGGTGACGCCCTGCGCCAGCAGGTAGCGGTAGCGCTCGTTCGACTCCTCGGCCGAGCCGAAGCCGGCGTACTGACGCATGGTCCAGTGACGCCCGCCGGTGTACATCGTCGGGTAGATGCCGCGCGTGAACGGGAACTCGCCGGGGCGACCGAGCCGTTCGGTCAGCCGCGGCGGCGGCGCGTCGTAGATCGGCTGCATGGCGTCATCATACGGAAGCCCGTACCGGCGGCGACGCGCGCGGGGCAGCCATCGGCGGTACGCTCTGACCAGGAGGTCTCGTCGATGAACTACCGCAGATTGGGCAACGCTGGGCTCAAGGTCAGCGCCGTCAGCCTCGGTGCCTGGACCACGTACGGCCAGACGGTCGAGGAGCAACGCACGGTGCGCGACATCCTCGCGCGCGCCCTCGAGCTCGGCGTCAACTTCTTCGACAACGCCGACGCCTACGCCCGCGGCAAGGCCGAGACGATGATGGGCGAGGCGTTGGCCGACATCGGCGCGCCGCGCCACCACCTGGTGGTGTCGAGCAAGGTCTACTGGCCGATGTCCGACGACGTCAACGACCGGGGCTTGAGCCGCAAGCACGTGCTCGAGTCGATCGACCGCTCGCTGGAGCGCCTGCGGATGGACTACGTCGACATCTACTTCGCCCACCGGCACGACAGCGACACGCCGATGGACGAGATCGTCGAGGCGTTCTCCGACGTGGTCCGTTCGGGGCGCGCCCACTACTGGGGCACCAGCATGTGGACCGCGGCGCAGATCGCCGAGGCCCACACCTACGCCAAAGCCAACGGCCTGGTCGCGCCGGTCACCGAGCAACCCGAGTACTCGATGCTGCGCCGCAACCGCGTCGAGGAGCACATCCTGCCGGTGACGACCGCGAAAGGCATCGGCCTGGTGGTCTGGAGCCCGCTGGCGCAAGGGCTGCTCACCGGCAAGTACGACGACGGGGTGCCGGAAGGCACCCGCTTCGCGAACTTCGAGCAGTTCAAGGAGCGCTTCCTGACCGACGAGAACGTCGCCAAGGTGCGGGCCCTCAAGGCCGTCGCCGACGAGCTCGGCATCACGCGCGCGCAGCTGGCGCTGGCGTGGGTGCTGCGCGAGCCCGGGGTGGCCAGCGTCATCACCGGTGCCACGCGCGTCGACCAAGTCGAGGACAACGTGCGCGCCGCCGAGGTCGAGCTGAGCGCGGAGGTCCTGGCCAAGATCGAGGACGTCCTGGCGTGACCGCATCGTGCCGGCCGGCCGTCGGCCGGTAGCCGAGCGACGCGGGTGAAGCTCTACCGCGCCGCGCAGATGCGCGCGGCCGACGCCGGCGCCGCCGCCGCCGGGGTGACCGGTGCGACGTTGATGGACGCCGCCGGCCAGGCGGTGGCAGAGGCCGTGCTGCAGCGCTTCGCGGCGGCCGGCTCGGTGCTGGTGCTGTGCGGCAAGGGCAACAACGGCGGTGACGGCTACGTCGCCGCGCGCGTGCTGGCCCGCGCCGGCAGAGACGTGCGCGTGCTCGAGCTCGGCGCAGAGCCGGCCACGGAGGACGCGCGCGGGGCGCGCGACGCGCTGGTCGCTGCCGGAGCGTCGCCCGCGGCACTCACGCCCGGCGCCCTCGCCGAGACCCTCGGCGCCACCGACGTGGTGGTGGACGCGCTGCTCGGCGTCGGCCTCGACCGGCCCTTGACGGGCGTCCTGGCCGACGTCGTGCGCGCGGTGGACGATGCCGGCGTGCCGGTGGTGGCGGTCGACGTCCCCAGCGGCATCGACGCCGATGCGGCGGTGCCGCCGGGGCCGCACGTGCGCGCCACGGTGACGGTCGAACTGGCCGGACCGAAGCTGGCGGGCGCGTTCCATCCCGCGCGCGCGGCGTACGGCGAGCGCATCGTCGCGGACATCGGGATCCCGGCCGGCGTCCTCGACGCCGCGTCGGACACCCTCGTGGTCGACGAGGCGCTGGCGCGGACCGCGCTACCAGCTCGCGCTCCGGATGCGCACAAGTACCAGGTCGGCACGGTCACGGTGATCGGCGGGTCGGAGCGCTACCTCGGAGCGGCCGAGCTCGCGTGCCGCGGCGCCTGGCGCGGCGGCGCGGGGCTGGTGACGTTGGTGGCGGCCGCGCGCCACCCGAGCGCTTGGCCGGACACCATCCTCGAGCCGCACGACGTGGCCGACGGCGGGCCCCGCGCGGCCCCCGGCCGGTGGCCGCCGGCTGGGCTCGAGCCTCGC
>CAZACZ010000030.1:29524-34733 GCA_964483695.1 uncultured bacterium | reverse complement strand
GGCGCGACGCCGCCTGCCCTCCGCGGCGCGCCAGGCTTGCGTTCGCGGCGTCAGCCCCAAGTTCAACAGTTTGATGGGTGACTCGCGTCGGTGACGCACTTCGCTGGGGGTGTTGTCACTAGGTGCGCAGGTTCGGGGTGGCCTCGGCCTTGAGCGCCGCGAGGATGCCGGCCTGCTCGGAGTTGGGCGTGCTGGTGCGGTCGATGCGGGTACTGCCGAGGTCGATGGTGACGTGCCGGATGCTCTCGAGCGCGTGCAGGGCGTCCTTGGCGTTGAGGTCGAGGTTGGCGACGTCGAGCCGATCCTCGATGATGCGCACGAGCGCGTAGGCGAGCACGCAGGCTTGCACGTGGCCGCGCACGCCAGCTTCGCTGGTGTGGAACAGCGGTCGTAACTCGAGCGGGGTCTTGATGGTGCGGAAGGCGTTCTCGACGCGCCACAGGCCGCGGTACGCGAGCGCCACGTGCTCCGGTGGCAGCGAGGTCGTGGTGCGCAAGACCCACTTGCCGTCGTAGCGCGCGTCCTCGTGGACCTTCTTGAGGTCGATCTCGGCAGTGGCGCCCGTGAGCTTGAGGTACCGGCGGGCGCCGTTCTTGAGTTGGTCGCGCACGCCGCCGGCGGCGATCTTCTCCTGGAGTTGCTGCACGATGGCGCCGCGTTGCCGCGCGTCCTCCGCAGCGCGCTCGAGGTTGCGGCACACCAGCACGCGCTCGGCACCCTCGGTCTTGATCTCCTTGACCTCGAGGTTGCGGGCGACCTTCTTGTAGCGGCCGGCCCGGGCGAGGGCTTCGTTGGCGGTGGAGCGCCGGAGTCGTTCGGCGATGACGTACTCGATCCCCTCCGCACGTAAGGCTTCGAGGTTGGCCGCGCTCACCATGCCGCGGTCGGCGACGACCACGAAGGAGCCGAGCCCGAGTCGAGCGCGGAACTCGCGGGACGCCTCGGCCATGCTGCGAACGTCCGACTGCTTGCCGGGGTAGAGCCAGTGCCCGAGCGGCAGCCCCTCGCGGGAGGTCAGCAGCGCGAGGTTCGCTTGCGGTCGATCGCCGCGCTTGTCGCGCGAGAACCCGAACGACGCCAGCTCTTCTGGGCCGGCGCCCTCGAAGTAGGTGCTGGTCGTGTCGAACAAGACCAGGGTCGCGTCGGCGAAGAGCTTCTCCGTCATCACCCGCGTGAGCCGGGCTTCGAGTTCGGGACCGACCTCAGCCAAGAACTGCAGGGCGCGGTACGCGTGCTGCAGCTCGATGCCGTCGAACTCGGGCGCGAACAGGCTCGGCAAGAACGAACGGATCAACGAGCGCTCGGAACCGGGATCGAGCACGCGCTGGAAGACGATGGCCTTGAGGACGTTCGCGACGTCGAAGCGGAAGCGGCGGCCGCGCGCGAGATCGCTCAGGATCGTGTCCAGCTCGAGTTCGCGCCAGACGCTCTGCAGCGGCAGCAGGCTCCCCACGAGCCGGCCGGGTGACACCGTGATCGCGTCCAGGTCGATCCCGACGCCGTCGCTCACGTCCTTGCTGGCGTAGCGCTTGAGGGACGCGCGGAGGCGGTCGATCATCGCCGGGTCGAGCTGGTCCTCGCGACCCAAGCTCTTGAGCAGCCGGTGCTTCGCGCGGCCATCTTGCCAGTAACCCTCGACGAGCTGCAGGTAGGTGATGCCGCGAGCTTTCACCCGCTTGATGAACATCGTGCGACAAGCATACACCACTCTCACGCCACCCAGCAAGACATACATGCTCGTATCGTGCGACAAGGATGCGACCTCGCGGCATAGAAGAACCCGCGTCCCTCACGGAACGCGGGTGATCAGGTCAGGTCAAAGTGTCGAACTTGGGTCAGGCGGGGGCGTTCAGCCCTCGTAGACGTAGTTCAGGTACGCGAACTGGTTGCCCTGGTCGTACTCGCGCAGCTCCGCCATGAACGCGGTCATGGAGTCGGAGACGCGGCGGTACATCTCGTTGGTGTTGCGCAGGTTCTCGTTGACCGTGGTCCAGTTGGCGCGCAGCACGTCGAGGACTTCCTTCGGCAGCACGCGCGGCTCCGCGCCGGCCTCGACGAGGCGCTTGAAGGCGCCTGGGTCCTTGGCGGCGTAGTCGGCCATCATCTGCGAGTTGACGGCCTTGGTGGCGGTGCGGAACGCCGCCTGGAGGTTGGCGGGCAAGTCGTTCCAGGCATCGAGGTTGATGTAGGTCGAGAACGCCGCGCCCGGCTCGGCCCAGCCGGGGCCGTAGTAGTAGCGCGCGGCCTTGTTCAGGCCCAGCACCTCGTCGTCGGCGGGGCCGACCCACTCGGCTGCGTCCAGCGCGCCGCGCTCGAGCGCGAGGAAGATCTCGCCGCCCGGCAACGTCTGCACGTTGACGCCGGCGGCCGCGTACACCTGCGCGCCGAGACCGGCGGTGCGGAACGACAGGCCCTGCAGGTCCTCGGGGCTGTTGATCTCCTTGTTGAACCAGCCCGCCATCTGCATGTTGGTGTTGCCAGACAAGAAGGCGATCATGTTGTCGCGGGCGCTGAGTTCGTCCCACAGCGCCTGGCCGCCGCCGGTGTGGATCCACGAGGTGATCTGCGGCGAGGTCATGCCGAACGGCACGCAGGTGAAGAAGGCGTGGGTGGGGTCCTTGCCGATGTAGTAGTAGGACGCCGTGTGGCCCAACTCGAAAGCGCCAGAGGACACCGCGTCGTACACCTCGAGGCCACCCACCTGGGCACCGGCCGGGAAGACCTCGATGTCGACCTGGCCGTCGGTCATCTCGCGCATGTAGGTGGAGAGGTTGACCGCGCCGCCGTAGAGCGTGTCGAGCGAGGTCGGCCAGGAGGTGACCATGCCCCATCGGTACGTGCCGGCCTGTGCGCTTGCGAACATCAACGGCGAGATGCTCGCGCTGGCAGCAGCGATGCCAGCCTTCTTGAGGAATTCACGACGCTTCATGCGTACCTCCCGTGGAACGTATCGGATTGTGAAGCCACGGTCAGTATACGAAGCCCCGCCGGAAGCCAACAAGGCAACGTGCGCACGGCACGACACAACTCACCGCGGTGGGTTCGGTCCGGCTCCCTCCGCCTCCGGTGGCGCCGACCCGTCGTCCCGTCCCTTGGCACCCCGCCCTTCGTCGCCCCGCGCCTTGGCGCCCCGCTCCTCGGTCCGCCTCCTGCCGGCGCGTTCGAGCGCCTGCACCAGCAAGAACTCGATCTGGGCGTTGACGCTGCGCAGGTCGTCCGCCGCCCACTTCTCGAGCTGGGCGTAGGTGGCGGGGTCGATGCGCAGCAGGTAGCGTTTGCGTTCGCTCATGGCGTCGGGGATGGCGCGGTAGGCGCAGGGGGCGCGGCGTGGAGCCGCCCGAGGGCGGCGTCAGCGCGCCGTGCGCAGGTGTCCGTTCAGGTAGGTGGTGAGGGCGCGGAGCAGGGTGTCCGAAAGGGCCGCATCGTACGCCGGGATCAGCCCTCCGAGGGCGGGTCCTGCCACGTCGACGAGGTTGTGGGTCAGGTCGGGGAACGCCAGCAGCGTGGCGCGCGGGGCGGCCTCCGCCAGTAGTCGACCGTCGACCGGGCGCACCTGGAGGTCCTTCTCCCCTTGCACCACCACCACCGGCACGGCGACCCGCGCCGCCAACGCCAGCGGATCGAGGGCGATCTCGCTGCGCAGCAGCCCGGCCGCGTGGGCGAACATCGCGGCCACCGGGTTCTCGGCCAGGGCGCCGCTCAGTTCCAGGCGCGTACCTTCCACCGTCCGGATGGCGGCGATGGCCTGCCGCGTCTGGTTCCTCAGCGCGTCGACTTGCTCGGCGCTGGCGCCGCCCTCGGTGGCGCGCGCCAGCAGTTGCTCTTCGATCAGCACGTCGAACGGCCGCCCGGCGGTGGCGATCAGCACCACCACGTCCGGCGCCACGGCGCCGCCGGCGACCGACGCCAGCACCACCAGGCCGCCCTCGGAGTGCCCGATCAGCCCCAACCGCTCGGCGTCGACACCGGCCTCCTGCGCCAGGCGCGCCACCCAGTCCGCGGTGTTCTGGACGTAGGTGTCGATGGTCACGGCGTTGCCGTCGCCGGTGGAGGGGGGGATGCCGAGCTTGGCGATGCGCAAGGTGGCGTACCCCTGGCAGGCCAGTGCGTACGCCAGTTGCCGGTAGCCGGAGTTGCGTAGCAGCGGTACCGCGTTGCCGTCGACGTCCACCGCGCCGCTGCCGGGCAGCAGCACGAGTACCGGAGCGGGCGCCGCGCGACCCTCGGCGCTGGCGACCGGCACGGTGAGCCGGCCCGCGAGCACGGCGCCCGTCGACACCACCTGGAGTTCGCGCTCGACGACGCAGGCAGCGTCGCGTGCGAGGCGCTCGTCCGCCGTCTCGCGGTCCGTCGCTGCTGCCGCCGATGCCCCGTCCGCCGCCCCCGCGCCAGCGGGAGGCCGCAGCACGAAGCGGATCGCCCCCGCGCCTTGCTCGAGCAGCAGGATGCGGCCGTCGTCGTCGAGCCACAGCGTCATCGGGATGGCTTGAGGACCGACGCGCAACGTCGCGTCCAGGCGCCACGCCGACTCCTGCACACCACGAACCTCGACCTGCTCGCGCGCCTCGGCGGCGTGCAACTCGAGGGTGCCGAGCACCGCCGCCTGCGGCACCACCACCGGCAACGTGCGCACGACCCCTGCGGCGAACGCCCCGTCCACCACGAAGGTGTCGGCCACGACCTGGTAACCGTCGAGGAAGTTGTTGTCGAGCACGTAGGTGGGTTCGGTGGTGGCCAGTTCGATGCTGGCGCGTTGGCCCGCTTGCTCGATGGCCAGCGTCACACCTGCTTCGGCGAACGCCGCCTCGATGCGGATGGCGGTCCCTTGCGCCGTCCCTTCCAACAGGTAGCTCCGCGCCGTGCCGTCGGCAGCGGTTACGAGCTCGTCGCGCAGGTCGAGCAGGCCGGGGATGGAGACCCACGACCGTGACGCTGCACCGTCGCCTTCGGATCGGACGGCGACGCCGACCTCGCCGAGTTGCGCGGGCCCCTGGTAGAGGTCGTAGACGGCCGCGTCGGCGCCGGCCGCAGCGGCGGCTTCCGCGGCCGCTCCCTGCGCGGCGGCGACGGCGCCGGTCAGCATCGCGGCGCCGAGGGCGGCGGTCAGGAGGGTCGTGCGTAGGCGGGTCGTGCGTAGGGGGGTCGTGCGTAGGGGGGTCGTGCGTGGGCGGGTCGTGCGTGGGCCGGATGGCATCATCTCGGGTCTCCT
>CAZACZ010000030.1:0-29424 GCA_964483695.1 uncultured bacterium | reverse complement strand
GGGTCGTGCGTGGGCGGGTCGTGCGTGGGCCGGATGGCATCATCTCGGGTCTCCTTCTCAGCCGGCGTAGAGCGTGCCGGTGTTGATCACCGGGGTGCTGGCTTGCTCGCTGGTGAGCGCCACCATGAGGTTGTTCGCCATGGCCGCGCGCTTGTCCTGGTCGAGGTCGACCACGCCGCGTTCGGCAAGGCCCTGGAGCGCGTCCTCGACCATGCCCACCGCCGCCTCGACGATGAGCCGGCGCGCCGACACCACCGCCTGCGCCTGCTGCCTGCGCAGCATCGCCTGGGCGATCTCCGGCGCGTAGGCGAGGTGCGTCAGGCGCGCTTCCAGCACGTCGACGCCGGCCACTTCCAGGCGCGCGTCGAGCTCGGCCTTGAGCGCCTCGGCCAGCTCGTCGGGGTTCTCCCGCAGGCTGGGCCGCTCCTCGCCGGTGGCGTCGTACGGGTAGCGGGTCGCGAGGCTCCGGAGCGCGGTCTCGGCCTGGATGTCGACGAACTCCTCGTAGTCGTCGACGTCGAAGACGGCCTTGGCCGACTCGACCACGCGCCACACCACCACCGTCGCGATCTCCACCGGGTTGCCGTCGGCGTCGTTGACCTTCAGGCGCTCGCTGTTGAAGTTGCGCACCCGTAGGCTGACGCGCTTCTTGTGGGTGAACGGGTTCGTCCACCAGAACCCCGAGTGGCGCACGCTGCCGGTGTAGGTGCCCAGGAACGTCAGCACCCGCGCCTCGTTGGGCTGCACCGGGAAGAGGCCTGGCGCGAGCAACGAGGCGAGCACCAGCGCGGCGACGCCGAGCCACGACGCCTCGGCCTGGACCGACGTGGCGGTCACGACGTTGTGCCAGACGCCGAACGCCGCCAGCGCCAGCATGATCGCGAGCATCACGAAACCATTGACGCGGAAGGCGTCCTTCTCTTCGACACGGGTCATCGGTGCCTCCTTCATGGCATCACGATGATATCACATCGATGTCACACCAGGACCGCGAACCGGCGCCGGCCGCCGTTGATACACTGCCCCCCATGAGCATCCGACCCGACTGGTGGATCCGCGAGCGCGCCCAGGGCGGCATGATCGCGCCGTTCGAGGAGCGCCTGGTGCGCGAGGGCGTGATCAGCTACGGCCTATCGAGCTTCGGCTACGACCTGCGCGCGGCGCCCGAGTGGCGCATCTTCGTCAACGCCTTCAACACCGTCGTGGATCCCAAGCACTTCGACACCCGCAGCTTGGTGGAGCACGACGGCGACACCTGCATCATCCCGCCCAACAGCTTCGTGCTGACGCGCTCGGTGGAGTACCTGCGCATCCCCGAGGACACCATGGTGATCGCGCTGGGCAAGTCGTCGTACGCGCGCTGCGGCATCGTCGCCAACGTCACGCCGCTGGAGCCTGGCTGGGAGGGGCACGTCACGCTGGAGTTGTCGAACACCACGCCGCTGCCGGCCAAGGTCTACGCCAACGAAGGCATCGTGCAGTTGCTGTTCTTCCAAGGCGACCGACCCGAGACGACGTACGCCGACCGCAAGGGCAAGTACCAGGGGCAACGCGGCGTCACGCTGCCACGCGTGTGATCGCGGCGGGCGTCGCCCCTCGCCCCGGCGCTCGGCCGCATCGGCGCGGCGCTACGCCACGCCCTCGTCGTCGGCCTCCACCTCGACCCGCGGCAGGCGGACCTCGAACACGGTGCGCCCCGGGCGGCTCTCGACCCGGATGTCGCCGTCGTGATGCTCCGCGATCTGCTTGGCGATGGCCAGACCCAGGCCCGAACCGCCGCCCACGCCCTTGAAGAACTTCTCGAAGATCCGCGGCAGCGCGTCCTCGGCGATGCCGGGGCCGTCGTCGCGCACGCGCAGCACCGCGGAAGGCCCCACGACCTCCAGGGCCAGCTCCACGCCGGCGGGGCGCCCCGCCGCCCGCACGGCGTTGGCCGTCAGGTTGCGCATCATCTGGCGGAGCCGCACCGGGTCGCCCAGGACCAGCGCGGCGTCGCGCACCGCCAGCGTCACCCCGTCGAACTCCGCTGCCACGGCGGCCAGCACGTCGCGCTCGACGTCGACCAAGTGCGGCCGGTCTTCGCGCACCACCTGACCGCGCGAGAGCTGCAGGAGGTCTTCCACCAGGCGCGTCATCGTGCCCGCCACGCGCTGGGCGTCCAGCAAGTCCTCGCGCACCTCGGGACCGGCGCGGCGCGTGGCGCGGTCGAGGAAGCCGCGGAGGCTCGTGAGCGGCGTGCGCAACTCGTGGCTGGTCTCGGCCAGGAACACCCGCTGCGCGTTCATCGCCTCCCCCAGGCGCGCCACCAAGCCGTTGAGGGCGTCGGTCAGGCGGCCCACCTCGTCGTCCGGGCCGCGGTAGCCGATCGGCTCCAAGCGGTCCGGGCCGAGCACGCCGGCCAGCCGCGCCAGCCGCGTCAACGGACGCAACGAAGCAGCGGCCACCCCGTAGCCGACCACCAGGCTCGCCGCCACCAGCGCCACCGCGGCCAACAGCAGCGCCCGGGACAGATGCGCCAACGACGCACCGATGTAGCCGGGATCGGCCAACACCGCCACCACGCCGAACGAGAACGGCGCCAGTGCCGCCTCGATACGCTTCCCCGCCAGCGGGCCGCTCCAGGACGTGGGCACCTGCGAAGCGACGGCCACGTCCGACGGGGGGATGGCGGCCTGGGCGCGCTCGTACTCGGGGCGCGACGCCACCAGCAACTGCCCGGAGGCGCTGTACACCTGCAGCACCACCCCGCCGGTGGGGCCCGACAGGGTGCTCGCCACGCTGCCCTCGCCGGATGCGTAGAGGGCGGCGACGGTGGCGGCGTCCTCGCGCAGCGCGCGCCGTAGATCCCGGTAGAGGCCTTCTCGCACCACCAGGTACGACACCAGCATCATCACCCCGGCCAGCGTGGCGATGGCGGTCCCGGCCAGTAGCGCGACGCGCCACGTGAGCGAGGGGCCGCGGGCGCGCAGCGGCGGCACGCGCCTCCCTCAGCCTCGCGCCGGCGCGCCGGCGCTCACGACTTGAGGGCGTACCCGACGCCGCGAACGGTGCGGATCACGCCGTAGCCGCCGGCGTCGCGAAGCTTGCCGCGGATGTTGGCGATGTGCACGTCCACCACGTTCGACGAAGGGGGCAGGTCCTCGCCCCAGACGTTGGTCTCGATCTCCTTGCGGCTGTACACGCGCCCCGGCTGGCCCGCTAGGTACACCAGCAGCTCGTACTCGCGCGGGCTGAGCTTCACCTCCTCGTCGCACCAGTACACCAAGCGGCGTGCCGGGTCGATGGTGAGGTCGCCGATCTTCAGCGCCGCCCCGAGGGTGCGTTTGCGCAACTGCACGTTCACCCGGGCGAGCAACTCCTCGACGTGGAACGGCTTGGCGAGGTAGTCGTCGGCCCCGGCGTTCAGCATCTCGACCTTGGTGCCGACCTCGTCTGCGGCGGTGAGGATGAGGATGGGGGTGTCACCGGTGCGGCGCACGCGGCGGGCGATCTCCTGCCCGCTGAGGTCGGGGAGGCCGAGGTCGAGGATCACCAGGTCGGGGTCCGACTCGCGGACCGCGGACAAGCCGCGCATGCCGGTGTCGTACGTCAGCACCTCGAAGCCGGCGTCCTCGAGTTCGCGCCGCAGCAGGCGCAGGATGTCGACGTCGTCCTCGACGATCAGGATGCGTTTGGCCGCCACGCTACCGCACCCCCCCGACCGGCAGCTCGAGCGCGATCCCGCGCTCGGAGCGCAACACCTCGCGCAGCGAGACCGGCTCGACGTCCTGCGTGTCCACCAACAGGATGTCGAGATCGTCCTCGGTCTGGCTCACCAGGCCACGAAGCGCGGTGGCCCCGCTGAGCGCCGCGGCCTGCCCCTGCGGCGGGGTGTCGGGCGGGAAGATCAGCAGCCGCACCGCGGTACCGACGGGTGGGAGTTCGCGGAACACCAGCCGGCCGGCTTCGACGCGCGCCGAGGCGTAGACGGTGAAGAGGTCGGCGGAGAGGATGCGCACCTCGGTGCCGTTCGGCATCGCGGGCAGCAGGGCCAGCACCTGCCCCATCAAGTACCAGGCGGCGAGGCTCACGATGGCGCTCCTGCGAACGTCGAGGTCGGGCTCGTTCGCGTCATGGCGTCATGGTAGCGCCGGACGGTGAAGCGGCGACCAGCGGCGCTTCAGGGAACCTTCATGGCCGTTCGCCCCGCCCGCTACCGCAGCAGCGCGCAGCAGCGCCGTCCCCGAGGGCGTTTCCCGCCGCGGCAAAGTGAACGACCTAACCCCGGGGGCAGGCCCGGGCCGTCATGATGAACCGACGACTCCGTCGAGCGGATCGGCGCTCGGCCCATCGTGCCCGAGTTCGGAAGGGATCGCATGCACCTCCTCACGAGGCCCGCTGGCTTCGCCTGCCCACGCAAGCCCTTGCCGTGGACACGTCCGCTGCAGGCGCTGGTGATCGCGCTGGTCGCGATCGCGAGCACCGCGTTCGCGCAAGGGTTCGACGAGAACCGCTACTTCGAGCAGTGCCTGCGCTTCGAGGCGGGGGGCGACCTCGAGACCGCCCGCCTGGCGTGCCTGAACGCCCTCCAGGTGCGCCCCGACTTCGCCGCCGCCGAGCTCGCCCTGGGCCGCATCGAGCTGGCGCTCGGCGACGTCGCCAGCGCCGAGCAGCGTCTGCGCCGCGTGCGCAACCGTATCGACGATGCCGAGCCCGTGGTGTTGCTGGCCGAGGCGGCGCTCGCCGCCGGCCGGCCGGTGGACGCTGCCGGCCTGTTGAGCGAAGCGCGCGCGATGCTGGCCGAGCGCGGCAACCGCGAGCTGGAAGGGCGCGTGAACCTGCTGAACGGGAAGATCGAGCAGTCGCGCGGCCGGTACGGCGCCGCCCTGACCGCCTACGGCCGGGCGATCGCGTTCGACGCCCTCAACGTCGAGTACCGCTTGGCGGACGCCGAACTGCGGCTGCGGCTGAGCGACCCTGCCTCGGCGGCGCAGCAACTCACCAGCTACATGCAGTTGACCGGCGACGACCGCAACCCGACGGTGCGCTCGCTGCTGGGCCGGGCGCTCTGGGCCCAGGGCGAGCTCGATGCGGCCGCCAGCCATCTCGAGTTCGCGCACCAACTCCGCGGTGCGCGCGACCTCGACGCGCAAGCGCGCGACCTCCGCGCGTTGGCGCTGATCTACGCTGCCCAAGGGGACCTCGAGTCCTCCGGCCTGGCGCTGCGCGAGGCGGTGCGGCGCGAGAACCTGCTCTCGTACCTCGTCGGCAACACGCTCCTGTGGCTGGTCGTGCTGCTGGCGCTGGTGGCCGTGCACCTGGTCGGCGAGAGCCGCATCGCCAGCTCGAGCACCCTCGAAGTGGTCGAGGGTCCGCGGGCCTGGAGCGTCGGGCAGGCGTACGGCGTGCTCATCGCCAGCCTGCTGGTGGCCCTCGCCGTCACCGTGGTGTACGGACTGGTGCGTTACGACAACGTGCTGGTGCTGCTGACGCCGGTGCTGCGTAGCGACGCTCGGGCGCTGTTCCTGCTGACCTCGTCGGTGCTGCTCGCGCTGCTGACCTGGCGCAGGGTCCAGGCCAACGGGTTCGAGCCGCTCGAGACGCTGCTCGGCCGCGGTGACAGGGCCGCCAACGGGTTCCTGTGGGGCATCCTGTTCCTGGCGGCGACGCTGGCCCTGCTCCACTACCGGCCGTTCGACGGCGCCTTGGGGACGTTCTACCTCGACTACTTCCAGTTGACGCCGTTCGTGGTGGCGGCCGCAATCCTGGTGCCGCTCACCGAGCTCTACTTCCGCGCCTTCCTCCTGCCCCCGCTCACTCGGCGCTACGACGCCACCATCGCCACCGTCTTGTCGGCGGCGCTGTACGCGTTGGTGTTCGGCACGCCCGTGGTGCTGCTGCTGGCCGTCGGTCTGCTCCTGGCCGACGCCTTCCGGCGAAGGAAGAGCGGCTGGGAGCCGTTGGTTGCCCAGCTCACGCTGCACGTCGGCCTGCTCGTGGCAGTGGTCGTGAGTCCTTGGGTGCGCAGCCTGTTCTTCGGCTGAGCACGCCAGGCGCCGTAGCGCCGGCGGCGCGGTGGTGCCGTCCGAGGAGCGCCCACTCGGGCGAGGCTCGAGCCGGCGGCCCGCCGCAGCGCTGCACGCGGGGGCCGGCCGGCTAGAACGACGTCGCGACCTCGATGCGCAGCCACCCGCCCTCGGCGACGCCGCCGCGGACGGTGAGCGCGAACGGCGCGAGGTAGTCGAGTACCCCGTCGAACCCGACGCCCACGTCGGCGCCCAGGCCTCCACGCCACCCCCATGGGGCGTCGGGAGACGTGGAAGCCACGTCGGTCGGCGACGCTCCGACCCACACCCGAAGCGCGGGTTCGATCCGCGTCCGCTCCCAGGCGAGCAGGCCGTCGGCCACCCGCAAGCGCACCGGGACCACCCACCGCGCCCCGATCGAACCCTGCGCCACCAGTTCGGCCTCGAGCGGCACGGGCAAGGCGGGCCGGTAGCCTGCCGCCACGCCGAAGGTCCATGCGGCGGGCGCAGGGAGCGAGGAGAGCGGCGACGCCGCCTCGGGCGACGCTCCCGAGGGGCCCGACGATGGACGTGCGACGAACGCGGCATCGACCCAGCCGCCCAGCGAGGCGGTGGCCGCCCAGCCATCGCCGGAAGGTCCGGCCGCGTCGACCGTCCCGATCACCCGCGGCGACGCCCGCCCGTGCGCGCCCAGCCTCCAGCCGGAGCGCTCCACCCCGTAGGCGTCGACGAGCATCCTGCCGACGACCGCGTCGAGCCCGCCACCGACGCGCCAACCGCCCCCGATCCCGGTGACGGCCTCTACCTCGCCGCGCACGGCGATCGTCGCGGTGCCCACCGGCCAGCGCGCCAGCGCCTCGGCGCGGACGCCGAACGCGACGCGGTCGGAGCCGGCTCGGTACGGCCGGTGCGGCCAGGCGCCGACGGTGACGGCCACTCCCCACGGAGGCGACGGTCGCGTGTCCGGCACCAGCGTCGCCATGCGGAAGGCGTAGCGCAGCGACGCGTAGGCGCTCCCGGCCCCGCCCCGCAACGCCGTGTCGTACCCCAGCGTCCATCGCAGCTCGTGATCGCCGGTGACGTCCTGCGCCGGGAAGACCAGCTCGACGCCGAACCCGGGCGGCGCGAGCGCCAGCCGGCCGCCAACGGGCAGCCAGCCGTATGGCGCGAGGTCGAGCGACGCTCGGTAGGGGCGCATCGGCGACGGCGTGACGGACGGCGTGGCGGACGCCGTGCCCGGCACCGGCGCCGCGTTCGGACCGCCCCTCGCGGCGCCCGACTCCTCCGCGGCGTCGGGGGCCGACGACCGCCAAGGCTCGGCCGCCGCTCGTGGCCCGTCGCGCCCCACCTGCCAGGCATCCCACGTCCACCACGCCAACGCCGCACCTTCTGCGCGCAACGTCACGAACACGACCCCGTCCTTCGCCACGGCCGGCGCGAACGCCGACGTCGCCAACGGGGCGGTGCCCAACGGGGTCACGTCCGGCGGCGTCGTGCCAACCGTAGTCGCGCCAAACGCAGTCGTGCCAGCCGTAGTCGTGCCAAACGGGTCCGTGGCCAACGCGGCGGTGTCCGATCCGGCGGTGTTCGACCCTGCAGTGGCCGACGGGACCACGCCGGTCTCGTCGGCCGCTCGCGCGACGCCGAAGCGCACCAAGGCGGTGACGTCACCCTCGACCACGGTCGCCACCAGTTCGTCGCGGCCCCGCCAAGCGATGGCGCCTGTGGTGGGGGGCATGGGCCATCGCGCCAGGCTTCGCACGGCGCCCCCGTGGGCGGGCTCGAGCACCTCGACCCAGCGCTCCCCCTCGCACAGCAGCAACGCGCCGACGCCCGCCCCGCCGGGCACCGCGGCCAGGTCCGCCACCTGCACCCCGTCGGGCACCGACCACACACCGTCGCCACCGCCCTGCGCGCACCATCGCCGCACCGTCACCGCCGCACCGCTAGCCGTACCGTCGTGGGCGAACCACACGCAGCCCTCGCCGTTGGCGCTGGGCAGCCGCACCCCGCCGATCGCGGTCCTTCGCGTCGCGGCGCCGCCGGCGAGCTCGAGGGTGAAGAGCTCCGCGCGCAGCGTGCCGGGATCGCGCGCGTACCCGCCCACCACCAGCGTGTCCGGGCCGAGCCAGCCGACGTCGAACGCGCCGAGCGGCGCCTCCACCTCGTGCGTGATGGCGCCTTCGCCCAGACCGCCGGTCGGGCCGACGTCCAGGCGGGCCACGCGCAGCGTGCCGCCGTCGATCCACGCCACCCGTCGGCCGTCGGGCGCCACGGCCGGCGCCGCCACGGCCCCTGGCCGCGTGACCAGCACGGGGGGTGGGTCGGTGGTGCGCTCGACGGCGGCCGCCGCCTCCACCTCCAACGCGCCGCGCCAGGCCGACCACTCGTCGGCCAACTCGGTGCCTGCCACGGCGCGCCAGGCCGCGGCGAAGGGGCGCGTACCCACGCCGGCGCGGAACGCCCGCAGCGCACCTTGCAGCGTGGCCAGGCCGTGGCGCGCGACCAACGCCTCGACGAACGCGACCCCCAGCAGGTAGCGCGCCTGACCCGACGGCCAAGCTTCGTACGTCGCCAAGGACACGTCGGCCAGACCGGGGAAGGCGCCGCCGGCGGCCAACGCCAGCAAGGTGGCGCGCGTGCGCGGATCGAACAGCCGGCCGCCGAGGTCGGGGTCGCCGCCTGCGCCGCGTGGGCGCGATTCGACGTACGTCGCGACGCCTTCCAGCACCCACGCGGGTGGCAACGGGAAGGAGTCCTGCCCCACCAGGCCGAGGTCGGGAAGCGCCACGCCGCCCACGGGCACGCGCGGGTCGGTGAGCTGCACGACGTGCGTGAGCTCGTGCCGCAGCAGCAGCGCCAGTGCGTCGTCGCTGCCGAGGCCGATGCCGGCGAGGCTGGGCTCGAGCGCGCGAAGCACCACGGTGGGGCGCGGCACGGGCAGCCCGAAGGCGTTGAAGGCGTCGCTGGCGGCCGTGATGCGCACCGTCACCGGCAGGTCCTGCACCGCGCCGCTGCCGGCAGGTGCGTCCGCCCCCAACGGCCGCCCGAACAGCGCAGCCACCCTGCTCAGTTCCCGCTCCGCCACGCGCGCGACGCGCTCGGCGTAGGGCCGTAGGGCGGGGTCGTCGAACACCACCCGCACCGATCCGGCCGCGAGCTCCCACGCTCCCGCCGCCGCCCGCCCCCAGGCAGCGGCGAGCAGGCAGAGCACGACGGCAAGCGCCAAGCGGCGGTGCGGCACGCCCCACCATAGCGCCGGCCCGACGCGCCGGCAGCGCCCGGTAGAATCGTGCGTGCCCGTCCTCCCCGTCGACAAGCCGCTCGGGCTCACCTCGCACGACGTGGTGGCGCGCGCCCGGCGCTTGCTTGGTACCAAGCGCGTGGGGCACGCCGGCACGTTGGACCCCCTGGCCACCGGCGTCCTGACGCTGCTCACCGACGACGCCACCAAGCTCTCGCCGTACCTGACCGGTAGCGACAAGACCTACCTGGCGTGGGTAGCGTTCGGGGCCGCTACGCCCACGCTCGATGCCGAAGGTCCGATCGCCGCCACCGGCGACGCGACGGGCCTCGACGAGGAGGACGTGCGCGCGGCCTGCGCGCGCTTCCTCGGCCTGACCGAGCAGCGTCCACCGGCGTTCTCGGCGGTGAAGCAGGCCGGCGAACGGAGCTACCGCGCCGCCCGCCGCGGCGCCGCAGAAGAGCCGCCGCCGCGGCCGGTGGGGTACCGCAGCGTCGAGGTCTTGGCCCTCCGGCCCACACGCGACGCGCTGCCCTCCGTCTTCGCCCCCGACGGCGCGGGGCGTTGGGGTCCCGCCGAGAGTGGCCGCACGTTCGCGCTTCCCCCTGCGCTGGGCGCCTTCCCCACCGCCCTGGTGCGCCTGCGCGTGGCGGCCGGCACCTACGTGCGCGCCTTCGCCCGCGACGTGGGCACCGCGCTCGGGGTGCCCGCGCATCTCGCCGGCCTGGTGCGGACCGCCGCCGGCACCATCGACTTGGGTGCCGCCGTGGCGCTCGAGGCGGTGGCCGACGCGCCGGGCGTCGACCCGGTGGCGGCGCTCGCCTTGCCGGTCGCCGTGCTCACGGCGAGCGACGCCCGTGCCGTCCGCCAGGGCAAGCGCCTGCCCGTCCCGCTCGCCTCGCGCAGCGCACTCGTCGGCCCCGACGGCAAGCTGGTGGCCATCGCCGAGCCGGCCCCGGCGCCCGGCGTGGGGCCCGCCATCCGACTGCTGCGCGTGTGGCCAGAAGACGCCACCCCGTGAAGCGGTCAGGCGCCCATCGGCCGTCGAGGGCGAACCGGTAGACTGGTCGACGACGGAAGTGACCACACCCGAAGCGCCCACGGGGCACGTCCGCCGAGAGCGCGCTTCGACGGGAGCGAACATGAACATCGGCGTTCCGAAGGAGATCAAGCCGCAGGAGCACCGCGTGTCGACCACGCCCGGCGCCGTCCACGCCCTGGTCGGCGCCGGCCACGTCGTGGTGGTGGAGCGCGACGCCGGTCTCGGCTCGGGCTTCAGCGACGACGACTACCGCGCCGCCGGCGCCACCATCGTCGACACCGCCGCCGAGGCTTGGGCCCAGAAGCTGGTGCTGAAGGTCAAGGAGCCGCTCGAGTCGGAGTTCCGGTACCTGCGCGACGACCTGCTGCTGTTCACCTACTTGCACCTGGCTGCCGCCCGACCCCTCACGGAGGCGCTGCTGGCCACCGGCACCACCGCCGTGGCGTACGAGACGGTGCAGCTTCCCAACGGCGCGCTGCCGCTCCTCACGCCGATGAGCGAGGTAGCCGGCAGGATGGCGCCGCAAGTTGGCGCGCACTTCCTGGAGCGTTCGCACGGCGGCCGCGGCGTGTTGCTGGGCGGCGTACCCGGCGTGCAGACCGGCGAGGTCGTCATCCTCGGCGGCGGCACGGTCGGCACCAACGCCGCCAAGATCGCGCTCGGCCTCGGCGCGCGGGTGTCGATCCTCGACGTCAGCCACGCCCGCCTGCAGTACCTCGACGACATCTTCGGCGGGCGCGTCCAGACCATGGCCAGCAACCTCGGCAACGTGCGCGACCTGCTGCCCGGCGCCGACCTCGTCATCGGCGCGGTGCTGATCCCCGGCGCGCGCGCCCCGCGGCTGATGACGCGCGACCTGCTGAGCCTGATGAAGCCGGGCAGCGTCATCGTCGACGTGGCGGTCGACCAGGGCGGCTGCATCGAGACCATCCACGCGACCACCCACGACGCCCCCACCTACGTCGTCGACGGCGTGGTGCACTACGGCGTGGCGAACATGCCGGGGGCGGTGCCGAACACCAGCACCCGGGCGCTGTCGAACCAGACCCTGCCGTACACGCTCAAGCTCGCAGCGGGCGGAAGCAGTGCGCTGCTTGCCGACCCGGCGCTGCTCCAGGGCCTCAACACCCACGCCGGCAAGCTCACCTACCGCGCCGTGGGGCAGGCGTTCGACCTACCCACCCACGCTCCGGACGAGGCGTTGCGGGCGGGGCCGCTGACGGCCTGAGGCGCGAGGCGTTCGCGCCTCAACGCAACCGCGCCAGCGCTTTCCGGATCAGCGACTCGGGGCCGGCATCGGGGCTGGCCGCCACCAACTCCGCCACGATGCCCTTGACCTGCGACTCGCGGTAGCCGAGCGCCATCAGCGCATCCACCGCGTCCTCGCCCGCCCCCGCCAGCGCGGGGCGCGCGGGCGCGGCGGCGCCGGGCCCCGCGATCAGGTGCTCGGGCAGGCGGTTCTTCAACTCGAGCACGATGCGCTCGGCGGTGCGCTTGCCCACCCCGGGGGCGCTGGTGAGGAGGCCGGGGTCCTGGTTGGCGACCGCGGTGGCGATCAGCGCGGTCGGCAGCGCCGACAGCAGGCCCAGCGCCAGCTTCGGCCCCACCCCTCCGACCTCCAGCAACCGTCGGAAGAGCACGAGCTGGTCGTCGTGATGGAAGCCGTACAGCAGCGGCTGTTCGTCACGCACCACCAAGGCGGTGCGCAGCAGGACGGGTTCGTGCACCCGGCAGTGCGCCAGGGTGGAGGCGGGCGCGTGGACCTCGATGCCGAAGCCGGCGACGGCCACCACCACGCTCGCGTCGCGCAGCTCGCGGACGACACCCTCGACGAAGGCGATCACGGCTCTCCGAACAAGGGCGCGAAGAGGGCGTCGTAGCCGATGTCGGCGAGGCTGGCGCAGCCGGTGACGCGCATGGCGTACGCCAGCTCCGCCTCCAGCGCCTCGAGCGACCGATCGCCATCCACCACCACCAGCTCGGCGCCGACGGCGAGGTAGCGGAAGACGTCGATGCCGTCACGCACCGGACCGGCCGCCGCCACCATCAGCATCCCCCCGACCGCGTCGAGCACTTCGGGCAAGACGTCGATCACGGCGGGCGCGCCGACCCGCCGGCCGACCTCGCACCCGAGCACCACCGCGTCGACGCCGGCCTCGGCCGCGATCTCGGCGTCGGCGGCGTCGCACAAGCCGAACACCCATAGCGGACAGCCGGCAGCCGCGCGCAACTCCGCCAGGTCCTCGCGCGTGCGGGGGCGCCACGGCTCGCGCCCGAACGGCTCGCTCTCCGCCATCGGCGCGAAGTCCAGCCCGATGGCCGCCACCCCCAGCGCGGCCAGCGCCCGCGTGCGCGGCACCAACTCGGCCATCCGCCCCGGTCCGAGCACGGCGACGGTGACGGCAGGAGCGTGCCGCTGGCTCGGGTCGAGCGCGGCGTCGGCGTCGATCGCCGCCAGCATGCCGGCGTCCACGGCGCCCGGCCGCCGTAGTCGCGCCACCATGGGCGACGTCAGCGTGGCGCCGAGGATGGTGGTGCGGAGGTCGGGCGAGGCGACCTCGTGAAGCACCCGCGGCAGAACCTGATGCGCGTCCAGGGCGGCGAAATCGCGCTCGCTCATGCGAGTCGATGATAGCAGGCGGTGCGGCCTGCCCCGCCGGGGTGACGTCGGGGACGGGAGCTCCGCGGCCGGCTTCGGAGGAGCGCGGACGCCCGTCCCTTGACCGCGCCACCCGACCTGACTACCATCGACAGGGCACCGTGTGCCCCGCCCGACGCGTCGGCGGCGCACGATCCGCCAGGCAACGGAGGCCATCATGATCTCGGTGCGGAACCTCGACAAGTCGTTCGACGGGGTACACGCCGTGCAGGACCTCAGCTTCGACGTGAGCAGCGGCGAGGTGTTCGGGCTGCTCGGACCCAACGGCGCCGGCAAGACCACCACGCTGCGCATCCTGGCCACGCTGTTGGCGCCCGACCGCGGTACCGCCACCGTCGCCGGCCACGACATCCGCAAGGAGGGCGAGGCGGTGCGCGCCGCCATCGGCGTGGTGAACGGCGGCATGGGGCTCTACGACCGCCTCGACGGACGGGAGATCCTGCACTACTTCGGACGTCTCTACGGCATGGGAGCCGCCGCCATCGACCGCCGCATCGCCGAGCTCGACGACCTGCTGAACCTCGGCGACACCCTCACGCGCCGCGCGGGCGAGTTCTCCAGCGGCATGAAGCAGAAGGTCGTGGTGGCGCGCGCGGTGATCCACGACCCCCCGGTCATCTTCTTCGACGAGGCCACCAGCGGCCTCGACGTGGTGGCGCGGCGCGCCCTGCTCGACTTCGTGCGCGCCTACCCCAGCGAGGGGCGCGCGGTGATCTACTCGACCCACGTCATGAGCGAGGTCGAGGCGCTGTGCGACCGCGCCTGCATCATCTTCGGCGGTAGGAAGATCGCCGAGGACACCATCGCCAACCTAGCCGCCGCCGCCGACGGCAAGGGGCTCGAGGAAGCGTTCTTCCGCCTGGTCGAGCGCTCCGGCCTGCGCGAGGAGGTGGCGGCGTGAGACTCGAGAAGATCCGCCGCATCGCCGCCAAGGAGATCGTGTCGACGTTGCGCGACCATCGCGCCATCGTGTCGAACCTGCTCATCCCGCTGCTGGTGATGCCGGTGATGATGCTCGGCTTGCCGCTGCTGCTGGGCGGCCTGTTCGAACGCGAGCAGACGACCGTCACCGAGATCGGCGTGGTCGGCTTGGACAACGTGCCCGCCGAGTTCCGCGCCGCCCTCGAGGCGCAGAACGTGGCGCTGGTGCCGGTCGAGGACGCCACCCGCGCGGTGCAGGAGCAGGACCTGGCGGCGGCCATCGAGGTGCCCGCCGACTTCGCCGAGCGCATCGCGGCCGGCGGCAGCGCCGAGATCACGGTCGCGTCGAAGGTCGGCAACATGCGCAGCGAACTGAACGCCGGCAAGGTGCAGCAGGCCGTGGGCATCTACCAGCAGGGTGTCGTGGCCGAGCGCCTTGCAGACGTCGGCCTCCGACCGGAGGTGCTGCAGCCGGTGCTGGTGGTGACGGTGGACGCCAGCTCCGAGGCGGAGCGCGCCAGCGGCCAGCTGTCGTGGTTGATCCCGTTCTTCATCGCCATCTGGACGCTCACCGGCGGCCAGATGACCGCCATCGACGCCACCGCAGGCGAGAAGGAGCGCGGCACGCTCGAGGTGCTGCTGGTGGCTCCGGTCCGCCGCTCGGAGGTGGTGCTCGGCAAGTTCTTCGCGACCATGCTGTTCGGCTTGAGCGCGGCCATCATGGCGATCGGCGGGTACCTGCTCGGCGCGGTGGCGATGCGCAGCATCTTCCTGCCGCGTCTCGGCGGCGAAGGCGCGGAGATCGTCTCCGTCATGGGCGGGAGCTTCGACTTGTCGATCGGCTCGATCGGCCTGCTGCTGGTCAGCGCGATCCTGCTTTCGGCGGTAGTGTCGGCGTTGCTCCTCGGCATCGCGCTCTTCGCGCGCTCGTTCAAGGAGGCGCAGAGCTACATCGCCCCGCTGTCGTTCCTGTTCATCCTGCCTGCCGTCGCGCTGCAGTTCAAGGACCTCATCGGCATCGGCGACACCGCCTACTACGTGCCGATCTTCAACGTGCTGGTGTTGATGGACGACGTGGTGAAGGGAACGGCGTCGGGCGGAGCGGTGCTGCTGACCTGGGGCTCGCTCGCCGTCGCCATCGTCCTGCTACTGGCCTTCGCCCTGCGCAACTTCCGGCGCGAGAACGTGATCTTCCGGACCTGAGCGCCCCTCCTCAGGCGTCCTCCACGTCGCTGGCGGTGACCGACTGGCGGTAGGCGGTGTCGCGCGGCCCGGCGCCGGGCAGGCGGCCGTACAACTCGGCCATCTCGCGCAACTGCGGCGCCAGCCAGTACGGTACGTCCTCCCAGCGGAAGCGCCACGACCAGTTCCCCGACGCCGTGCCCGGCGTGTTCATGCGCGCCTCGCTGCCGAGGCCGAGGGCGTCCTGGAGCGGCGCGATGGCCATGTCGGCGACCGACGCCTGCGCTAGGCGGACCAGCTCCCACGCCAGGTTGGCGTCGTCACGAGCCAGGTAGCGGCGCACGAGATCGCGCTCCACTTCCGGCGCCTTGGCGTACCAGCCGAGGGTGGTGTCGTTGTCGTGCGTTCCCGTGTACACCACGCAGTGGTGCGGGTAGTTGTGCGGCAGGTAGGGGTCGGAGGCATCGGCGCCGAAGGCGAACTGCAGCACCTTCATGCCGGGCAACCCGTTGGCGTCGCGCAGCGCCTCGACGTCGGGGGTGATGACGCCCAAGTCCTCGGCGATCACCGGCAACTCGCCAAGCGCCTCGCGCAACGCATCGAACAGCGCCTGGCCCGGGCCGCGCACCCAGCGGCCCTTCACCGCCGTGGGCTCGCTGGCGGGGATCTCCCAGTAGGCGGCGAAGCCGCGGAAGTGATCGATGCGCACCAGGTCGACGGTGGCAAGGGTGTGCCGCACGCGCTCGATCCACCAGGCGTACCCGCGAGCGGCCATCACGTCCCAGCGGTAGAGCGGGTTGCCCCAGCGCTGGCCGGTGACGGAGAAGTAGTCGGGCGGGACCCCGGCGATCACGGTCGGAGCGCCATCGCGGTCGAAGTAGAACAGGTCCGGGTGGGCCCATGCGTCGGCCGAGTCGTAGGCCACGAAGATGGGGATGTCGCCGACGATGCGCACGTCGCGGGAGGCGGCGTGCGCCCGCAGCCGTGCCCACTGCTCGGCGAACCAGAGCTGCCACACCTCGTGCCTGGCGATGGCGGCGGCGTGCCGCTCGCGCGCCGTGCGCAGCGCGCCGGCGTCGCGGCGGCGCAGCTCCGGCACCCAGTCGCTCCAGGCGGCGCCGCCGTGTGCCTCCTTGAGCGCCATGAACAGCGCGAAGTCGGGCAGCCACGCCTGGTTGGCGCGACGGAAATCGTCCAACTCGGCTCGCCGGCGTGCGTCGGCTTCCTTCGCGAAGCGATCGGCGGCCGCGGTGAGGAGCCGCAGCTTGGCCGGGATGAGCTCGCCGTAGTCCACCCGCTGGGCGGGCAGTTCGCGCAGCGGCGCGAGGTCCCGCTCGTCCGCCCAGCCGGCGTCCACCAGCGCCGCGACGTCGATGAGGTACGGGTTGCCGGCGAAGGCGCTGAAGCACTGGTAGGGGCTGTCGCCGTAGCCGGTGGGGCCGAGCGGCATCACTTGCCACAGGCGCTGGCCGGCCGACGCGAGCCAATCGACCCAGGCGTGGGCCTCGCGGCCGAGCTCGCCGACGCCGTGCGGGCCGGGGAGCGACGTGGGATGCAGCAGGATGCCAGCGCTTCGTTCGAACGGCATGGGGTCCTCCGGGTTGGGCGCGTCGCTCGGGGTCACTTCTCGAACGGCTTGCCGATCGACTTCGGCGCCACCGACCGACCGACGAAGCCGGCGAGCACCAGCATGGTGAGGATGAACGGCAGGCTCTGCACCAACGTCGGGGGCAGCAGCTTGCCGCCGCCCAGCAGCACCTCGGTAGCCTGGAAGGCGCCGAAGAGCAGCGTCGCGCCGAGCACCCCGAGCGGGTGCCACTTGCCGAAGATCAACGCGGCCAACGCGATGAAGCCACGACCGCCCGACATCTCGCTGATGAACTGGTTGAGGTTGCCGATCGACAGGTAGGCGCCGCCGAGTCCGGCCAGCACGCCGGACAGGATCACGCCGACGTAGCGCATGCGGCGCACGTCGATGCCGAGCGAGTCGGCGGCGGCGGGGTGCTCGCCCACCGACCGGAGCCGCAGGCCGAAGGGGGTACGGAAGAGCACGAACCACGCCACCGGGACCAGCAGGAACGCCAGGTAGACGAGCGGGCTGAACGCCAGCCCGTCGATGCCGAACAGCTTCCACAGCGGCAGGCGGTTGCGGATCGGGTCGCTGGTGGCGCTGTTGTCGTAGAGGCCCGAGAGGATCACCGCCGGGATGCCGATGGCCATGAGGTTGATGGCGGTGCCGGAGATGATCTGGTCGGCCTTGTAGCGGATCGACACCACCGCGTGCACCGACGCGATGGCGGCGCCCACCACCATGGCGGCGAGCACTCCGAGCCACGGCGCGTGCGCCACCACCGCGGACGGGTTGTCGCGCAGGTAGGGCGCCTCGATCAGCTGCGCCGTGATGGCCGCCGCCATGGCGCCGAACAGGATGATGCCTTCGAGCGCGATGTTGACGACGCCGGAACGCTCGGAGAACATCCCGCCGAGGGCGGCGAACAGCAGCGGCGTGGTGGCGCGAAGCATCGACGAAGCCAGGGCAAGCAGCAAGACGGTGTCCACCGTCACCTACCCCCTCGCGGCGCACCGGGCGCGCCCATGCCGGCGTCGGCGCCCGGCGTGGTCGGCGACGTGGTCGGCGCCGCGGCCGGGGAGGAGGGCGCGCTGCCCGTCGGGGCCTCGGGCGGCCCCTCTCCTGCGCCGCTCCCGGGGCGCGCCCACTTCAGCGGGTTGGTGATGCGCTCGGGCAAGAACCCCTTGGCGGCGATGAACAGCACCACCAGGGCAAGGATCATGCTGACGACCTCGCGCGTCAGGTTGGGGAAGGTGATGTTCAGCACCGAGCCGCCGTACTTCAGCACGCCGAAGAGGAACGCCGCCAGCACGATGCCGAGCGGCTGGTTGGCGCCTAGCAGCGCCACCGCGATGCCGTCGAAGCCGTCGCTGGTGGGGATCGACTGGCGCAACGCGTAGTCCTCCAGCGCGCCCCCCAGCACGTAGTGGGTGGCCGTCAGGCCGGCCAGGGCGCCGCTGATGGCCATGGCGAGCACGGTGTTGCGGGCGATGCTGGCGCCGCCGTACTCGGCCGCCCGCGGTGCCAACCCCACGGCGCGCAACTCGTAGCCCCACTTCGTGCGGAACAGGAAGACGTACACCAGCGCCGCCACCGTCAACGCGACCACGAAGGAGAGGTTGAGTTTGGTGGGCGGGATGGCCGTCGGCACGCGCGCCAAGCCCAGCACCCAGCCGACGCCGTACACCACGGCGCCCACCCCCACCGCACCGAGGATGCGGCCGAGCCAGGTGCGGAACCGGCGCCACCGCGGGAGCACGAACAGCGCCACGATCGCGACGATGGGCGCGATCAACGAGGCGTAGTCGATCGGCACCACGTTGGTGCCCGGCGACCGGCGGATGTCGATGCCCACCATCGCCGGGAGCTGCGGCATGCGTGCGGCCATGCTCAGCTCCTTCGACTTGGGCTCGTTGCCGCTCACCCGGAACGGCATGTTGAGCGTCACCGGCGCGTCACCCGGCCGCGGCAAGCCGGCCACCACCATCGCACCGAGCAAGACCACGGCGCCCACCGCGAAGGCGGCGCGCGGCGCGCGGCGCGATGCCCGCCGGACCGGCGGCACCGCCAGCACCAGCACGCTGGCCAGGACGAACAGCCCGATCGCGGCCAGGATACGCACCGCCGCCGCGGCGAAGACGTTCCCGGCCGAGAGGATGAACAGCAGCGCCGACGCGGCCACGAAGTTGAGGAGGATGGTGTTGATGACCTCGTTGGCGCCGAACCGCGCCTTCAGGTACCCCGGCAGCGCTCCCCACAGTCCGCCGCCGAGTGCCGCCGCCAGCACCGACAGCGGCAGCACGATCGCCTTCGGGCCAGGCAGGTAGATCGCCGCCATCGCCGCGAAGATGGCGCCCATCACCATCTGCCCCGGCGCCCCGATGTTGAACAAGCCGGCCTGGAAGCCGAAGCCGACGGCGAGGCCAGTGAAGATCAGCGGCGTGGCGAACTTGAGCGACTCGGCGAAGCCGGACACGGTGCCGAGCGCGTCGTGGAACATGGTGAAGTACGCGTACCAGAGGGTGTCGATGCGCCCGACCAGGTACGCGAACCAGCCGCTCACCTCGGTGGCGCTGCCGGTGGGCGTCGGCTGCAGCGTCAGGATCACCACCGCCGCCGCCGCGAGCGCCAGCAAGATGGCGGTAGCGGGCACGGCAGCGGTCCGGAGCGAGCGGTCGATGACGCGCGACGCCCCGGGCACGACCCGGAGCCCGAAGAGGACCGCGAACGCCCCCGTCACGACGGCCAAGAACGCACTCGCGCCGAAGCTGGCGTTGTTGTACGGGAGGCGCCGGATGACCAGGCCCCCCGTCGCCGCGGCGCTCACGTTCTCGTCGAGCGAACGCCCAGGAGCGTCGGCCAGCACCTGGCGCAGCACGTCCAGGTCGGTGTTGGGGCGCGCCAGGTCGATGGCGCGCGCCACCTCTGCCTGGAACGCTTCGATGCGGGCCGCGTCCACCGCGGCGCCGAAGCGGTTCGAGCCCCAGACGGTGGTGGCGATGAGCGTGACGCCCGCTGCCAGCCAGAGGACGCGCCGGGCGCGCGGGCCGACGGCGGCCCCGAGCGCGATGCCCGCCAGGCCCGCCACCGTGAGCAGCAGCACCGCTCCTTGGTGCGGCAGGTCGATCGGCGCGGTGCGGCCGGTGAAGTCGACGAGACGCTCCGGCAGCAACAGCACCGCGCTGCGCGCCCCCGTCTCGCGGTTGAGCGCCGCCCATGGCGCGACGAACAGCGCCAGCGCCGTGAACACCGCCAACGCAAGCACGGAAACGCGTTCGGTCACGCGCACATCATACGTGGGTGGGCATCGGCGACGCCGCGACGTCGGCAGGTCGCCAGCAGCGGCGTTCAGCCCGCGGTGGCGGCCGCTCGCAGCGCCGCCGCCACCATCGCGGCGTCGGCGGGCCGCGCGGCGCTCTTCTTCGCGAGCAGGTCGGTGACGAGCGGATCGAGCGGCGCCCACACCGGATCGAACGACGACACCCGCGCGGGTTCGTCGCGGCAGTGCGCGGCCCTCACCTCGTCGACGCTGCCGGTGAACGGCACCTCGCCAGCGAGCGCCTGGTAGAGCAGCACCCCGAAACCGTAGAGGTCGGTGGCCGGCGTGGGCGGCTCCCCTCGCACCTGTTCCGGGCTGAGGTAGGCGGGCGTGCCGGCCACCGCGCGCGGCGCGGCCTCGCCGATGCGAAGCGCCAGGTCGAAGTCGAGCAGCAGCGCGTGACCGCGCGCGTCGACGAGGATGTTCTCGGGCTTGACGTCGCGATGGACGATGCCACGTTGGTGCAGGTAGGCGAGCGCGTCGGCCACGCCGGCCAGCGTCCGGAGCCGCTCGGCGGCCGTCGGCGCGGCGCGCAACCAGATGCTCAGCCGCACGCCGGCCGCGAACGGCATGCGCACCCCGGGGGCGCCTTCGAGCTCGACGGCGTCCTCGACCGGGTTGACGTGCGGGTGCTCGAGGCCGTGCCCGATGGCGTACTCGCGCGCCGCCCGGGCGGCGTGCTCGCGTCGGAAGAGCTTGATGGCCTTCAGCCGCCGCCCGTCGCTGACCAGGTAGACGCGGGCCGACGCGCCGCGCTCGAGTACGCGCAGCACCTGCATGCCGTCCGCCAACCGTGTGCCCAGGAGCCCCACCGTGGACCCATGGTAGCCGTTCGTCGCCGCGGCCGGGAGCGCCGCCCGCGGGCCCCCGGAGGGGTTCATCGCTTGAGCAGCACACCCTCTCGTACCAACGCAGCGAAGGCGCTGCGTTCCACCTCGGCCCCTTCGTCCGCGATCCGGCCGGAGCGCAGCAGCAGGTGCCGGAAGCCGGCACGGAGGATCGCGCTGCGGGTGCGCCGGACGAACGCTTGCGCCTCCTCACGGTAGACGCGCACCTCGTCCGGCCCCACCGGCATGCGCTCGCCGGTCTCGACGTCGTGCAACTCGAGCAGCCCCGCCTCGGGCTGCAAGTCGTCGTCGGACAGCACCTGCAAGAACCCGGCGTCGACGCCGCGGGCATGCAGCGCCGCCAAGGTGGGCTGGATCGGGATGTCCTCCATCAGGTCCGAGACCACCAGTACCAACGCCGTGCCGCGCACGGCCGGCAGGTTCAAGGCGATGCGCTTCAGGGCCGTCAGCGGCGCCGCGCTCTCGCCGCTCAGCACCGGTGCCTCCTCGACGAAGCGCCAGGCGTCGCGAACGCCGGCTCGTCCTTGCGCCGGTCGGCTGCTGCGGCCGTCGAGCAGGTGCAACTGGGTCGGGGCGTCGCGTTGGGCGACGTAGCTCAGCAACTGCACCAGGGTGCGCGCGAAGCGCGCCTTGTTGCCCAGCCCCATGCTGGCACTGGTGTCGAGCACGAGGTGCAGGCGCACCGCGCGCTCGGCCTGGTACAGCCGGGTGTAGAGCCGGCCGGTGCGGGCATAGACGCGCCAATCGACGTAGCGGAGCTCGTCGCCGGGCTGGTAGGGCCGGAAGTCGTGGAACTCGACGCTCTGCCCCGGCTCGGTGGCGCTGCGCTCGCCGCTGAGGCGGCTGAGCGCGCGCGACGCGAGGGCGTACCGGTCGAGGACGGCGCGGCTACGGTCGCTGAGCATGATGCGGGGCGAAGGCCGTCAGGGGAGGAAGGCGACGCCGCGACCGCGTCCGCGCGCGCACACGAGGCGTACCCGGCGTGCGCGCCGCGGGCCGGTGCATGGCGTCCCGGACCTCACTTGGCGCGGTCGACCTTCGTCACGACCTCCTCCAAGACCGCGTCGGGATCGGCGCCTTCGACCTCGGCCTCGAAGCTGAGCAGGAGCCGGTGGCGCAGCGCCGCCGGCACCGCCCTCCGGATGTCGTCCAGCTCGACGTTGGGACGGCCGGCCGCGAGGGCGTAGCCCTTGGCGGCCAGGGTGACGGCCTGGGCGCCGCGCGGGCTGGCGCCGAGGCGCACCAGCGGGTGCTCGTGGGTCGCTTCCACCAGGCGCACCACGTAGGCGAGCGCCGACTCGGCCACCGGGACGGCGCGCAGCATGCGCTGCAACTCGAGCAGTTCGGCACGTGCGAACACCGGCGCGACGTCCGCCTCGTGCTCGCCGGTGGTGGCGATCAGGATGCGCTGCAGGGTGGCGGCGTCGGGGCGACGGATGAGCACCTTGAACAAGAAGCGGTCGAGCTGCGCTTCGGGCAGCGGGTAGGTGCCTTCCATCTCGAGCGGGTTCTGGGTGGCCAGGACCATGAACGGCTCTTCTAGCTCGTAGCGCTTGCCCGACACCGTCACGGCGCGCTCTTGCATCGCCTCGAGCAACGCCGATTGCGTCTTGGGCGTGGCGCGGTTGATCTCGTCGGCCAGCAGCACGTGGGTGAAGACCGGGCCGGGCTGGAACTCGAAGCGGCGTTCGTCCGCCTCGACGAAGACGTTGGTACCGGTGACGTCGGCGGGCATCAGGTCGGGCGTGAACTGGATGCGCGCGAAGGTCAGTTCGGTGGCGTCGGCGAAGGCGCGGACCAGGCGCGTCTTGCCGAGCCCGGGCACGCCCTCGAGCAGCACGTGGCCGCGCGCCAGGGCGGCGATGAGCATGTCCTCGACCACCCGCTCCTGGCCGACGATGACGCCGCCGATGGTGTCCCGCAGGAGGCGGAACTTGGCATGGAACGACTCGCTGGTGAGCGGGGTTCGAGCTGGGGAATCGGCCATGAGCACCTCGGTGGACGACCGGGATCGGCGCCCGGCACCCGCGCAGTATAGCCTCGCTCGCGCCGGCCGCCGGGTGCCCTTCGGCATGCGTACCGCCGTGCGTTGGGCATGGGAGTAGACTGGGCCGCATGAGGCCGGCCTACGGTCGCGTCACGCTCCGCCCGCTGGAGGAGTTCTCGGAGTCGGACTGGCGCCGGCTCCAGAGCCACTTCCGGGACCCGGAGATCGCGTACTTGAACGGCACGCCTCCGAGCCGGGTGCCGCTCTGGTTGCTCAAGCGGCTGCTGCGGTCGGACGCGCGCCGCAGCGATCGTGCCACCTTCGGGATCTTCGACGAGCGCGACGAGTTCATCGGCACCACCGAGCTCTACGACGTTCGTGGGCGCCAGGGCACGCTCGGCATCATCATCGGCGAGCGCAGCCACTGGTCGCACGGCTACGGTCCCGAGGCGATGCACGCCCTGCTCGGGTACGCCTTCGAGGTGCTGGGCCTAGAGGTCGTGCGCCTCAACACCTTCGGCGACAACCTGCGCGCGCAGGCGGCGTTCCGCAAGGTCGGCTTCCAGGAGGTCGAACGGCGCACCGACGAGACCGGCCGCATCGACGTTCGCATGGAACTGCCGCGCGCCACCTGGACCACCCTGCGACGGGAGCGCGCCACCCCGGCAGCGTCGCCGCGGGTCGCCAGCGGTCCGTAGACGACGCCGCGCTCGGGAGCCCGAGGGCGCGGGCTCGCGCCGCGTCAGCCGTTCGCTTCCCCCTCGGTGTCGAAGTGGGCCTTCACGGCCTGCGCCGCCTTCTCCCCCACCCCCGGGATCGACGCCAGCGTGGCCACGTCCGCTTGGCGCAACTGCTCGATGCTGGAGAAGTGCGTCAGCAACGCGTCCCGACGCTTCGGGCCGATGCCGGGCACGTCGTCGAGCAGGCTGTGCGTCAGCGCCTTGCCGCGCCGCTGCCGGTTGTAGCCAACCGCGGTGCGATGCGCCTCGTCGCGGACGTGCACGAGGAGCTTGAGGGCGGGGTGGGTCAGCGGCACGAGCAGCTCGCGGCCGTCCTCGGTCAGGAGCGTCTCCTGCTTCTTGGCAAGACCCACCAGGGGGATGCGCAACCCCGCTTCGTCGAGGGCGCGCCGCGCGGCGCTCATCTGGCCCTTGCCGCCGTCGATCAGGAGCAGGTCGGGCGGCGGCAGCTTGTCGGCGAGGGAGCCGGTGAAGCGCCGAAGCACCGCTTGATGCATGGCGAAGAAGTCGTCCGGCTTGTCGAGCCCACGGATGCGCAGCTTGCGGTACTCGCTCTTGCGGGCGCGGCCCCCCTCGAACACCACGATGCTGGCGACGGTGTGGCTGCCCATCAGGTTGGAGATGTCGAACCCCTCGATGCGCCACGGTGGATCCTCGAGGCCCACCAACGCGCGCAGCTCCTTCACGCCGGGCGCTTCACCGCGCCGCTCCAGCAAGGCGATCTCGGCGTCGACGCCGGTGCGGGCGTTGCGCTCGGCCAGGCCCAGCAACTCGACCTTGTCGCCGCGCTTGGGCACGCGCACCTCCACCCGCTTCCCGGCGCGCTCGCTCAAGAAGCGCTGCCACACGTCCAGGTCGAGGCCGGCGTCGGGCACCAGCACCAACCGCGGCAGGTGCATCGCCTGGCCATAGTAGTCGGCCATGACGCGCTCGAGGATCTCCTCGTCGCCGGCATCGGCGGCGTTGGTCAGCAGCCGCTTGTCGCGCCCCACCACCCGACCCGAGCGCATCTGGAAGAGCTGCACCATCGCCAGGTTGCCCGCCTTGGCCACGCCCAGGAAGTCGAGGTCCTCGCCGCCCGCCTGCACCACGCTGGAGTCGTAGCCGGTGACGCGGCGCAGCGAGTCGAGGCGATCGCGGTAGGTGCCGGCCAGTTCGAAGTCTTGACGGCCGGCCGCCTCCCGCATCTCGCGTTCGATGCGGTGGACGGTCTCGTGCACCCGCCCCTCGAGGAAGGCGCGCACCTGGGCGACCACCTCGGCGTAGGCCGCAGGGTCGGCGGCGCCGATGCACGGCGCCAGGCAGCGCCCCATGTGGAACCGAAGGCAGGGGCGTTTGCGTAGCTGGAGCGGCGCGCCGCTGTTCTTGCGCAACGCGAAGACGCTGTACACCAAGTCCAGCACGCGCCGCACGGCCCCTGCACTGGGGTACGGTCCGAAGTAGGTCGCCCCGTCCTTCTCCACCCGGCGGGTGAACACCAGCGTCGGGAACGGCTCGTGGGTCAGCTTCAGGAACGGGTAGCTCTTGTCGTCCTTGAGCAACACGTTGAAGTGCGGCTTGTGGCGCTTGATCAGGTTCGCTTCGAGGATCAGCGCCTCGACCTCGTCGGCGGCCACGATGAACTCGAGCGTGGCGGCGCCCGACGCGACGAGCCGCGCCTTCTGGCCCGCCTGGCGCCCGAAGTAGCTGCGAACGCGGCTGCGCAGGTTGATGGCCTTGCCGACGTAGAGCACCACGCCGTCGGGCGCGACGAACAGGTAGCAGCCGGGCTGGGTGGGCAGGACCGGGAGATCGGCCGACTTCACGGCTGGATTGTACGTTCCGTGCCGGCGCCGGCCGCGCTCGCCGGGGACATCGGCGGCCCGTAGGCAGTGCCCGGGCCTACGCCGCCAGGAGCGCCCGCCACGACCGTCCGGCCCCGCCCACGGCGAGCGTTCCGCCCCGTCCGCCGCGGGGACATCCGACACTGGCCGCTCGCATGGAGCCGAGGATACCCTCGACCTGGACGCGATATCGCGGCGTTCCTCGGCGGCGGGCCGCGTCCGGAAGGGAACCGCGATGAGCAAGAAGTGGGTGTACCTGTTCGATGAAGTCGGCGAGGCCGAGGGCCTAGCCGGCAGTTGGGACGGCGCCCGCGCCCTGCTGGGCGGCAAGGGCGCCAACCTCGGCGACATGACGCGGCTCGGCGTTCCCGTCCCGCCGGGGTTCACCGTCACCACCGAAGCGTGCAACGCCTATCTCGCAGCCGGTCAGTCGTTCCCCGAAGGGATGTGGGAGCAGGAGTTGGAGGCGCTCCACCGGGTCGAGGAACGCACCGGCAAGACGTTCGGCACGTCCGACAGGCCGCTGTTGGTGTCTTGCCGCTCGGGCGCCAAGTTCTCCATGCCGGGGATGATGGACACCATCCTCAACATCGGCTTGAACGACGACGTGGCCCAGGGACTCATCGCGCTGACGGCCGACGCGCGCTTCGTCTACGACTCCTACCGCCGCCTGGTGCAGATGTTCGGCAGCGTGGTGCTGGGGGTCCCTGACGAGGTCTTCGAGGCGGTCATCACCGCGCGCCGCAAGAGCGCCGGCGTCCAGGTCGACGCCCAGCTGTCGGCGGCCGACTGGAAGGAAGTCACCCGCAAGTTCAAGGAGATCGTCCGTACCTACACCGGCAGCGACTTCCCCGAGGAGCCGATGGACCAGTTGCGCCTCGCCACCGAAGCGGTGTTCCGCTCGTGGAACGGCAAGCGCGCCATCGACTACCGCAACGCCGCCGGCATCCGCCACGACCTCGGCACCGCCGTCAACATCCAGACCATGGTCTTCGGCAACATGGGCGACGACTGCGCGACCGGCGTGGCGATGAGCCGCAACGCCACCACCGGCGAGCCGAACCTCGAGGGCGACTTCCTGGTCAACGCCCAGGGTGAGGACGTGGTGGCCGGCATCCGCACCACGCAACCGCTCGAGGAACTGGCCGAGGTGATGCCGGAAGCGTACGAGCAGTTCCAGGCCATCGCCAAGCGCCTCGAGCAGCACTACCGCAACATGCAGGACATGGAGTTCACCATCGAGCACGGCAAGCTCTGGGTGCTGCAGACGCGCGACGGCAAGCGCACCGCGCAAGCCGAGGTGCGCATCGCGGTGGACATGGTCGAGGAAGGGCTGATCGAGGAGAAGGAAGCGGTCGGGCGCGTCAAGCCCGAGCAGATCGACTTCTTCCTCCACCCGCAACTCGAAGCGCAGGCGCGCAAGGAAGCGCGGCGCATCGCCGGCGGTCTCAACGTCTCGCCCGGCGCCGCGGTCGGCGTGGTGGCGTTCGACGCCGACACCGCCGAGCGGTGGGCCAAGGAGGAGGGGCGCGACGTCATCATGGTCCGCCCCGAGACCAAACCCGACGACGTGCACGGCATGCTCGCCGCCAAGGGGATCGTCACCAGCTCCGGCGGCCGCACCAGCCACGCCGCCCTGGTGGCGCGGCAGTTCGGCAAGCCGGCGGTGGTCGGCGTGGCCGAGCTCGCCATCGACCTCGACCGCCGCGAGATGACCATCGGCGACCTGGTGGTCAAGGAAGGCGACGCCATCTCCATCGACGGCACCGTCGGCGACGTCTACCTAGGCCGCCTGCCGACCGTCATCCCCGACATCAGCAACCCCTACCTGACCAAGGTGCTCTCGTGGGCCGACGGGATCCGTAGCCTCGGGGTGCGGGCCAACGCCGACTACCCGGCCGACGCGGAGCGGGCCCGCAGCTACGGTGCAGAAGGCCTCGGCCTGGTGCGCACCGAGCACATGTTCTTCGAACCAGAGCGCCTGCCGATCGTGCAGAAGATGATCATGGCGCGCACCAGCACCGAGCGCGCCGAGGCGCTGGCGGCGCTGCTGCCGATGCAGCGGCGCGACTTCGATGGCCTGTTCCGCGCGATGAGCGGCCTGCCCGTGATCATCCGCTTGATCGACCCACCGCTCCACGAGTTCCTGCCGTCGCACGACGAACTGGTCCACGACCTCGCCGACCTCAAGGTGCAGCTCCAGCACTTCCACACCCTGAGCGAGGTCGACACCGCCCTCGGCGTGATCCGGCAGAAGCAGGACCACCTCGAGCGCGTCTCCGAGCTGCGCGAAGCCAACCCGATGCTCGGCACCCGCGGCGTGCGCCTGGGCATCCTCATCCCCGAGCTGACCCGCATGCAGGTGCGCGCCATCTTCGAAGCGGCGTGCAGCGTCAAGCGCGCCGGCATCGAAGTCCACCCCGAAGTGATGATCCCGCTGGTGGGGCACGTCAACGAGCTCCGCACCCAGAAGCGCGCGCTGGAAGACGAGGCGCGCATGGTGATGGAGGAGCAAGGCGTCAAGGTCCCGTACCTGTTCGGCACCATGATCGAGGTGCCGCGCGCCGCCCTGACCGCCGACGAGCTCGCCAAGGACGCGCAGTTCTTCAGCTACGGCACCAACGACCTCACCCAGACCACCTTCGGGGTGTCGCGCGACGACGCCGAGAAGGGCTTCCTGATGTACTACCTCGAGCACGGCATCCTCGAGGAGAACCCCTTCGCCACCATCGACCCGGACGGCGTCGGTCGGCTGATCGAGATGGGCACCCAGTTGGGGCGCTCGGTGCGCCCCGATCTCGAGGTCGGCATCTGCGGCGAGCACGGCGGCGACCCTGCGTCGATCCACCTGTGCCACAAGCTCGGGCTCGACTACGTGAGCTGCTCGCCGTTCCGCGTGCCCATCGCGCGCCTCGCCGCGGCGCACGCCGCGCTGAAGTACGGCCGCCAGACCAACGGCGCTCGCCCCGCACCCGAGACGGACCAGGCGCCCAGCGAGACGCCGGAACCGGTGCTGGCGTGACGCGACCCTGACCTGCCGCGGCGCGGCAGGGGCCATGTGCGAGGCGGCCGGAGGAGCGGGTTCCTCCGGCCGCCTCGCAGTTCGAACGTCGGCTGCGTGGGCGGACGCGCCGCGGCGCGCGCGGATCAGAGGTCCAGCATCATCGCTTCTGGCGTCTCCAGCAGGTCGATCACACGGCTGGTGAAGGACGCTCCTTCGGCACCGTCGACCAACCGGTGGTCGAACGACAAGCTGAGGTAGAGCATCTGCCGGGCCGCGATGGTGTCGTCGGGCAACACCACCGGGCGCTTCTTGATGGAGTGCACGCCGAGGATCGCCGCCTCGGGCACGTTGATGATGGGGAACGAGAACAAGCCCCCCAGGCTGCCGATGTTGGTGATCGAGAAGGTGCCGCCCTTGACGTCGTCGGGCGCGAGCTTGCCGTTCTTGGCGGCGGCGGCGAGGCGCTGGATGTCGGCGGCGACGTCGAGGATGGTGCGCTGGTCGACGGCCTTCACCACCGGCACCACCAGACCGGCATCGGTGGCGACGGCCATGCCGATGTTGTAGTAGCGCTTGCGCACGATCTCGTTCTTGGCGTCGTCGAGGCTGGCGTTGAGCATGGGGAACTCCTGCAGCGCCGCCACCACCGCCTTCATCACGAACGGCAGGTACGACAACCGCACCCCACGCGCCTCGGCGCGCGGCTTGAGCCGTTCGCGCAGCGCCACCAGGGAGGTCACGTCGGCCTCGTCGACGTGCAACGTGCGCACCGTGTTCCGATGCGACGCCATCATCTGGTTCGCGATGGCGCGGCGTAGGCCCCGCACCGGGATGCGTTCCTCGAGCGCTTCGTAGCCGGCCGGCGCGACGTAGGGGACCGGGGCGGGGCGCCCGGCCGGTGCGGACGGCGCCGGCACTTCGGCGCCGCCTTCGGCGAAGGCGCGCACGTCGTCCACCCGCACGCGGCCGTTCGGGCCGCTGCCGCGGACCTGCTCGACGTCCACGCCCAGCTCGCGCGCCAGCTTGCGCGCGGCCGGGACGGCCAGCACCCGCCCGTAGGGGCCGCGCGCCGCGTCCTGC
>CAZACZ010000029.1:0-35602 GCA_964483695.1 uncultured bacterium | reverse complement strand
CCCTTGGGCGTGCCGGTGAGCAGCACGTCGTTCTCCTGCAGCGTCATGAACTCGGTGACGTAGGCGATGAGCGCGGCCACCGAGTGCACCATGTCGCCGGTGTCGCCTTCCTGGCGGAGTTCGCCGTTGACGAAGGTGCGGATGCGCAGGTCCTGCGGGTCCGGCACGGCGGCGGCGGCGACGAGCCACGGGCCGATGGGCAGGAAGGTGTCGAAGTTCTTCGGCTTGATGGGCGGCCGGAAGTGGTTGATGACGAAGTCGCGCACCACCAGGTCGTTGGCGACGGTGTACCCCTTGACCACGTCGAGCGCGTCGGCTTCGCGCACCCGGCGGGCGCTGCGGCCGATCACCACCGCCAGCTCGGTCTCGTAGTGCATGTACTGGATGCCGTTCGGCCGGACGATGCGCCCGCGGTGCCCGAGCAGCGCGTTGCGGTACTTGGGGAACAGCGCCGGTTGTTCCGGCTCGTCGAGCGCGAGCTCGGCCGCGTGGTCGCGGTAGTTGAGCGCCACCGCCAGGATCGAGCCGGGCTTGAACGGCGGCAGCCAGGTCACGTCGTCCTCGGCCAGGCGCCGACCCGCCGCCGTGACGACGCTGCCGTCCTCGTCGCGGGCCACATGCTCGAGGTGCCCGTCCACTAGCACGCGGCCGACATGGCTGCTGCCGGAGCGCGATCGCGCCGCGCTCATGCCGCGGTCCCCGACGCGGCGATGCCGTAGTTCGCGAGCGTGGCGCGCAGCCGCGCTTCGTTGGCTGGCAGCATCGGACCCAGCGGCAGGCGCCAGGTGGCCTCGCACAGCCCCATGATCGCCAGGGCGGTCTTCAGCGGGACGGGGTTCACCTCGATGAACAAGACGTCGTTCAGCTCGAGCATCCGGAAGTGGAGGTCGCGCGCTTCGTCCCAGCGGCCGGCGGCGGCAAGGTCGTACATGCGCGCGATCTCCCGTGGCGCCACCACGCCAGTGGCGCTGATGTGGCCGCTGCCGCCGAGCGTCAGCATGGGGTAGGTCATGGTCTCGGCACCGCAGTAGACGGCGAAGTCGCGGCCGGCGTGGACGAAGGTGTAGGAGACGTCGTCGAGGTTCTTGGTGGCGTGCTTGACGCCGACGACGTTGGGGCACGCCTCGCGCAGGCGGCCGATGGTCTCGGGCGCGATGTCGACGGCGGCGCGGCCGGGGATGTTGTAGAGGATGACGGGGGTGCGAGGCACGGCGTCCGCCACCGTGCGGAAGTAGGTGAAGAGGCTCGACTGGTTGGGCCGGACGTAGTAGGGCGCGATGACCAGCACGCCGTCGACGCCGAGCGCGGCGGCGTGGCGCGTCATGGCGAGGGTCTCGTCGAGGTTGTTGCTGCCGGTGCCGGGCACGAACGGGACGCGCCCACGGATCTCGCGGTGCACGAACTCGACCACGTACTTGCGCTCGTCGACCGACATCGACGACGGCTCGCCGGTGGTGCCGGTGCAGCTCAGGCCGTGGCTGCCGTGCTCGAGCTGGAACGCGATGATGCCGCGGAGCGCCGCCTCGTCGACGGTCGCCTCGGCGCCGGTGAAGGGCGTCGGCAGGGGAACGATCGAGCCTTTGGGCGCGTGCATGCATGCCTCCGGTCGGTGCCGGCCGGGGCCGCCAGGCGGCTCCGTGCCCGCGGGCGCCGCAGCCGAACCGGCCCCCTGCGTCGCGGGAACGACGAAGCGCGCCGCGGCGGCGTGGGGCCGCTCGGGCTGGTCGTCGGATGCCGCGGCCGCGCGCAGGCGGACACCTGGCGGCGGCCTCGGAGTTCGTTACCGTGCCGCGAGGATACGGGGCCGGAACCGGTGCCGGCAATGGTGCTTCACGACAAGTTGCACAACCGTGACTGTAGGGTTCCACATCGCCGGACGACCTCGCGGCAACGCCCCCCTGGGCGGCAGTGGCGTCGCCGCCGGTCGCAGACCCAACGGCAAGCCCGCCCGTGGCGCGCGCCGCGCGATGCGCGACGCAGCCAGGGCGGGCCGGGGCCCCGCGGGAGCGCGGTCAGCCCAGGTGCATCGCTCCGGCGTCGCGCGCAAGCGCGTCGAGGAGCCGCACCGTGGCCTCGGTGCCGGCTCGGAGCGTGCCGACGCGGAAGAACTCGTTGGGGGCGTGGAGGCCGTTGTCGGGCTCGCCGAAGGCGAAGTACAGGCACCAGGTGCCGAGCAGGCTCTGGAACTGCTCCGCCACCGGCACCGTGCCTCCGGTCCAGACCGGGAACGGGCGCTTCTGGTAGGTGGCTTCCATGGCGTCGCCCGCCAGCGCCAGCACCGGATGGTCGAGCGGCATCTGGTACGCCTTGCCCTTGCCCGGCAGCGGTGTCACCGAGACCTGCACGCCTTCCGGGCAGACCGCCTGCACGTGGCGCGTGAGCGCCGCCACCACCGCGTCCGGGTCCTGACCGACCACCAGCCGGCAGGTGACCTTGGCGTGGGCCTCCTTGGGCAGCACCGTCTTGATCCCTTCGCCCTGGAACCCGCCCCACATCCCGTTGACCTCGAGCGTCGGGCGCACCGTGCGGCGCACCTTCGCCGAGAAGCCGGGATCGCCCCACCAGCGTTCGAGACCGATCTGGTCGAGTTCCGCCCGCTCGTCCTCGGGCACGGCGTCGACCGCGGCCCGCAGCGTCGGGTCGAGCTCGGCGATGCCGTCGTGGAACCCCTCGATCAGCACGCGCCCGTCCTCGTCCTGCATGCTGGCGAGGATCCTGGCGAGCGCCATCAGCGGGTTCGGCACCGCCCCGCCGTACATCCCAGAGTGCAGGTCGGCGTTGGCGCCGCGCACGGTGATCTGCACGCCCGCCAGGCCACGCGACCCGACGGTGAGCGAGGGGATTCCGACGCCGTGGATGCCGCCGTCGGCGCTGATCGCCAGGTCGGCCTTGAGGACCTCGCGGTGCTGGTCGAGGAAGACCGGCAGGTTGGGGCTGCCCACTTCCTCTTCGCCCTCGATCAGGAAGGTGACGTTGATGCCGGGCGCGCCCCCGTTCGCGCGCGCCAGCGCCTCCACGGCCTGGATGGCGATCAGCACGCCGCCCTTGTCGTCGCTGGCGCCCCTGCCGTAGACCTTGCCGTCGCGCACCTCGGGCTCGAACGGCGCCGACCGCCAGAGCTCCAGCGGGTCCGGCGGCTGCACGTCGTAGTGCCCGTAGACGATCACGGTGGGCAGCGTCGGGTCGACCTGCCAGCGGCCGACCACCACCGGGTGGCCCGGCGTCTCCATGGTGCGTACCTCGGGCACGCCGGCGCGCGCCAGGCGGCCCGCCACCCAGGCTGCGGCCGCCTCGACGTCGGGACGGTGTGCCGGATCGGTGCTGACGCTGGGGATGCGGACGAACTCCATCAGGTCGTCGGCGTAGCTCGCGCTGCGGCGTTGCACCTCGGCGAGCGCCTCTCGGAGGACGTCGTTCACGATGGACCACCACCTTCTGCGCGCGACCGGGGTGCCTCGTGCCGCCGTGGATGCACGGAGCGGCGCCTGCAACGACGGTTCGCGCCCGGGAGCCCGCCCGGAACGGGCGGCTCGGTTGGCGTCAAGGTACCAGACGGGCGGGTGGCGAACTCCGGGTGCGCCGGCGCGCGCCGGCTACGGGCCGGCGTGCGCAGTGGTTGGCAGCGTGCGCCTACGCCGGCGGCTCGCTGGCTACCAGCGCGCGGTAGCGACCGCCGAAGTAGAGCAGCGGATCGTCGCCGTCGTAGCGCAGCGCTTCGACCTGCCCCAGGAAGATGGTGTGGTCTCCGGCCTCCAATGCGCGGTGGGCGCGGCACACCAGGTGCGCCAGCGCGCCCGCGACGACCGGGAAGCCGTCGAACGAGACGAACGGGTCGGCTTGGCGCGGCACGGCGCGGCCCGCGAACTGATCGGACAGAAGCCGCTGCTCGAAGGCCAGCACGCTGACGGCGAAGCGATCGGCCGTCAGCAAGGCGTCGTGCGCTCTGGCGGTCCGGTCGATGGCCACCGCCACCAGCGGTGGGTCGAGCGACACCGACATGAAGGCGTTCACCGTGATGCCGTGCACGTCCTGGCGGTCGCCGTCGCTACCACCGTCGGCGGTCCCAGGACGGAGGCCGGCGCCGCGCGTGCCGACGTCCGCGCCGCCCGCCCGCCCCTCTCCGGCGCGCCCTTGCGCGCGCACCGTCACGACCGTGACGCCGGTCGCGAAGCGGCCGAGCACGTTGCGGAACATGCGCGGGTCGATGCTCGTCAGCATAGGCTCGCCCGAGTGTAGGGGGACGGTCCACCGCGGTCAATCGTCGAAAACGCCAACGATTCACGTAGTCGTTGACGGATCGCACAACGGCGTCGGGTACCATGGGCATCGTGGACGAAACATCGGACGTGCCGGTGGCCGCGTTGCTGGCGCAGCGCGAACTTGGGCTCACCCTGCTCGCCGGGTCGGCCGATACGCGCTTCGCGGCGGTGCGGCGCGCCGACGACGCCGACGAACGGCCGTGGCTAGGCAGCACCGACCTGCGCCTGACGGACGTTCCGTTCACGTTGCCGCGACCGGCGCCCGACCCCCTCTTCGACCCGCCCCCGGCGGTGCTGGTGGTGACCAGGACGCCTCAGCGGCGCACCGTGCCGGACGCCCTGCGATCCCGCGCGGAAGCACTGGGCGTGACGCTGCTGACCACCCCACCGTCGGTGTCACCGGAACGCGTCGAGTTGGCCGCGCTGCGTGCCTTGGTGGCGCGATCCGGCGCCGGTCTCCGCGCGTTCGCCACGGCGCAACGCTACCTCCTGGCCGCGCTGGCGTCGCCGAAGCCCGAACGGGACCTGCTCGAGCGCGTCCATCGGGTCAGCGGCGCCAGCCTGGTGCTGCTGGCGCCCTGGGGCGACGTCCTGGCTCGCGCCGGGAACGTCGGCTGGCGCCCCGAGCCCGCCTCGACCCAAGGCGGCGAACGGCGTCCGGCCACGCCGCGCGAGGGCGCGGTGCGGCTCGCGGGGCACGAGGCGCTGGTCCTTCGCATCGTCGCTCAGGGGCGACTGCGCGCTTCGTTGGTCGCCTTCGGCGTCGCCGACGAGGCGCGGCCCTGGCTCGAGCTCGCCCGCACCCTCTTGACGGCGACGTCGCTGCAGCGCAGCGCCGAGGCGCGCCACGACTCCACCGTCCGCAGCGCATTGCTCGCCGAGTGGCTGGCCGGACCGCAGGCGGCCGGCATGTTGGCGCCCCGCCTGGCCGACGCCGGCATCGGTGCCGAGTTGCCGTACGTGGTGGCGGTCGCCGAGGTGGGACCGCGCCTGCGTGGCGGCCGCGGCGGCCACGTGCGGCGGCACGAACGGCTGGAGCGCATGCGCGAAGCCGGCGAGGAGTACTTCCGCACGCTGGGCCACGGCGTGTTGTCCGAGACCCGCGCCGATCATTGCCTGTGGGTCTTCGCCAGCGGGTCCCCTCGGGCGCACGGCGAGCCGCTGCTCGACAGCGTGCGGGCCGCGGTGGCCGAGGGCGGCCCGAACGTCCCGGAGGTGCGCTTGGGCGCCAGCCTGCCGCGCACCGACCTCACCGGGGTCGCGGACGCCTACCACCAGGCGGTGCTGGCGCTGCAGACGGTGCCGGACGCCAGCGGGCTGGCCTGGTTCGATCAGCTCGATCCGGTGTACTGGGTGCTGCGGCAGCAACCGGCCGAGAACCTCGTCGCGCTGCGCGACCGGCTGGTGGGCGCGGTGAAGGACGCCGACCCGCAGGGGAAGCTCTGGCGCACGCTGGTCGCGTACCTGCGCTCCTCCAACGACCTTGCCGGCTTGGCGGACGAACTCCACATCCACGTCAACACCTTGCGCTACCGGCTGCGGCGCATCGAGGAGCTGGTGCAGGCGCCCCTGGCCCAGCCGGAGACGCTCGCCAAGCTGCACCTGGCCCACCAGATCGACGCCATGCTCGAGCGCGAGGGGCGGCGCTGAGCCGAACGCAGCCGGCTGCTCTGCGGTGTCGCGCCGGCGCGCCTGCTGCGTCCGAACCCCCGCCGGGCCCGCGGTATCATCGCGACCGGAACCCGCCCGTCCAGCGCGCAGCGTGACCACCCACCCCCGGTTCGCGTCGCCCCGCCCTCGTCGGGGACGCGCGACCGACTTGCCAGGAGGCGACGCGTGACCGACCCCGACCCATCGGCGGCGAGCCAGGACGCAGCCGCCACCGATCGCTCCGAGCCCGTCCGCGGGCGACGCGTGGCGGTGCTCGGCGCCGGCACGATGGGCCGGGGCATCGCGCAGCTGCTCCTGCAGGCGGGTGCCACGGTGCCGCTGATCGACCCTTCGCAGGAGGCACTCGACGGCGCCCGTGACGAGCTCCGGCGCACGTTCGAGATGCTGGCGGGCAAAGGCCGGTTGACGGAGACACCGGCCACGTTGCTCGGGCGGCTCGTCTTCGACACCCGCTTGGGGGCCGCCGCCGACGTCGTGTGGGCCATCGAGGCGGCGCCCGAGCGCCTGGAGCTCAAGCGCGCGCTGTTCGCCGAGCTCGCGCACGTGGCTCCCGACGCCGACCTCGCCACGAACACCTCGACGTTATCGGTCACCAGCATCGCCGCCGGCTGCCCACGACCCGCCGCCGTGATCGGCATGCACTTCTTCAACCCCGCCCCGTTGATGCGACTGGTCGAGATCGTGCCGGGCATCGAGACGACCCCGACCCTGGTGGCACGCGCCACCGCCTTGGCCCACGCCCTGGGACGCACCCCGGTGGTGGCCCAGGACCGCCCCGGCTTCCTGGTCAACCGCGTGGCGCGACCGTTCTACGGCGAGGCGCTACGCCTCGCCGGCGAGGGCGTGCCGGTGCGCGCCATCGACGCCAGCCTGCGCGCCGCCGGCTTCCGCATGGGACCGTTCGAGCTGCTCGACCTGATCGGGCTCGACGTCAACCTCGCCGCCACCATCAGCGTGTACGAGGCGTTCTTCCACGAGCCTCGCTACCGCCCGCACCCGCTGCAACGCGCGATGGTCGAAGCGGGACGCCTGGGGCGCAAGCGGGGCCGCGGTTTCTACCGCTACGACGAGGGCGCCCCGGCGCACGACCGGCCCGGTGACGATGCCGGCGTCGTGGGCGGCGCGACGGCCGCACCGACGCCCGCATCGACCCGCGCGGGTGGGGCGGCGCCGCGCGCCTACGTGATCGGTGAAGGCGCGGTGGCTGCCGCCTTGCGCGCCGCCTTGCCGCTCGCCGACGAGCCAACGCGGGCCGACTTGGTGCTCGACGCGCGCGTACGGCCCGAGGACAGGTCCGCGGTTCGGCCCGCGGCTCGGCCCGCGGAGGCTGCCGGTGCGCCGGTCGCGAGCGATGGCCCGCCGGTGGCGATGCTGTGCTGGGCCACCAGCGCCAGCGCCGTCTGCGCCGCGGCGGGCGCACGTGCCGGCTTCAGCCTGGTGCCCGGCGCCGCGGCCACCGACGCCCCGCTCACGCTCGAGGTCATGGCGCCGGTCGACGTGCCGCTCGCTACGCTCGACCCCATCCGCGAGACGCTACACGCCATGGGCGCTCGCACCGTTCCCCTACCCGACCAGGCGGGCGGCGCCGCCTTCCGCGTCGTCGCGCTGCTGGCGAACGAAGCCGTCAGCGCGCTCGCCGAGCGGCTGGCGTCGGTCGACGACATCGACACCGCGATGCGGCTGGGGGTGAACTACCCTCGGGGACCGCTGGCGTGGGCCGAGCACCTCGGCCTGGCCGACGTGCGCGCCGCCCTCCAGGGCCTGCACCAAGAGACCGGCGCGGAGCGCTTCGCCCCGCATCCGCTGCTCACCAAGCTGGTGCTGGCGGGCGCCAGGAGCTTCGCGGATGCGCGCGGCCTCGGCGTCTCGAACACCGCCGTCGCCACGCAGGAGCCGACGCCATGAGCTTCGCCGTCACCCTCGGCTTCGAGCTCGCGCCGGCGCCCGACGGTGTGGTGCGCCTGCGTGCCCGCGTCGGCGAGGGCCACCTCAACATGCACGGCACCGCGCACGGCGGGTTCCTCTACGCCCTGGCCGACGAAGCGTTCGCGCTGGCGTCCAACGCCGGCGACGCCGACGCGGTGGCGCTCTCGACCCACATGGACTACTTCCGCGCGGTGCGCGTCGGCGACGACCTGGAGGCCGAGGCGCGCGCCGAACACCTCGGCCGGCGCGTGGCCACCTACCGCATCGACGTGCGCGTCGGCGGCGAGCCCGTGGCCTTGTTCATCGGAACCGTCTACCGCCGCCCGCGTGAGGAGGCGCGCCCGAGCTACGCGACCCGGGCGCCGGAGGGTACCGGCGCGTGACGCCGCCGGCAGCATCGAGGAGGCCGTGATGTTCCAACCCGACATCGAATCCATGCCGCGCGCCCAACTCCGCTCGCTGCAGGACGAGCGCGTGCGGCGGCTGGTGGGGTACGTGCACCAGCGCGTCCCGTTCTACCGCGAGCGCCTCGACCAGGCCGGCGTCGCGCCCGGGAGCGTGCGCGGCGTCGACGACCTGCCGCGCATCCCGTTCACCCGCAAGGACGACCTGCGCGACACCTACCCGATGGGTATGTTCGCGGTCCCGCCGCACCAACTGGCGCGCGTGCACGCCTCCAGCGGCACCACCGGCAAGCCGACCATCGTGGGGTACACGCGCAACGACCTCGAGCTCTTCTCCGAGGTGGTGGCGCGGTCGCTGGTGGCGGCCGGCGCTACACCCGGGATGGTGTTCCACAACGCCTACGGCTACGGCCTGTTCACCGGGGGGCTCGGCCTCCACGGCGGCGGCGAGAAGCTCGGCCTGGTGGTGGTGCCGGTCTCGGGCGGCATGACCGAGCGCCAGGCCACCCTCATCCTCGACCTCGAGCCGGAGATCATCGCCTGCACGCCGTCGTACGCCCAGACGCTGGCCGAGGAGTTCGAACGCCGAGGCGTCGCGCCGGAGGACATCAGCCTGCGCTTCGGCATCTTGGGGGCCGAGCCCTGGACCGAAGCGATCCGTCAGGACGTCGAGGATGGCCTCGGGATCCGCGCCACCAACATCTACGGCCTCTCGGAGATCATCGGTCCGGGCGTCGCCAACGAGGACGTCCACGAGAAGGACGGCAGCTACGTCTGGGAAGACCACTTCTACCCGGAGATCGTCGACCCCGACACCGGCGAGCCGCTGCCCGACGGCGAGGACGGGGTGCTGGTCCTGACCACCCTGACCAAGGAAGCGCTGCCGCTGCTGCGCTACTGGACCGGCGACATCACCCGCATCACGCGCGAACCGGGGCCGAGCGGCCGCACCCACGCCCGCATCGGCCTGATCCGTGGCCGCAGCGACGACATGCTCATCGTGCGCGGCGTGAACGTCTACCCCACCCAGGTCGAGGCGGTGCTGCAGCACGTGCCGGAGGCGTCGGCGCACTACCAGCTGGTGGTCTCGCGCCGCGGCACGCTCGACGAACTCGAGTTGCGCCTCGAACTGACGCACGACGCCTTCACCCTCATCGGCCAGGAGGTGCTCGAGGGCGGGGTGCTGGGCGCCGACCAACACGTCCACGCACTGCGCGACCGCATCCAGCACCGTATCCGCGACACCGTCGGCATCCACGTGAAGGTGACGCTGCTGGCGCCAGGTACGGCGCCGCGCTCGGCGGGCGGCAAGCTGCGCCGCATCCTCGACGAGCGGAGGCTGTGACGCGCCATGCGGCCGATCCCGGAGCACTTCGCGACGCACCACGCCGTGGTGGTCACCCCGGCGATGACGGTCGACTTCGAGCACGGGCGCCACGACCCGCGCCTGGGCAAGCTGCACCCGGTCTACGCCACCTACTGGCTGACGAAGCACATGGAGTTGGTGAGCCGCAAGATCATCCTGCCGTTCTTGGAGCCGGGCGAGGAGGGGATCGGCCAGGCCGTCGAGGTGCGCCACCTCGCGTCTGCCCTGCCCGGCATGCGCGTCGACCTGCAGGCGGCGTTCGAGCGCATGGACGGCAACCGGGTGCATGCCAGCTGCGTCGCCACCAGCGAGTTGGGCGACCGCATCGGGGAAGGCGCGACGGTGCAGGTCATCCTGCCGTCCGACCGGCTCTCCGCCGCGTTCGAACGCCTCCGCCAACGATGGGACCGCCACCGCAACGGTGCCTGACCCTCCCCGATTCCCACCCCTGCCGAAGGAGCACGCCATGGTCAAGTTGATCGCGATGTACGAACGCCCCGAGGACGAGGCGGCGTTCTTCGAGCACTACGAACGGGTCCACACTCCGCTGGCGCTTGCCGTGCCTGGCCTCGCACGCCTGGTGCTGAACCGCGTGACGGCCGACGCCTTCGGCGGCGAGCCACGCTACGTGCTCATCGCCGAGATGCACTTCCCCGACCGCGCCACCCTCGACGCCGCCATGCGCTCACCCGAGAACCGCGCCCTCGGGAAGGACTTGATGGGCTTCGCCAAGGGCATCGTCACGGTGCTGTTCGCCGACGCCGAGGCCACCGAGGTCGTGCCCTCCGAGGCCGGCGCGTGAGCGAGCCGCTCCACGTCCGTGTCGACCGGCTGGACGGAGGCGTCGGCCTCATCCGCATCCACCGCCCGGAGCGACGCAACGCCTTGAACCAGCAGACGCTCGAGGAGGTCGCGGCGGCCGCGCGCGCCTTCGACCTCGACGAGGCCATCGGCTGCATCGTGATCACCGGCGACGACGCCGCCTTCGCCGCCGGCGCCGACGTGCACGAGATGGACGGCAAGAGCGTCGCCGACATGCTGTCCGGCTACCGCTTCGAGACCTGGGACGCGCTGCGGCGCGTGCGCACGCCGACGATCGCAGCGGTCTCCGGCTTCGCGTTGGGCGGCGGGCTGGAACTGGCGATGACGTGCGACATGATCGTCGCCTCCGAGACGGCACGGCTGGGCCAACCCGAGATCAACCTCGGCATCATGCCGGGCGCCGGCGGAACGCAGCGCCTGACGCGTCAGCTGGGCAAGTACCTGGCCATGGAGGTGGTGCTGACCGGGCGTTTCCTGACCGCCCAGGAGGCGCTCCAGCACGGCTTGGTGAACCACGTCACGCCGCCTGGCGCCTACCTGGAGAAGGCGCTGGAGCTCGCCCGCAACGTCGCCGCGCGCGCCCCGATGGCCGTCCGCCTGGCGAAGAGCGCGGTCGCCAAGGCCCAGGACGTGACCCTCGAGGAGGGCCTGGCGTTCGAGCGCAACGTGTTCTACCTGCTGTTCGGCACCGACGACCAGAAGGAGGGGATGCGGGCGTTCCTGGAGAAGCGCGCACCGACGTTCCGCGGGCGCTAGCCCCGCGCTGCCGTGTGCGCGCCGCCCGGGCCGGCCCGGAACCCGGCGGTATCATCCGAGGAGCGGTGCCGGCGGGCACCTCTGATGTCGGCGCGCACACGGCAGCGCGCGACGGTGGCCGCGGACCGGAACGGCCTCCGGCCCCGCACCCTTCCAGGAGGAACCGATGGGCACGCTCCATCTGCTCGGTACCGGCGCGGCGCTGTCGGACAAGGAGCGCACGACCACGATGCTCGCCCTCGAGGGCAAGGGCAGCCTGGTGGTGGTCGACTGCGGCGGCGACGCCGCCCAACGCCTGCTCGCCAACGGGCTCGACCTCACGCGCGTCACTGCCCTCGTCGTCACCCACGAGCACGCCGACCACGTGGCGGGCTTCCCGTTGCTGATGGAGCGGCTCTGGCTGGCGGGCCGCACGCGGCCGCTCGACGTCTACGGCATCGCTTCTGCCCTGGCGCAGGCGAAACGCGTCCACGACGCGTTCGACACGGCCAACTGGCCCAACTACCCCGAGATCCGCTACCACGAGATCCCGCACGCCGACGGGGCGTCGGTGCTGGTCGACGACGACTTCGAGATCCGTGCAACGCCCGGCAGGCACGCCGTGCCGGTCGTCGGGCTGCGGGTCCGCGACCTACGCGGCGGCGGCGTGCTGGCGTACTCCTGCGACACCGAGCGCTGCGACGCCATCGCCCACATGGCGCAAGGCGTGGACTTGCTGGTGCACGAAGCCACCGGCGCCTGGCACGGTCACTCCAGCGCGGGCGACGCGGCCGAGGTGGCAGCGACCGCGCACGCAGGTCGGCTGGTGCTGGTGCACATCCCGCCGCTGACCGATGGCGGGGACGCCATGCTGCTCGAAGCGCGTGAGCACTTCGCCCGCACCGAGCTGGGCCACGACGGGGCGGTGCACGCCTTCTAGCGCACCGGGATCAGGGCGCGGGCCAGTCGTCGAACGGCGTCGCGAAGCCGTCGCGCGCCCGCTGCTCCACCACCAGCAGCGCCGCCTGCAGCGCGACGCGCGCCACGTCGCTCAGGTCGTAGTCGGCAAGGGCACGCCTGGGGTCGACGTAGCCGAAGCCCTGCCCCTCGCGCAGCTCCAGCGCCTCGATGGGCGCGTCGATGGCCGCGAGGTAGAGGTCGTACACCTGGCGACCTCCCTCGATCTGGATCAGCGGGCGCAGCGCCCGCACGCGGTACCCGATCTCCTCGTCGACCTCGCGCAGCACCGCATCGAGCGGGCTCTCGCAGGCGTCCACGCCGCCGCCGAAGAGCGACCATTTGCCCGCTTCGACGATGGCCGGGTCGTCGTCGCGATGCTGCAGCAGCACCGTGCCATCGGCGCGCCAGAGCACCGCCCCCGCCACGTGCCTGCGCCCGTCCGGACGCAGGTGCACCGGTTCGAGCGCGCCGGCCGTCACATCGCCTCGAGGTAGGTGTAGCCCACCAGCTCACGGTCGTAGAGCTCGAGCAGCTCGCGGATCTCGTCGTCGTCGAGGCGTCCGTCCTGGCGCAACTCGGCGGCTTGCTGCTCGAGCGCGGCGTGCAGGTCGGGTGTCTCGTAGCCCATGTTCTGGATGACGCGCCGGGCCTTCTGCCCCTCGACGTAGAGCTCGACGCGCGGCCCATCCTCCTCGAGCCGCACGTGCGCCTCGTTCACGCGCCCGAACAGGTTGTGGGCGTTGGCCAGCACGTCCTGGTAGGCGCCGGTGAGGAACACGCCGAGGTAGTACGGCTCGCCGGGCCGCAAGTCGTGCACCGGCAACGCGCTCTTGACGTCGCGCAGGTCGATGAACTTCTCGATCTTGCCGTCGGAGTCGCAACTGATGTCCACCAAGGTGGCGTTGCGCGTGGGGCGTTCGCCCAGCCGCATCAGCGGCACGATGGGGAACAGCGCCTTGATCGCCCAGTGGTCGGGCAGGCTCTGGAACAGGCTGAAGTTCACCACGTACTTGTCGGCCAGCATGCGCGGCAGCAACTCGAACTCCTCGGGCACGTAGTCGAGGGTCTCGACCACCCTCGCCACGCGCGAGAGGATGCGGGCGTACGACTGCTCGAAGTGCGCCCGCTCGAGCAGGCTGAGGTAGCCCAGGTCGAACAGGCTGTGCATCGTCTCCTTGTTGCTGACCGCTTCGTTGTAGACCTCGCGGTAGGTCTTGACGGTGATGGTGCGTTCCAGCTCGCGCATGTCGCGCAGGAGGGCGTGGACCTCGCCCTCGAGCGGCGGCAACGGCACCGGCTCGCGGGTCGGCCCGATGGCGTCGACCACCGGGATCACGATCACCGAGTGATGCGCGGTGAGCGCCCGCCCCGACTCGGTCACCAGGATCGGCTGCGGCACGCCCCACTCCTGGCACGCCTCCATCACGGTGTACACCACCGTGTCGGCGTACTCGCGCAGGCCGTAGTTGGCGGAGACGTAGAAGGTGGTCTTGCTGCCGTCGTAGTCGACCGCCAGGCCGCCCCCGACGTCGAGGTAGCGCACGCCAACGCCCATCTCGGCGAGTTCCACGTACGCTTGCGCCGCCTCGCGGATGGCCGCGCGGATGCGCCGGATGTCGGTGAGCTGGCTGCCGACGTGGCAGTGCAGCAGCACCAACGCGTCCTCCAGCCCTTCCTCCTTGACGCGGTTCGCGACATGGATCAGCTCGGAGGCGGTGAGGCCGAACTTGGCGTCGTCGCCGCCGGAGGCTTCCCACTGGCCGGTGCCGCGCGCATGCAGCTTGAACCGCACGCCGAGCGCCGGCGTCACGCCCATCTCGCGGCTGATGCGCAGCACGCGCTCGAGCTCGCCCGCTTTCTCCAGGGTGATGATGACGTTGCGGCCGATCTTCCGCCCCCACAGCGCGAGGCGGATGAAGTCGTCGTCCTTGAAGCCGTTGCAGCAGAGCAGCGCCTCGTCGTGGGTGTCGTGCGCCAAGCACAGCGCCAGTTCGGCCTTGCTGCCGGCCTCGAGGCCGGTGCGGTAGCGCGCGCCGTAGCTGGCGATGGTCTCGACCACCACGCGGCGTTGGTTCACCTTGATGGGGAAGACGCCCTGGTAGCGGTTCTGGTAGCCCGCCTCGCGGATGGCAGCTGCGAAGGCGTCGTTGATGCGGTCCAGGCGGTCCTCGAGCACGTCGGGGAAGCGCAGCACCAGCGGCAGTTCGTGCCCTTCCTGGCGCAGCTCCTGGACCAAGTCGACGATGGGGACGGCGGCGCGGCCACGCACCGCGACCGTCAGCTCGCCGCGCGGCGAGATGCCGAAGTACCCGTTCGACCACGAGCGGATGCCGTACAGCTCGTCGGCGTCGCCGATGCCGAAACCGGGGTCGAGGGTGGGTCTGGTCACGCCGGTGCCTCCAGGGAAAGGGTCGTGCCTCGCGCGTGCGGCGTCGGGGCGGAGGTCGTGGCTCGCGGGCGCGAGGCGTGGCTCGCGGGCGCGAGTCGTGGCTCGCGGGCGCGAGCGGCCGCTCGAGCAGCGTAGCGTAGCACGTTCGTCCGCCGCCTCCGGTCCTGCCGGGCGCCCGGGCGTCTGCTAGCATGAGCGGTCCGGTGGCCGCCACCACGGGCGCCGCGCGACGCCGCCACGCGGACCGGCGGGGCGCTGCCACGTTGGCGGCGCGGCGCGGCCACACGGCCAACGGGACACGGTCACGGCGGCGGCGCGCGAACGCCGCGCGAACGCCGCGCGACCCCGCGACGACGAGAGGAACGACGTTGGACACGCACTCCCAAGCCTCCCCCGGTCGGCCGGCCGCGGACGAAGCCGCCGTGCTCGCCCCGCTGCGCATGCCGCCGGAGTGGGAGCCGCATGCCGCCACCTGGACCAGCTGGCCGTTCGACGACGAGCTCTGGGTGGGGCACCTCGAGGGCGTGCGGCGCGAGTTCGCGGCGCTGGTGGCGACCATCGGGCGCTTCGAACCGGTGATGCTCAACGTGCGCGACGAGGAAGCCGAGCATGACGCCCGGAGCCGCATCGCGCGCGCGGCGAGCGAGCGCTACGGCGACGAGCGAGCCGCCGACGTGACGGCCAACGTGCACTACCACCGGGTCCCGCTCAACGACGTCTGGTTCCGCGACAACGGTCCGTTGTTCGTCCATGGGCCGGGCGGCGTCGCCCTCACCGACTGGCGCTTCAACGCCTGGGGCGGCAAGTACGCTCCCTGGGACGACGACGACCGAGCGCCAGCCGCGGTGGCGCGCACCTTGGGCATGCGGCGCTTGGCGGTGCCCGCGGTGATGGAAGGCGGCTCGCTCGAGCTCGACGGCGCCGGGGTCTGCCTCACCACCCGGTCGTGCCTGCTGGAGCCGAACCGCAACCCTGGCCTGGACGAGGCCGGCCTGGAGGCGCTCCTCGCGCGCTACCTGGGCGTCCGCAGCGTGGTGTGGCTCCAAGCCGGCCTGGAGGGCGACCACACCGATGGCCACATCGACACCATCGTGCGCTTCGCCGACGACCGCACCATCGTCTGCGCCGTCGAGGACGACGAGGACGACCCGAACCACGCCGTGATGGCGCGCAACCTCGCCGACCTGCGCGCGCTGCGCCGCGAAGACGGCGCACCGTACCGCGTGGTCGAGCTCCCCCTGCCCGCGAAGCGGATGGAGCTCGAGGGGAAGCGCTTGCCGCTCACCTACGCGAACTTCTACGTTGGCAACGGCTTCGTCGTGGTGCCGACGTACGACGACGCGCACGACGAGGCGGCCTTGGCGATCCTGCGGCCGTTGTTCCCGGGGCGCGAGGTCATCGGCCTGCGCGCCGAGCACCTCATCACCGGCGGCGGGGCGTTCCACTGCGTCACGCAGCAGCAACCGATCGGGGAGGTAGACCGTGGCTAGTCGTCCGAACCCGGACCGTGCGCCGGGCGGCAGCGTCCGCCTGGCGGTGGTGCAGATGACGTGCTCCGACGTGCTGGAGGACAACGTCGCGAAGGCCGAACGCTTCGTGCGGCAGGCGGCCGCGCGGGGCGCCCAGGTGGTGCTCCTGCAGGAGTTGTTCGAGAACCTCTACTTCCCGCAGCTGGAGCGCGAGGAGGCCTTCTCGCTGGCGCATCCGGTCGAGGGTCATCCGTTCCTGACGCGCTTCGCGCGCCTCGCGGCGGAGCTCGACGTGGTGCTGCCCGTCTCGTTCTTCGAGCGCGCCGGCCAAGCGCACTTCAACAGCCTGGCGATGATCGACGCCAGCGGCGAGGTGCTCGGCGTCTACCGCAAGAGCCACATCCCCGACGGCCCCGGCTACGAGGAGAAGTACTACTTCAACCCGGGCGACACCGGCTTCCGCACCTGGCGCACGCGCTACGGCGCCATCGGGGTGGGGATCTGCTGGGACCAGTGGTTCCCCGAGGCGGCGCGCGCCATGGCGCTGCAGGGCGCCGACCTGCTGCTCTACCCCACCGCCATCGGCTCCGAACCGGCCGAGGCCGGCGGCATCGACACCCGCGACATGTGGCGCCGGGCCATGATCGGGCACGCCGTCTGCAACGTCGCCTACCTGGCGGCGGCCAACCGCGTCGGGCGCGAGGCGGACGCCACCTTCTACGGCAGTTCGTTCATCGCGGACTACACCGGGACGCTGCTCGCCGATGCCGACCGCGGCTCCGAGACGGTGCTCTACGCCGACCTCGACTTCGCCGCGGCCCGCACCTTCCGCGCCGGGTTCGGCTTCTTCCGCGACCGTCGCCCCGACCTCTACCGCACGCTGCTGACCTACGACGGCGTCGAGCGCTGAGCGCCCGCAGCGCTCACACGGCCAGCAGCACCGCGCCTCCTTCGCCGACCCCCTGCCGGGGGCCGTCCAGCGCGCGTTCGTCGGCGTCGTACAGCTGCCTCACCAGATCGGCGTAGCGGGCCAGCACCTGCTCGCGGCGCACGCTCAGCTTGGGCGTGACGGCGCCCGAGGCGGTGTCGAGCGTGTCGAGGGTGACGGCCACGCGTTGCACCGTCGACCACCGGGGCATCCCGTCGTTGGCGGCGTGCACCTGCTGGCGTAGTTCCTCGAGCGCGCCGCTGGCCTCGAGACCCAGAACCGTGGGCGCCGTGCCGCGCGCCTGCAGCGCCTCGTGGTCGACGAACACCAGCGCCGCGCAGTACTTCTCGCCCTCCCCCACCACCAACGCGGACGCTACCAGCGGGTGCGCCTCGAGGCGCTCCTCGAGCGGCTGCGGCATGACGTACTTGCCGGTGGAGAGCTTGAACAGGTGCTTGATGCGCCCGGTGATGGTCAGGTAGCCGTCGTCGAGGGTGCCGAGGTCGCCGGTGTGGAACCAGCCGTCTGCGTCGATCGCGGCGGTGGTCTCGTCGTCGTGGGCGAAGTAGCCGCGCATCACGTGCGGGCCGCGCGCCAGCACCTCACCGTCGTCGGCGACGCCCACCTCGGTGCCGGCCACCGGCTCGCCCACCGTGCCGGGCCGGTTGCGCCCGGGCCGGTTGAAGGTCATCACCGGACTCGTCTCGGTGAGGCCGTACCCTTGCAGGACGTCGATGCCGGCGGCGCCCAGGACGTTGGCGAGCTCCGCGCGCAGCGCCGCGCCGCCGACGATGATGGTGCGCAACCTGCCTCCGAGCGCTTCGCGCCAGCGCCGGTACACCAGCGCGTCGTAGAGGCGATGCTCCCAGCGCGCCACCCCGCGCGGCGGTCGGGTCACGTCGTAGCTGCGCGCGAACCCCAATGCCCGCCGGTAGAGGCGCCGCCGGAGGCCGGAGAGGTCGTCGCCGGCGCGCTGGATCCGCTCCCACGACTTCTCCAGCACGCGCGGCACGGCCGCCATGAAGGTCGGCCGGACCTCGGCCAGGTCCTCTCGCACCGTCTCGGGCGTGCCGAAGTGGACCGTCGACCCCGACCACGTGCTGGCGTAGTGCAGCGTGCGTGCGAAGACGTGGCTCAGCGGCAGGAACGACAGCACGGTCTCGGCTGCACCCGGCCGGAACGTGCTCAAGCCGGTGATGGCGGCGATGGCGTTGGAGCTGACGTTCTCGTGCGTCAGCATCACGCCCTTCGGGGTCCCGGTCGTGCCCGAGGTGTAGATGATGGTCGCCAGCGCGTGCGCGTCGCCGCCGCCCACCAGCGCCGCGGCGGCGCTAGGGTCGCGCTCTAGGAGTTCGGTGCCGGCGCGCTGCAACGCGTCGTAGCTGGTGCACCGACCCGTGCCAACGAAGCCGGTGCCCGGTCGCGCCACCGCGACGAACGCGACTTCCGGCAGGGCGTCGGTCACGGCCTCGATGCGCTCCCGGAGATCGTCGTCGCTGACCAGGACGGCGCGGCATCCGCTCTCCGCCAGGATGTGGCGCACCGCACCCGGGGGGTGGGTCAGGTAGATGGGCACGTCGACCAGGCCGGCGCTCAAGCAGGCCATGTCGCCCACGACGAAGCTCAGGTCGCTGTGGGTGAACAGCGCGACGCGCTCGCCCGGCTGCAAGCCGGCGCGGCGCAGGCCGAGCGCCAGCGCGCGCGCCTGCTCGCGCAACGCCCCGTTCGAGGTCGGGCGCCAGTGGCCCTCCTCGCGCTCGACGAACGCCGCATCGTTGGGGCGGTGACGGGCGGCCTCGTCGAGGAGCGAAGGCAGCGTTCGCCCCAGCTCGACCCTGGCCCCGTCCTCCGGCGCGCGAGCGCTGCGCGGCACGTTCTGCCTCCCTCTGCCCGGAGGCTCAGCCGCCGGGCGCACGCCCCTGCTTGGCAGCAGCGCGCGACGCCTTCTCCGCGAAGTCGCGGGCGAAGAGCTTGATCTCGCTCATCAGGTGGGTGTCGTTGGTGGCATTGCGGTAGGTGTCGGCCATCGACAAGAGCGTCTGGAAGAAGAAGTCGTTCATGTCGTCCACGCTGAGGTCCTTGGTCCACAGGTCGATGCGCATGGCGTTGCGCTTCTCGGCATCCCACAACGCCAGGATCATCGCCTTGGCGGCCTGCTCGCCCGGCACGGGGCCCTCGTCGGCATCCCAGCGGATCGCGTCGATGCCTTCGTCGTCCATGTCGACCCGCAAGCGGATCTCGGAGGTCTTCGTCATGCCGCATGGTACCGCCTCACCCGGACGCGCTCGGGGACGGCACGGCCGGTCCCGCGTGTCGCGAGAAGGCGCGCGCGCACGTCGGTCGCACCCACCCCGCGGTATCGTCGAGACGACGATCGCCCCGGCAGCGAAGGACCCGGGCCGCCGATACCGCGGCGCGGCCGCCTTCGGACCGCGGCGAGGAGGCGCATCGCGACGCACGACGAGAGGACCCCCATGAAGGGACTGATCCTGGCTGCCGGCCTTGGCACGCGCCTGCGGCCCATCACCAGCCTCAAGCCGAAACCGACCATCGCCGTCGCCAACAAACCGCTCATCCATCACGCCGTCGACAACCTGGTCGAGGCTGGGGTGCGCGACATCGGCGTGGTGGTGAGCTTCCTGACCATGTCCTCCATCAAGGAGACGTTGGCGAGCTACGAAGACGTGCGCTTCGAGTACATCCTGCAGAACCCACCTCAGGGCCTCGCACATGCGGTGCAGGTATCCCGCGACTTCCTGGGGGACGAGCCGTTCGTCATGTACCTCTCCGACAACCTCTTCGAGCACGGCATCCGCAGCTTCGTCGAGGCGTTCCGCCCCGACCAGGGGATCAACGCCGTCCTCGCGTTGGTGCCCGTCACGCGCGACGCCGCGCGCTCGCTCGGCGTGGCGGTGGTGGAAGCGAACCGCATCACGCGCTTGGTCGAGAAGCCCCAGGAGCCCCCCAGCACGCTCGCCGTGGCGGGCGTCTACGTGTTCGACGCGTCCATCCACGGCATGATCGATGGCCTCGAGCCCGGCGCCAAGGGCGAGTACCAGATCACCGACGCCATCCAGCGCCTGATCGAGGCCGGTCACGAGGTCGCGCCGGTCGAGGTCGAAGGCTGGTGGAAGGACACCGGCCAGCCGGAGGACATCCTGGACGCCAACCGCCTGCTGCTGGCGCGCGTGAAGCGCGAGGTGCTGGGCGACGTCCAGGGCTCGACGCTGGTGGGGGACGTGGTCGTCGGCGAGGGCGCCGTGGTGAAGGACACCACCATCTTCGGCCCCGCCATCATCGGCGCGAACGCGCGCGTCGAGGGCGCCTACGTGGGGCCGTTCACCTCGATCGGCGAGGACGTGGTGCTGCGCAACGCCGAGCTGGAGTACGCGGTGGTCGGCGCGCGCACGGTCATCGAAGGCGTGGGGCCGCGCATCCAAGCGAGCCTCATCGGCGAGGACGTCCGGATCGTCGGCCATCACGGCCGACCGAGCACGCACCGACTCATCGTCGGGGACGAGAGCCGGATCCAGTTGCAGGAGTAGACGCCGGTCCGCGGCGACGGCGACACGCCGGACCGGGAGAACCGGGGGCGGCCGGGGCGCAGCCGGTTTCGCGCGCGGGCGCGCGGCGGGTGCACACGTACTGCGGCGCGGACGCGCCGCTGGCGCGTGGCCGGCGCGCAACTGGCGCTTGGCTGGCACGTGGCCGGCGCGCAACTGGCGCGTGGCTGGCACGTGGCTGGCGCGTTCCGCCGTTGGGCCGCGGCGCGCACGATCCGCCGCGCGGCCGCTTCGCGCCAAGACGTGTGCGCGATGCCGTTGCTGGTCTGCACGTTGTCTCCCTTGCCATGAACATATGATGACATCCGCGCTGACGCTTTGCACGAATCGCCCCAGTTCGTGCAATGTGCTCACGACTGAAGTGCCTTCTGGCAAGTTGTAGCTTGACAGCGTTCCACAGCACAGCTATGCTCCTCCGCATCCTGCCCGAGGTCGGGCCGGGACACGCGCAAGCGCCGGCCGGCCGGTGCCGGCGCCGCACCGGGAGGTCGTCATGAGCCGTCCGTACCGCACCGAATCCCACCGTGCCGACGCTGCCGGCATCGCCGCGCCCGGCCGCCGCGAACCCACGCCTGCGCTCGCAGGTGCACGCGCAGGTGCACGCGCAGGTGCACGCGACGGCGGGCTCGCCAAGGCGCTCACGACCGGCGTCGCCGTCGTCCTCGCGTCCGGCTCCGCCTTGGCGCAAGACGCCGACGCCGTCGCCCGGCTCACCGTCGGCCTCGACACGCTGTGGGTGCTGGTCGCCGGCATCCTGGTGTTCTTCATGCAGGCGGGGTTCGCGTTGGTCGAGGCCGGCTTCCACGCCGCCAAGAACGTCGTGAACATCCTGATGAAGAACGTCTCGGACTTCGTCATCGCCGCCTTGGCGTTCTGGCTCGTCGGGTTCGCGCTGATGTTCGGCGATGGCAACGGTCTGGTCGGCCTCTCCGGCTTCTTCCTCGGCGGCTCGGACACCAGCCCCGCCACGGGCGATGCCTACCGGGGGGTGTTCGGCGCGCTCGCGTGGAGTGGCGTCCCGCTGTACGCCAAGTTCTTCTTCCAGATGGTGTTCGCCGGCACCGCCGCCACCATCGTGTCGGGCGCCATCGGGGGCCGCGCACGCTTCGGCGTCTACCTGGCGTTCTCGGCGGCGCTCTCCGGGGTGCTGTACCCGCTCCTCGGCCATTGGGTGTGGGGCGGCGGCTGGCTCGCCGGCCTCGGGTTCCTCGACTTCGCCGGCTCCACCGTGGTGCACGCCGTGGGCGGCTTCGCGGCGCTCGGCGCCGTGCTGGTGCTGGGTCCGCGGATCGGACGCTACGTCGGAGGCAAGCCGGTGGCGATGCCCGGGCACAACATGACCTTCGCCGCGCTCGGCGTCTTCATCCTCTGGCTGGGGTGGTACGGCTTCAACGCAGGCTCGACCATGGGGATCGCCGGCGACCCCGGCCTGGTCGCGCACATCGTGCTGACGACGACGCTGGCCGCCGCGGCCGGAGGCGCCACGGCATTGGCGGCATCGTGGGCGCGTCACCGCAAGCCCGACTTCTCCCTCACCGTCAACGGCATCCTCGCGGGCCTAGTGGCCATCACCGCCCCCACCGCCTTCGTCGGGCCGGCCGCGGCGATCGCCATCGGCGCCGCCGGCGGCGCCCTGGTAGTCGGCGGCATCGTGGCACTCGATCGCCTGCGCCTCGACGACCCGGTGGGAGCGATCGCGGTTCACGGCGTGGTGGGCGTCTGGGGCACCTTGGCCGTCGGCATCTTCGGGCTGCCGGACCTAGGAGCGAACGGCTTGCTCGCTACCGGAAGCGCGTCGCTGCTCGGCGTGCAGGCGATCGGCACGCTGAGCGTCAGCGCCGTCGCTTTGCTGGGCAGCTACGGCCTTTGGCGCGCCCTCGACGCGCTCTTCGGGGCACGCGTCGCTCCTCGCGAAGAACTGGTCGGTCTCGACGTCAGCGAGCACGGCGCGGAAGCGTACGTCCCGGCCGACACCTTGCGCGACCCGATCTTCGTCGGCGCGGGCGACTGACCCGCCGCCTGGAGGCCGTCATGAAGCTGATCACCGCCGTCATCCGTCCCGAACGTCTCGCCCCCGTCAAGGAGGCGCTGGTGCTCGCCGGCGTCCGCGGCGTCACCATCGCGCGCATCAGCGGCCACGGCGGCGAGCGCGGCGTGACGGAGCAGTACCGCGGCACCACCTACGTCGTCGAGTTCCACGAGAAGGTACAACTGACCATCGCCGTGAGTGACCCGTTCGTTCAACCCACCATCGACGCCATCGTCGGGGCGGCGCGCACCGGCGACGTAGGCGACGGCAAGATCTTCGTCCAGCCGCTCGAGCGCGTGATCCGGATCCGCACCGGCGAACGAGACGAGGAAGCGCTGACGCCCGTGACGCCGGCGGCGACCGCGGCGGCCTGAGGCGACGGTCCGAGGGGGCGGTCCGAGGCGGCGACCCGAAGGAGCGGCCCGGAGAAGGGGGCCAAGCCAACGGCCCGGTCCACGGGCACGCGTCCCCCGCACAAGGCCGGCGCGTGGTCCGCGTCAGCCGACCGCTGCGCCGTCTCCGACGCGCGTCAGCACGACGCCACCGCGCGCCGGCACGATCGGCGTGCCGGCCGCCTGGTCCACCACCTCGTCCCGCAGGAGGTCGAGGTAGCGACCCTCGGGGAGACGCTCGAGCGGCACCGTCGATGCGGCGCCCGCGGCGTTGACGACCACGGTCACGACCGATCGCGGCGCCCCATCCGGCGCGTCGGCCGACCGCTGCGCGTCGGCCGACCGTGGCGGCTCGGCACCCACCGAGCGCTCGATCACCACCAGGTCGTCCTTGGGGGCGAACAGTCGGGTGGCTCCAGCGCGCAGTTCGGGCCGCGCCCGCCGCACCGCGATCAGCTTCGTCAGCCACGCGAGCAACGACGTGTCCCAGTCGTCCTGGTGGCTCCACGGCATGGCGCCGCGGCACGCCGGATCGTGGCCGCCGCGCAGCCCGATCTCGTCGCCGTAGTAGACGGTGGGGGCTCCGGGCAACGCGAACATCAGCAGGTACGCCATGCGCACGGCCGCGGCGTCGCCCTGCAGGATGGTGGCGATGCGCGGGGTGTCGTGCGAGTCGAGCAGGTTCATCTGGCTCATCACCGCGTCCTCGGGGTAGCGCACCAGCAAGTCGTCGACCGCCTTCACCCAGGCGCCCGCGTCGAGCACCTCGACGTGGTGCAGTCCGCTCTTCGCCACCTCGGCCTGATCGACCTGGCGCCCCACGAACCCGTAGATGGCGCGGGTCAGCGGGTAGTTCATCACCCCGTCGAACATGTCGCCGCGAAGCCAGTGCAGCGCGTCGGTCCAGATCTCGCCCACGATGTACGCGTCGTGCTTCGCGCTCCGGCAGCGCTGCCGGAAGGTGCGCCAGAAGGCGTCGTCGTCGATCTCGTTCGCGACGTCCAAGCGCCAGCCGTCGGCGCCGAACGCCAGCCAACGCTCCGCAACGTCCCACAGGAACTCGCGCACCGCCGGCGTGCGCACGTCGAACTTCGGCAAGGCTGGCAGGTTCCACCAGGCGCCGTAGCCGATGTCACCGCCGCCGTAGGCGTGGAGCGGGAACCGGTGGATGTGGAACCAGTCGAGGTACGGACTGCTCGGGCCGTTCTCCAGGATGTCGTGGAACTGCAGGATGCCGCGGCTGGCGTGGTTGAACACGCCGTCGAGGACCACCCGCATGCCGTGATCGTGGGCAGCGTCCAGCAGCGTGCGCAGCGCCGCGTCGCCGCCGAGCAGCGGGTCGACGCGATGGTAGTCGTGGGTGTGATAGCGATGGTTCGAACCGGACTGGAAGATCGGGTTGAGGTACAGCGCGGTCACGCCCAGCTCGTGCAGGTACGGCAAGCGTTCGGCGATGCCGACGAGGTCGCCCCCCTTGTACCCGTGCACGGTCGGGGGGGAGCTCCACGGCTCGAGGTTGCTCGGCTTGGCCAGGCGATCGCTCTTCGCGAAGCGATCGGGGAAGATCTGGTAGAAGACGGCGTCGCGCACCCAGGCCGGGCTGCGCTGGTCGATGTCGCTCATGCAGCGAATCGTACCCTTGACGCGAAGCAGAGGACGTTTGGCCCTTCGGGACGGCATCGGGACGCCCCTACGCTGAAGCGACGGGATGCACCGGCAGCAACGCGGCCCTGGCGAGCGGGGCGCCTGGGGCGTCATCGATCGACGGAGTCGGACGTGCATAGGTTCGTGGAGTACAGCTACCTGGTCGGTCGCGTCGATCGCTGGAGCATGCAAGACCTCGAAGACCTGCTGGTCGAGATCGAGCGCGACACGCTCCTCGACGACACCCAGCGCCAAGAGCTGCTGCGGCGCATGTACGCCGTGCTGTGGCGCCGGGCGCAACGGGAGCTGCAGCATCCGAACGGCAAGCCGGCGACGATCGCGGGCCTCAACTGAGCCGCCGCGTAGGCGCCTGCGTGACGCCGCCACGACCGGATCCCGCCGCCCACTCTGGCACCGCCACACGACCACGTACGAGACGCCGAGCGCGGTAGGCTTGGCGCCATGCTGCGTCTCGCCCGTCCGACATCCTGGCGCCTGTTCGGCCTTCGGCTGCTGCAGCTGAACGTCGGCCTGGCCGTCTACGGGGCGAGCATCGCGTTCATGCTGCGCGCCGGCATCGGCCTGGGCCCGTGGGACGTCTTCCACCAGGGCGTCGCCCTGCGCACGCCGCTTACCATCGGCCAGGCCATGGTGGGAGCCGGCCTGGTCCTGCTGGTCTTCTCGGGCGTGGTTGCGCGTGTGCGGATCGGCATCGGCTCGGTCGCGAACATGGTGCTGATCGGCATGTGGGTCGACCTGCTGCTGGCCCGGCCGTGGTTCCCCACCGCCACCGGCTGGGCCGACGGCGCGGCGATGCTCGTGCTCGGCCTGACGCTGAACGGCATCGCCACCGGCCTCTACATCACCGCCGGCCTGGGGGCGGGTCCGCGTGACGGCTTCGTCCTGGGCGTGGCCGCCATGACCAAGGCGCCCGTGCGCCGCGTGCGGATGCTGGTCGAGGTCACGGTGTTCGCCATCGGCTGGGCCCTCGGCGGGAACGTGGGGGTGGGCACGGTCGCGGTCGCGCTCGGCATCGGCCCGGCGATGCAGGCGGGGCTGCGGCTGTTCGGCTTCGCGGAACCGCGCTACCGACGCGCGGGGGCGCGCCTGACCGCGCGGCGCTCGGCTGCGCGGCGTCTGGCAGCGGAGCGCGTCGACGCCGGCTAGGACTCCGGCCGCAGCAGCGGGAAGAGGATGACGTCGCGGATGCTGGGCACGTCGGCCAGCAGCATCGCCAGCCGGTCGATCCCGAGTCCGAGCCCGCCCGTGGGCGGCATCCCGAACTCCAGGGCCGCCAGGAACTCCTCGTCGAGCATCTGCGCCTCGTCGTCGCCGGCGTCGCGCAACCGCTGCTGCACCTCGAAGCGTCGGCGCTGATCGACGGCGTCGTTCAGCTCGCTGAACGCGTTCCCCAGTTCCATCCCCACCGCCACCGGTTCGAACCGCTCTACCAGGCCCGGACGGCTGCGGTGGCGCTTGGCCAGCGGGCTGATCGCCTCCGGGTGGTCCATCACGAACACCGGCCCCACCAGGTGCGGTTCGACGTAGATGTCGTACAGCTTGTCGAAGACCTGGTTCAGTGGTCGTTCGGCCAGTGGAGGCTCGCCCCCGTCGCCGGCCGCCCCCGGGTGGCGCTCCGCCACCCAGGCGCGCAGCCGCGCCTCGTCGATCGGGTCGAACTCCATGCCGGCGCGCTTCGCCAGCTCGCCGGTGTAGTCGACGCGCGGCCAGGGTGGGGTGAAGTCGAGCCGTTGGCCTTGGTACGAGAGCTTCGTCGAGCCCGTCAGCGCCTGGACCAGCTTGGCGTACATGTCCTCGACCAAGCGCAGGATGTCGAGGTAGTCCTTGCCCGCCCAGTAGAGTTCGAGCATCGTGTACTCGGGGTTGTGCTTGTAGCTGATGCCCTCGTTGCGGAAGTTGCGGCCGATCTCGTACACCGCGTCGAAGCCGCCGACGATGAGGCGCTTGAGGTAGAGCTCGAGCGAGATCCGCAGGTGGAAGTCGTGGTCGAGGGCGTTGTGGTGCGTCACGAAGGGGCGCGCCTCGGCGCCGCCCGGCACCGCCTGCAGCACGGGCGTCTCCACCTCGAGGAAGCCGAGGTCGTCGAGGTACCGCCGGATGAACGACACCGCGCGGCTGCGGAGCTCGAACGCGCGGCGCACCTCCGGGTTCATGATGAGATCCAGGTGCCGCTGACGGTAGCGAGCTTCCTTCTCGACCAACCCGTGATGCTTGTCGGGGAGCGGGCGAAGGCTCTTCACCAACGGCCGGAAGGCGGCGACGTCGACGGTCAGCTCGCCCGTCTGGGTGGCGTAGAGCGTGCCGCGGACCTCCACCCAGTCGCCCAGGTCGATCTTCTTGAGCGCGTTGTAGGCCTCCAGCTTGTCCTTCTGGAACGACGCCTGGATGCGGCCGCTGGCGTCTTGCAGCGTCGCGAACGTCAGCTTGCCGAGCATGCGAAGCAGCATCACCCGGCCGGCAACCACGACCTCGTCGCCGCTCAGACGCGCGCCCGGCTCGGGCGCCGGGTAGGCCGCGTGCAACTCGGCAGCGCGGTGCGTGACGGCGTAGGCGTACGGGTACGGCTCGAACCCACGCTCGACCAGCGCCTCTAGGTTGCGGAGGCGCTGGTCGCGTTGTTCCTGCAACGACTTCTGCGTCATCGGCCTGGGCTCGTCGGGCACGGCTCGTTCGGCCTCAGCCGATGGCCTCGATCTTGTACTCGGCGGTGCGCTCCCGGATGGTGACCTTGAAGGTGTCGCCCTTGCGCCGGCCGATGATCGCCTTGCCGAGCGGCGACTCGTCGCTGACCTTGGGGATGTCGCCCTCGAGCACGCCCGCCTCCACCGGCGACACGACCTGGACCTGGAACGACTCCTTCGCCTTGGTGTCGACCAGCGTCACGACGTTGCCGAGGTCGACGGTGTCGACGTTGTGGTCCTCGATCACCTCGGCGCGGTTGAGCTGCTCCTCGAGGTCGTCGATGCGCTGCTCGATGCGCGCCTTCTCGGCCTTGGCGTCCTCCAGGCCGGAGTCGTCGTAGTCGTCCGAGGAGCCCGATAGCTCTTGCAGGATCTTGGTGGCCTCCTCGAGGCGCACGTACTCCTGCTCCAACGTCGTCTTCAGGCGCTCGTACCCCTGCTGGGTGACCCGAACTTTGGTCAACATGGCACTCCTCCGTGATGCTCCCCGGCACCGTGGGAAAGCGGCTTGCCCCGAGCACCAGGGCAAGCCGTCCGGTCCGTCGAATGTTCGGAAATGATACCCCATGGCTGGCGGGAAAGATGTCCCGCCCGACGCGAGCCGCGGCACCGTAACGGTCGTACGCGCGGCACTGCTTCGCGCCACGCGCCGGGACGACGGCGGCGCTCATCAGACGCTCGGGCTGCCTCCGTAGACTGAACGCGTGCGCGCCGTCACGCTTCGCCCCGCCGCTGTCCTGCTGGTGTTCACGCTCGTAGGGGCGGCTGCCGTGCTGGTGGTGCACCGATCGCGCGTGAACCTCGCCGCCGAGCCCGCTTCCCCCGAGCTCGTCGCCACCGCCTACGACCCCTACGCCTCCGAGCTGCTGGCGCCCTACGGCGCGCTGCGCGACGCCATGGTGGCCGGCGACGCCGGCGCTTTGCAGGCGCTGGCGTTCGACCGCGACGACTACGTCGCCTACCTGGCCGCGGCCGAACTGGCGTCGTGGGAGACGCAGCCGGCGGCGGAGCGGCGCGCGGCGCTCGAGCGGCAGCTCGCCCTGCGGGTGGACGACCCGTTGCGACGCGCCGAGGCCACCGACCTGACCCTGCGCCTCGCCCAGCTGTCGGAAGCCGCGGGCGACGCGGCCGCTGCCGAGGCCGCCTACCGCGACGCGCTGCCCGACGAGCGCGCCGTGGCGGCGCTGGAGCGCTTGGAGCAAGACCCGTACCGGCTTGCCGCCGCGTTGCAGGCCGCCGGCCTGCATCGCGCCGCGCTCGAGGCGTTGGGCGAGCGCACCGCACCGTCCATCGAGGCGCCTTCGCTGCGCGCCCTCGGACGCTACGAAGAGGCGCTGGACGCCTACCGGCGCTGGCGCGTCGAGGCCCCCGGCAACGAGACGGCAGCCCTGGGCGAAGCCTGGTGCCTGTACTACCTGGGCCGCTACGACGATGCCGACGCCGCCTTCGCCGCCTTGGGCGCCGCCGGCGACTACGGCCGTGGCTTGATCGCGAACCGCCGCGGCGACGTCGACCGCGCGGTCGCGTTGCTCGCCTCCACGGGCCGCGCTGACCTGCTGTGGCTCGCCAGCGGGTTGCTCGAGGCACGCGACCGCTACGCCGACGTCCTCGGCCTCTACCTGCGCTTGGCGCGCGGCGGCAGCGCGTACGCCGACGACGCCGCCTACCGCGCGGTGGTCTTGGCGCGGCGGTTGGAGATGCCGGAGGTGGTGGCCGAAGCCGAAGCGTTGCTGCCGCGCGGCAGCTTCTTCGGCCTCAAGCTGGGCCTCGAACCCGCCGTGCCCGACCTCACGGCGGTGGAGCTCCCGTCGCCGTCCGCAGGCACGGCCGCCGCTGCCGAGGCCGGCGCCCGACCCGACTCCGACGACGCCGAGACCGACCCGCTCGCGGCCGAGCGGGCATCGGCGCACCACGCCATGCGCGTCGCGGCGGCCCTCTACGCCGTCCACGAGACCGACGCCGCCGTCGGGGAGCTGCTGTTCGCGCTGCGCAGCGCCGAGCGGGCGGGCGACGTCGCCACCGTCCTCGACCTCGGCGAGATGCTGCAGAGCATGGACGAGTACCGTCAGAGCGTGCGTGCCGCGCGCGCGCTGCTGGCCGAGGGCGAGGGCGGTCTACGGGCCTGGCGGCTGGCGTACCCCCCGGCATGGCCCGAGACGGTGATGGCGGCGGCGGAGCGGCACGGCGTCGAGCCGCACCTGATCTGGGCGGTGATGCGGCAGGAGTCGGCGTTCAGCGAGGTGGCGGTGTCGCGCGCCAACGCCCAAGGGCTGATGCAGGTGGTCCCCTCCACCTGGGATTGGATCGCCGAGTTGCGCGACGAGGCGCCCGGAGACCCGTTCGACGTGCACGACAACGTGCACTACGGCGCGACGTACCTCGCCTGGCTGATGCGCTACTTCGACGGCGACGAGGAGCTGGTCATCGCCTCGTACAACGGCGGCCAAGGCTACGTGCGGCGCCTGTACGAGAGCGAATGGGTGGCGGGCGACAAGGACGATTTCTACCGCGAGATCGACCGCAGCGAGACGCGCGAGTACCTCCAGCGGGTGGCGGAGAACCTCGCCGTCTACCGCGCCCTCTACCCGTCGTTGACGGTGGTGGCCGAGGCGCCCGCTACGCCGGCCGACTGAGCAGCGCGAACGCCCGGCTGGCCACGCGGTGCACCCACACGTCGTCCGGGTCGCGGCGCTCCAGGAGCAGGTCGACGTCCTCCGACCGCAACCACCTGCCGAGGTCGTGCTTGTCCGTCTCGAGCCGCGGGTGTGCCAGGTCGCCGTCGACGCGCACCAGCAGGTCCACCTCGCGCCGCGCCTGCCCGGCCGCCTCCCAGTCGAGGCGCTCGACCACCGCACCCAGCGCCAGGAGACGCCAGCCGGTCTCCTCTCGTACCTCGCGCGCCAACGCCTGCTCGACCGATTCGCCCAGCTCGGCATGCCCCCCGACGAAGTCCCAGCATCCCGGGAACAACGCGCGTCCTGGGCTGCGACGCTGGACGTAGATCCGGCCCTCGTCGTCGGTGATGAGCGCGCCCACCACCAACGCGCGGCCGTCGCGCCGCGCACCGTCGGCGAACGCCGCCAGCGCCGCCGGGCTGGGCACCTGCCCGATCGGCAGCGCGGCGTCCCCCGGACCGGCATGGCGTTCGGCTGGCATGCCCCCGACGATACGCGATGGATCGGCCGGCGGACCGCGCGCCGCAGCGTGACGGCGCCTTCATGCGTGCCTCATGAGCGCCTATGGTCGATGGCTATGCTGGGCAGGACCGCGCGGAAGGAGGCAGTCATGCGGAACCTGACGACCATCGGGATCGTCCTGATCGTGCTCGGCCTGGCCGGGTTCGTGGCGGGGCGCATCACGTACACCGAAGAGACCACCGCCGTCGACCTCGGACCCGTCGAGGTGACGGCCGAGCGACAACGCAGCATCACCATCCCGGACATCGCGTCCGGCGCCGCCGTAGGGGTGGGCGCGCTACTCGTCGTGGTGGGCGCCACCCGCAAGCGCTGAACTGGGGGCGCGGGCGGGCGACCCGGCGGCGGCGCGCTCGCGCCGCCGCCGCGCGCCGCGCAGCAGACGCGACGCCAGCAGGATCCCGAACACCAACGCGAACTGCAGCGGACGAGCGCGATCGGCCTTCTGCGACCAGAAGAAGTGCAGCGTGCCGAGCCCGGCCGCCAGGTAGACCCAGCGGTGGAGCTTACGCCAGCGCGGACCGAGGCGGCGGATCCAGCCGTCGGTCGAAGTCACCGCCAGCAGGGCCAGGATCAGCCAGGCCGCGAAGCCCACGGTGACGAACGGACGCGCCAGCACGTCTTCGGCGAGGTGCGAGAGGTCGAGGCCGAGGTCGAGCACCACGTAGGTGGCGAGGTGCAACACGGCGTAGACGAACGTCGAGAGGCCCAGGGTCCGGCGGAAGCGCACCAGGCCGTGCCACCCGGCGAAGCGTCGTAGCGGCGTGACCGCCAGCGTCACCGCCAGCAGCGTCAACGTCCACCAACCCGTGCGGTCGGTGATGGTTTCGATCGGGTTGGCGCCGAGGCGCCCGGTGAAGGCGTCCACCAGCAGCACCGCGGCAGGCGCCAGGCACGCGGCCCACACCGCGGCACGGACCCAGCGATCCCGCCGTCGCCGCAGCGCGGAGCGCGTACGGGTCATGCGCGCGGAAGCCGCGAAGCGCTCACGTCAGAAGTCGCGGCGGAGGTCCATGCCGGTGTACAGACCGGCCACCGCCTCGCCGTAGCCGTTGAACGGCAGCGTCGGCCGGCGCCGGAACTCGCCGATCCGTCGTTCGCTCGCTTGGCTCCAGCGCGGGTGGTCGACGTCCGGGTTGACGTTGGCGTAGAAGCCGTACTCGTGCGGCGCCATGAGGTTCCAGGTGTTGGCAGGTCGGTCCGCCACGAACGAGATGCGCACGATCGACTTGATGCCCTTGAAGCCGTACTTCCACGGCACCACCAGGCGTAGCGGCGCGCCGTTCTGGTTGGGGAGTTCGCGACCGTACAAACCGGTGGCGAGGATGGTGAGCGGGTGCATCGCCTCGTCCATGCGCAGGCCCTCGACGTACGGCCAGTCGAGGATGTTGCGGCGCTGGCCCGGCATCTGGTCGGGGTCGTGAAGGGTGGTGAAGGCCACGTAGTTGGCGTTCGAGGTCGGTTCGACCCGGCGGATGAGGTCGCGCAGCATGAACCCTTCCCACGGGATCACCATCGACCACGCCTCGACGCAGCGCATCCGGTAGACGCGCTCTTCGCTGGGGAAGGAGGTGAGGAGGTCGTCGAGGTCGTACACGCCCGGGCGGGCCACCTCGCCGTCGATGGTCACCGCCCAGGGCCGCACCACCAGCGTGCCGGCGTTGCGAGCCGGATCGCCCTTGCCGACGCCGAACTCGTAGAAGTTGTTGTAGGTGGTCACGGACTCGTAGGAGGTCCGCGCCTCGTCGGTAGTCTCCAGACCCATGAGCGCGCGAGCGACCTCGTCGTCACCGCCACCAGGGGACTGCCCGGCACCGCCTTGCGCCCAGGCCCGTCCGAGCGCCGGCGCGGCCACGAGGCTGGCGGTGGCGATGCCGGCGGCCTTGAGGAACGCCCTACGGGTAAGGTACGCCTCCTCCGGCGTCACTTCGGACGACGGGATCTTCAACAACCGCCGGATGACGTCTACGCTCACGTCCATGGACACGTTCACGCTTCCTTCCGCGCAGGCCGGCCGCGGCAACGCCGGGCGACCTTCTGGTCCGCCCATCGTGCCACGGCCGGCCGGCCGGAAGCATCACGCATCGGTCACGCGCGCGTCGCGCGCCTGCGCGGAACCCTCGTCAGCGACGCACCTCGAACGAGAGGTGGAACGCCGGCAGCTCCTCGCCGGGGTGATCGACGTGGTTGAGCATCGGCAGCTGCAGGTAGGTGGCGTTCGCGTCGGGCGAAGCGGGCGCACCTGGCCCCGTCACCTGGCCCTGGTAGATCGAGGGGTAGAGGCCGATCATGTGCACGCCTTCGCGCCCTGGCGCCTTGAGGTAGATGGTGACGTCGCCCTGGCTGTTGAAGCCGCAGCCGTACCCCATGTACCCGTTGTCGAGCACCAGCGTGTAGATGTTGGCGGTCTCGGTCCAGCCGACGCCCTTGATGGTGAGCACGATGTCGCCGCCGGGTTCGACCACGCGAGGCGTCACCTGCGAGACGCTGGGCGTGATGGTGTAGATGGTCTCCACGCGCTGGTCGCCCACCACCGCGCCGACCCGGTGCGGACCGCCCAGATCGTCCGGCGTGGCGGCGCTGAAGGCGAACGCGCCGCTCGCGTCGGCCGTGACGGTCCCGAGTTCGCGCTCGACCTCCTCCCAGCCGGCACCGCTGATGCGGTTGCCGCGCACCGTGCTCCACGTGACGCTGACGCTGGCTCCCGGCGCGAAGCCGGCGCCAGTCAGCGTCCACTCGCTGCCGACCGGTCCGGTGACGTAGTCGAGCGCTAGGCGCGCGCCATCCCCGGCGGCCATGGCGTCCCCTGGCTTGCGCGGGAGCACCTGCTCGCTGGGTTCGGCCCATGCGACGGCGGGGCCTTCGGTGACCTCGAAGAGCGCCCCGAGTACGGTGGGGACGGCCGGCTTGTAGTTCGGCGACTGCTGCTGGTTGAGGTACGGCACCGGGTGCGTGCCGGAGATCGCCTGCAGCGTATGGAGGCCGACCTCGCCGGTGGCGGGGATGACGACCTTGGCGGTGCCGCCGGTGGTGATGGCGGAGAGCCAGCCGGTGTGCGCCCCGTCGTAGGCGAGTTGCCACACCATCTCCCAGAAGCGGTAGCCGACGCCCGTGAGGGTGATGGTGATGGGCGTACCGACCGGACCCGAGCTCGGCTCGATGGTCATCTGCGGCGCGACGACGAAGCCCTGCCGCGCGACCGTCTCCCCGCCCGACTCGGCGAAGACGTTGTGCACGTAGCCGTAGTCCTCGGGCACGACGAAGGTGGCGGTCGCGCTGCCGTCTGCCGCGGCGGTGGTGGTGGCCACCACGGTGCGCGTGTCGCTGGCCACGACGCCGAGGAAGCGGCCGTCGGCGACGTTCCAGTCGGCATCGGCACTGGTCCAGACGATGTCGACGGCGGCGCCGGCAGGCAAGCCGGCCAAGGTGGCGACGACTTCGGTGCCCACGGTGCCGCTGGGGGGATCGAAGAGCATGGTGCCGCTCGGTTGGGCCGCGGCGGTGGTCAGCGCCCCGGCCGCGAGCACGAGAAGCGCAGCGACGGCCATGCGGGCCGCGGCGCCCGCGCCACGCGGACCCGGTGCGGGTGCGCCGGCGCGGCGCGGCGATGCATCACGTCGTTCGAACATGAGGTCTCCTCCGAACGAACGGCCCGGCTTCGCAGCCGGGCCGTTCGCATCGTTCACGTTACCGTCCCGCGCGAGACGCAGCGGGACGCGGCGCGCAAGACGCGCCTACTGCGCCGCCTGGATGGTGATCTGCCCGGCGCCGAACTCACGACCGATGGGCTGGAAGCTGGCCGTGGCGCCCGAGGCGTCGGTCACCTCGATCCACCAGTCGAACAGGCCGGTGGCGGCGTCGGCGGGGATGGCGAAGGGTCCGCGGAAGAAGAGCATCCCCGGGCCCATGCCCTCGGACGCCGGCGGGAAGAACATCGGGATCGTCGCCAGGTCCTGGATGTGCACCGTGGCCTGGATGCCGCGCTCGGCGATCGCGTCCTCGAGCATCTCCTCGCCGGTGGTGGCGTCGTAGACGACCGCGCGGAACACGATCATCTCGGTCGGGACGAACACCGAGTTCGGCACGCACACGTTGCCCTGCGCGCCTTGCGCGCCGCGCACCATGTCGGCCTTGATGAAGTAGCTGTTCTGGGCACCTGCCCACGCGAACAGCAGGAACATCGACACCAACGCGAACCTTCGAATCATGAGCTCGACCTCCGTCAGGGTGGCGCGGCGCGCGGGACTCCCCGCGACCGCCGGTACCGTCGCCGCGCGCAAGTATACGCGTCGATCGGACTCGTGCTGTGCGCGGCGTCACTGCATCGTGGCGGCGTCGTGCCAACCGCGTCTCCGGCGTCGTGCGCAGGCGGCGACGGGCGGGGGCCTTCGCCGGCAGGGCCGACGCTCGGCGCCGCCACCGCGCGACGTAGCGTCCGCGGGCGCCGTCCTGCCCCAGGTCGGGCACATGGTTGCGAGCGCATGGCACCAGGAACGAACGACGACGGCCGCCCCCGAAGGGCGGCCGCATCGTGGAGCGGGAGACGGGATTCGAACCCGCGACATCTACCTTGGCAAGGTAGTGCTCTACCAGCTGAGCTACTCCCGCATGCGTCACGGTCTGAGGCTGGACGCCTCAGACCGCACGCTTCGAAAGATAACCTCCTCGCGCTGACCTACTCTTGCAGGGAGCTGCCCCCCAACTACCATCGGCGCTGGCGTGCTTAACTTCCGAGTTCGGAATGGGATCGGGTGGGTCCACGCCGCCACGAGCACGAAGAGGAAAGATAAGGACAGGGAACGGAAGGCAAGAGCAGAGGGGTCTGTCTCGGGGATGATTCCGAGAAAAGGTCAAGTCCTCGACCGATTAGTACTGGTCAGCTAAACACGTTGCCGCGCTTACACTCCCAGCCTATCGACCCGGTGGTCTACCGGGGGTCTTACTCCCATGAAGGGATGGGAAAGCTCATCTTGGAGTCGGCTTCGCGCTTAGATGCTTTCAGCGCTTATCCGTTCCGCACATAGCTACTTAGCATGTGCCGTTGGTACGACAGCTAAGACACTAGCGGTGCGTCCACTCCGGTCCTCTCGTACTAGGAGCAGCTCTCCTCAACTTTCCTACGCCCACAGCGGATAGAGACCGAACTGTC
>CAZACZ010000028.1:0-36895 GCA_964483695.1 uncultured bacterium | reverse complement strand
CACCAGGTACAGCACCTCCATCACCGCGCCCGGCAGGTCGCCGGCCTTCTGGCCCCGCTTCTTGACGCTGAAGCCGGGCGGGTAGCGCGTGGGCTCCACCGCGAAGGCGAGTCCCTTGATCCCTTTGGCGTCGTAGTCGATGGCGTCGAGGTCGCGGTCGAACGCGACCTGCACGTCGGTCATGTGCTCCTTGATGGTCGCCACGCCCTTCGCCCCGGCCAACAGCCGCAGCCGCGTGAGGTCCACGAACGCCTTCACGTCCGGCGGGAACGGGCCGTACGCCTCGCGCATCTCCTTCGCGACGCGGCTCACCTCGGCCAACCCGTCCGCTTCGGACAGACGACCGTAGTAGTTGATGCGCACGTCGTCGTCCTGCACGTAACTCGGACTGAGGCGCGCGTCGATGCTCAGGTCGATGGTCACCTGCGGCCGTTCCTTCGCCCTCTGCTCGCCCTTGAGCTTGGCGATCTCCTCGGCCAGCATCTCGGTGTAGACCTCGAGCGACACGGCGCTGATGTGGCCATGTTGCTCGGGGCCGAGCAGGTTGCCGACGCCGCGGATCTCCATGTCCTTCTCCGCCAGCAGGTGGCCGGAGCCTAGGTCGTTGAGCTCGGCGATGGCGTAGAGCCGGCGCTGCGCCTGCTCGGTGAGCCGCCCCGGGTAGAGCATGTACGCCCACGCCTCGGTCTGCCGCCGGCCGACGCGGCCGCGCAACTGGTAGAGCTGCGCCAGACCGAGGCGGTCGGCGCGTTCGATCACCAGCGTGTTGGCCCCTTGGATGTCGAGCCCGGACTCGACGATGGTGGTCGACAGCAACACGTCGAAGGCGCCTTCCTCGAAGCCGAGCATGATCTCCTCGAGCTCGTCGGCGTTCATCTGGCCGTGCGCCACGCCGACGCGCGCCTCGGGCACCAACTGCGACAAGGTGCGGGCACGCAGGCTCATCGAGCCGATGCGGTCGTGGATGTAGAACGTCTTGCCGCCGCGCTCGAGCTCCGCCAGCACCGCCTCGCGAACCACCATCGGGTCGTACGGTTGCAGCACCGTCTGGATCGGCTTGCGCCCCTCGGGCGGGGTCATGATCTGCGACACGTCGCGCAGACCCACCAGGCTCATGTACAGCGTGCGGGGGATGGGCGTGGCCGACAACGACAACACGTCGAGGTTCGCCTTCAACCCCTTGAGGCGCTCCTTCTGGCCGACGCCGAAGCGGTGCTCCTCGTCGACCACCAGGAGCCCCAGGTTCTTGTAGGCGATGCTCTCGTTGAGCAGCCGGTGCGTGCCCACCACCACGTCGACGGTGCCGTCCGCCAGTCCCTTGAGGGTGGCGCGGGCGTCCTTGTCCGAGCTGAAGCGCGACAGCATCTCGACGCGCACCGGCAGGCCGTCGAAGCGCTGGCGGAAGGTATCGAAGTGCTGCTTCGCCAGCACCGTGGTCGGCACCAGCAGCGCCACCTGCGCGCCGTTGCCGACCGCGCGGTGGGTGGCGCGCACCGCCACCTCGGTCTTGCCGAAGCCGACGTCGCCGCTGATGAGGCGATCCATCGGCACCGTGCGCTCCATGTCCGCCATCACGTCCGCCACCGCGGTGCGTTGGTCGGGCGTGAGCTCGAACGGGCAGTTCTGCTCGATCAGGTCGTCCCACTCCGGCTGCGGCGGGAACGACGTCCCGTGGCTCACCTGGCGCTGGGCGTAGGTCTTGATCAACTCGGCGGCCAGCGTCTCGGCGCTCGCACGCGCCTTCTCGCGCGCTCGCGCCCACTCGTTGGTGCCGAGCGTGGACAGCCGCGGCGGGTCGTCGGTGGTGCCCGGGTGGCGGCGCAGGAGCGGCAGATGCTCGACCGGAAGGTACAGCCGGCCCTCGCCCGCGTACTGCAGCAGCAGGTAGTCGCGCACCACCCCCACCACCGTGCGAGGCTCCAGGCCGAGGAAGCGCCCGATGCCGTGGTCCGGGTGGATGAGGTAGTCGCCGATGGTGAGCTGCGAGGCGTCGTGGACGCGCTTCCCCGGGAGCTTGCCGAGCTTGCGTCCGCCTTGGTAGCCGTACAGCAGCTCCTCGGTGAGCACGACCTCCATGCGCTCTGGGTCGCGGTGCCCACCCTGCACGTCGCGTGCGAGCAGCAGCCCCACCTCGCCGGGGTGCGCTTCGATGCGGTTGCGCCAGTGCGACGGCACTTGGTCCAGCACGCGCTCCCGCAGGTAGCGCCCGGTGCGCTCGAACTTGAGCAACAGCTGCACCGAGTAGCCGTCCTTGAGCCACATGTGGACGTCCTCGGCGAACGCGCTGAGCTTGCCGCGGTAGTAGCCGAGCGGCTCGATGCCGCTGCGCTCCGCCGGGAGCGTCAGCGGGTCGCGCCCGAAGGACACCACGTCCCGACCGGCGAGGTGCTGCCACAACCAGGCGACGGGCCCTTCGCCCGCCTCGCCGGCGTAGAGCTCGGGCGCGTCGAGGAACACCGTGCCCGGTAGGTGCTCCAACACGCGCGTGGTCCAGGCGTCGCGCTCGAGGTGCTCGAGCGAGCGCGGCGCCAGCACGTGCGTCGTCGCCTCTTCGCCGCGCAGCATGAGGGCGTCGAGTTCGTCGCCGAAGAACTCGAGGCGCAGGGCGTCGTCCTCGTCTTGGTCGTCGAAGTGCAGGGTGATGGTGTCGCCACGCACCGTGAAGCCAGGCATCGCGTCGCGCTCGAAGCCGTACGACACCAGGCGTTCGAGCAAGGCGTCGCGGGTGTACGTCCCGCCGGCGCGCAGTTCGAGGGTGTAGGCCTCGGGTGCGCGCGGGAACGGCGCCAAGGCGTGGGAGAGGCTCACCACCACCTTGTCGTGACGCTCGTGCCACTCCCCGAGCCCCGGGTCGACGCTGCGGCGGGCGTGGAACAGGTCGGTCGCGTCGAACAGCGCCACGCGCTCGTGGGTGGTGAGCAGCACCGCCGGCCCGACGGCCCGCGCGAAGGCCGCCAGGCGCGTCACGCTCGGCAGGCCGAGCAGCCGCGCCGGTGCCGCCACGACGCCCGGTGCGGGGGACGTGTCGGCCGAAGGTGGGGCTGCGGTATCGGGAAAGCTCATGTCGGTTCGTCCTCGCGGCCGGGCGAGCCGGTTCCTTCGCTCGCGGCCGCGTCGCCCGGGTCGCCGGCCGAGCCGCGGGCTCCTGCTGGTGGTGCGTCGTCGGGGTACTCCAGCGCCAGCCGGTACGCCACGTTGCGCGGCACCTCCAAGGCGGCCAGCGCGTCGCGCAGTAGCCTACCGCGGATCCCGACGCCGGCGAGTCGCGTTGCCAGCTGGTCGGCGCCGAGGCCGGCCAAGGCTCGCCCCAGGTCCTCCGCGTCGTCCCGCTCCAGGGCAGGGCCGATGGCGACGACCACTTCGCCGCGCGCCTTGGTCGATCCGAACCGTTCGGCCAACTGCCCAAGGCTGCCGCGCACGGTCTCCTCGTGCAGCTTGGTGAGCTCGCGGCTCACGCTCGCCTGGCGCTCGGCGCCGCAGGCGGCGGCCAGGTCGCGCAGCGTCGCAGCCAGCCGCGTCGGCCCTTCGTACAGCAGCGTGGTGGCGGCGCGCGTCGCGATGGTCCGGATGCGGCGGTCGCGGTCGCGTCCCTTGCGCGGCAAGAACCCTTCGAACGCGAACCGCGCGGTCGGCAGCCCCGACAGCACCAGGGCGGGCACGAACGCGGTGGCGCCAGGCAGCGCCTCGACCTGCGCCCCGGCGTCCAGCGCGATGCGCACCAGGTCGGCGCCGGGGTCGCTGATCCCGGGGCTGCCTGCATCGGTGACGTAGGCCACCCAGTCGTGCCGTTGCAGCAGCGGGAGCGCGCGCGACGCCATGGTGTGGGCGTCGAGGCGCACGAGCGGGGTGGCGATGGCGTAGTGATCGAGGAGCTTCCGGCTGTGCCGCGTGTCCTCGGCGGCGACGACGTCGGCGCCGGCGAGCACCTCGAGCGCGCGCCGCGTGATGTCGCCTAGGTTGCCGACGGGCGTGGGGACCAACGTCAGCCGCGTCACCGCAGCGGCTCGGCGCGGTCGAGGAAGACGGGCCGGAGCACCCGCCCGCGGCTGCGGCGCTTGGGGTTGCGCCGCAGCGCCGCGCGCAACGTGGCGCGGATCATCTCGGCCTCGGCGATGGTGATCGTCACGTGCGCGCCCTCCGGCAGCCGGACGCCGGGCTCGAGCACGACCTTACCGTCCTGAACGATGCCTCTATACGCTCGCATCGCGTTCCTCCGAGCGGAGCCGGTGGTCTGCCAGGCGCACCGCACGCCGCGCCCGCCAGTACCAGAACCCCGCCGCGAGCAGCGCCGTGGCGAGACTGACGGCTACCCCGGCGGCACGCGGCAGGCCCAGTCGTTGGGCACCGTGCGCCAGCAACGGAAGGGTGAAGGCAGCGGCCGCGATGACCCCGAGCAGCGCGGCGTAGTTCACGCGAGCACCCTCTCCTGCATCGCCTACCAAGGTACCAGGTGGCAGCCGACGCACCGCGCCGGTCGGAACTCGCCTATACTACCCCCGGGGGGTACCCGCTTGCCTGCGGGTCCGCAGCTTGGCGCGGCGCGGCGAACGTGCGCCGCCACCCTTCGAGCCCCAGGAGCCTGCCGTGACCGACGATACCGTTCCCCCTTCGACCGCATCGGCCAGCGGCGCCAGCGTGCGCCTCGAAGGGGACGAGACGCGCCGCAAGATCCTCAACCGCCTGCGCCGCCTGGAAGGCCAGGTGCGCGGGTTGCAGCGGATGGTCGAGGAAGACCGGCCGTGCCACGAGATCCTCACCCTCATCGCGGGTGTGCGCCGCGCCCTCGACGCCACCGGCGACGTGATCCTGGAGAACTACCTCGACACCTGCCAAGGCGACCTCGAGGGCGGCAGCGCCGACTCGCGGAGGATCGTCGAGGCGGTCCGGTTGGCGCGCGGCTGACGGCAGGCGAGGTCGCATCGGCAGCGCACGGCGTTCGACCCTCCAGCTCGCGGCGGCCGCCCGGCACCACGTGCCCACGTCGGCACGTCCGGCACGCTGGACCCGCCCCGCGCCTACCTCAGGGCGACTGCGCCACGAAGCGCGTGAGCCCGGTCGACGGGTAGTAGAACGCCAGGATGCGTCCGTAGTCGTAGCCGGCCTGCGCAAGGGCGCGGGCGCCGTACTGGCTCATCCCCACGCCGTGCCCCCAGCCGTCGCCGCGCACCGTCAGCCCGCCCTGCACCTGGAACCGCATCGAGCGCAGACCCCACCCGCGCGCCAGCGTCCGCAGCTGCAGCCCACGGAGCACCCGGACCCCGCTGGAGCCCTGGACCTCGAGTTCCAGCACGCGCCCGGACTCGCTCAACCGCACGACCCGGAGCCCTTGCACGACGCCGAGGTCGTAGCCGACTCCGCGTAGGCTGGCACCCAAGGCGGTGCCGTCCAGCCGCTGCGTCCAGGAGCGGTACGGGCTCACCGTCGCCACGTCCTGCAGCGCGACGAGGTACGGCGTCGCCGCGCCCCACACCTCCTGGCTGGAGGCCACCACGCCGCCCGAGTCGGCGTGGTAGTACGTCTTCGCGGTCCGTCCCTGGTAGGTGACCACCACCCCGGCGGTGGCGAGGACCGCCTCGTCGGTGCGCGCGTTCTCGGCCTCGACGCCGCGGTACACCTGGCAGTCGACCGTGGCGCAGAGGTCGTAGGGCGCCGTCGGGTCGAGCGAGGCCAGGGTGTAGCTGCGCGCCGCCACCGCCTGCGCCTTCAGCGCCTCCAACGGCCAGGACGCCGACATCTCCGAAGGCACCACGCCACGCAGGTACGCCTCGATGTCGAGCACGTTCACGATCTCGACCGTGTCGTCCTGCGCGCGGAGCGCGATCGCGCCACGGTAGCGTCGGCCACCCACGAGCACGAAGCTGCCGTCGCCCTCGATGGTCATGCGGGTGCCGACGTCGCGGCCGTCCACCAACAACCGTCCGTCTTGCGCGCTCACGGGCCAGGTCAGGCCGTAGGCGGTGGCGAAGCGCGGCACACCGTCGACGCTGCCGCGGTGGGCGCCCTCCGCGCCGACCACCACCGCCGGCTCGGTGCCAAGCCAGACGCGCACCTGCGTGCGCACGGCCAGCCCGGACTGCGCGCTCGCGGACGCCAGCAGCGCGAGCGCCAGGCACCACGCGGTCGCCGACGAGGCCCAGCGAGGAAGACGGAGAGTCGACGAACGCATGGTGCGCCTAGTATGACGCGCTGCCCGCACGGGTGGAGCGAAACCGCTCGCACGACCCGTGCGCGCACTTCCCGTGCGCGCACGTCCCGTCGGCCCGCAGCGGTGTGGCAGCATGAGGCATGTTCCAAGACGGCTTGCTCGCGAACAAGGTCGTGTTCGTCACGGGCGGGGGTAGCGGCCTCGGCCTCGCCATGTCCCGTCGCTTCCTAGAGCTCGGCGCCAAGGTGGTGATCGCCAGCCGGCGCATCGCGCTGCTCGAGGAGCAGGCGGAGCGCCTACGCGCCGACACTGGTGGCGAGGTGCACCCGCTTGGCCTCGACGTGCGCGACGCCGCCGCGGTGGCCGCGGCGTTCGACGCCGCCGAGGAGCGCTTCGGCGGGGTCGACGCGCTGGTCAACAACGCCGCAGGCAACTTCATCTCCCCCACCGAGCGCCTCAGCCACCGCGCCTTCGACGCCGTGCTCGGAATCGTGTTGCACGGCACCGTCTACTGCACCCTGGAACTCGGCAAACGCTGGATCGCCGCCGGACGCGGCGGCGTGGTGCTCTCCATCGCCGCGACCTACGCCGAGAGCGGATCGGGCTACGTCGTGCCGTCGGCGGTCGGCAAGGCCGGGGTGGTGTCGTTGATGCGGTCGTTGGCCGGCGAGTGGGGCAAGTACGGCATCCGGCTCAACGCCATCGCGCCGGGGCCGTTCCCGACCGAAGGGGCGTGGAGCCGCCTGATGCCGACGCCCGAGATCGCGGACCTGTTCGCCAGGCGCGTCCCGCTCGGCCGGGTAGGCGAACACGGAGAGTTGGCGGACCTCGCCAGCTACCTGCTGTCGGACGGGGCCTCGTTCATCACCGGCGACGTGGTGTACATCGACGGCGGCGAGCGCGCCTACGGCGGCGGCGAGTTCAACGTGCTGGACGCGGTGACGCCGGAGCAGTGGGACGCGCTCGAGGCGGCGCGGCGCACGCGCTGACCCTCGCGGCCTACAGCTCCTGACCGCCCGGCACCTCGAGGCGGAACACCCCGGTGGCGTCGGCGTAGCGCATGACGATGCGGTACACGCCGCCGCCGGCCTCGAACAGCCGGTCGACGGCGATGACGTCGCCTTCGCGGAAGGTCTGTTCGAACAGGCGCGTGTTCGGGCTGGCCGCCTGGTTGGTCTGGAAGCTGGCGGGCCGCTCGTGCCATACCTCGAGCGTGACGGTGCCGCGCCGGACTTCGCCGCGGAAGCGCACCGGCATGTCGTTGCGCATCAACGTGCGCCGCGTCGTCTCCGCGACGTGGTCCTTCTTGTACACGAAGATGGGGGTCTGGGACGGCACCCCCAGGTACCAGCCCCGCGTCTCCCCGACGGCGAAGAACACGATCGCGAGGATCAGCAGGAAGCCCAGGAAGTCGCGCATGGCGCGAGTATACGTGCTGCGGCGCGACCCGTCTGGGACGCGTTTCACTCCGGCGCGCCCGACGCGCTCTGGGGTGGCGCCTGCTCGGCGGCGCCACCCCCCGCTCGCGCGGCGCTTTCGCTAGCGCGAGCTGCCCTGGGGCGCCGCCCGCCGCATGGAGCGCAGCACCGTGTGCAGGATGCCCCCGTTGCGGTAGTAGTCGATCTCGACCGGCGTGTCGAGGCGGCAGATGGTGTCGAAGCGGACCTCGCCGCCGTCCTCCTTGCGCGCCACCACCGACACCCGTTGACGCGGCTGGACGCCCTCGTCGATGGCGATGGCGAACCGCTCGGTCCCGTCGAGGCCCAAGCTGGCGGCATCCTGGCCGTCGAGGAACTGCAGCGGCAGGACGCCCATGCCGACCAGGTTCGATCGGTGGATGCGCTCGTAGCTCTTGGCGATGACCGCCTTGACCCCGAGCAGGTAGGTGCCCTTGGCGGCCCAGTCGCGGCTCGAGCCCATGCCGTAGTCGACGCCGGCGAGCACGATGGTGCTCACCCCCTGCGCGAGGTAGTTCCGGCTCGCCTGGTAGATGCTGGTGACCTGACCGGTGGTGAAGTCGGTGGTCCAGCCCCCTTCGGTGCCGGGCGCCAGGTCGTTCTTCAGGCGGATGTTGGCGAACGTGCCGCGCGTCATGACGCGGTCGTTGCCGCGCCGCGAGCCGTAGGAGTTGAAGTCGGCCTTGGCCACGCCCTTCTCGATCAGGTACTGGCCGGCAGGGGCGCCCACGGCGATCGAACCGGCAGGCGAGATGTGATCGGTGGTGACCGAATCCCCGACCTTCACCAGCACCCTCGCGTCGTCGATCGGCGCGACCTTGCCTGGCGCGTCGGGCATCTCCTGGAAGAACGGCGGCTCTTGGATGTACGTCGAGTCGGGGTCCCACGCGAACAGCCTGCCGCCCTTGACGGGGATGGCGTTCCAGGCCTCGTTCGAGTGCTCGATGCCGTCGTACATGCGGCGGAACGTCTCGGGGTTCATGGCGGCGTCGAGCAGCGCGGTGACGTCCTCGTAGCGCGGCCAGACGTCGGCCAAGTAGACCGGCTCGCCGGCCGGATCGTGCCCGAGCGGTTCGTTCGCGAGGTCGACGTCGACCGTACCGGCGAGGGCGTACGCCACCACCAGCGGCGGGCTGGCGAGGTAGTTCGCCTTGACGTGCGGGTTGATGCGGCCCTCGAAGTTGCGGTTCCCGGAGAGCACGCTCGCGGCCACCAAGTCGCCCTCCTGGATGGCCTTCACCACCGGCTCGGGGAGCGGGCCGGAGTTGCCGATGCAGGTGGTGCAGCCGTAGCCGACGAGGTAGAAGCCGACCTGCTCGAGGTACGGCATCAGCCCGGCGTCGGTGAGGTACTCGGTGACCACCTTCGATCCCGGAGCCAGCGACGTCTTCACCCACGGCTTGGCCTTCAGGCCCCGCTCCGCCGCCTTCTTGGCGACCAGGCCGGCGGCGAGCATCACCGACGGGTTGCTGGTGTTGGTGCAGGAGGTGATGGCGGCGATGACCACGTCGCCGTGGCGCAGGTCGTGCTCGACGCCCTTGAACGACAGCCTTCCGGTACGCCGCAAGGCGGCGCCGTCGAGCGCGAAGCCGCGCTTGTCGACCGGCTTGACGAGGTCGTCGTGGAACTGCCGCTGCATGTCGGCCAGGCGGATGCGGTCCTGGGGGCGTTTCGGCCCGGCGAGGCTGGGCTCCACGGTGCCGAGGTCGAGCTCGACGGTGTCGGTGAACACCGGGTCGGGGGTGGCGTCGGTGCGGAACATGCCGTTGGCCTTGGCGTAGCGCTCGAGCGCCTCGATCTCGTCGGGGAGGCGCCCGGTCTGGCGCATGTAGCGGAGCGTCTCGTCGTCGACCGGGAAGAACCCGACGGTGGCGCCGTACTCGGGCGCCATGTTGCCAAGCGTGGCGCGGTCGGGCACCGTCATCGACGACAGGCCGGGGCCGTAGAACTCGACGAACTTGCCGACCACGCCCTTCTGCCGCAGCAGCTGCGTGACCACCAGCACCAGGTCGGTGGCGGTGGCGCCTTCCGGCAGACGGCCGGTGAGCCGCACGCCGATCACCTCGGGGATCAGCATGTAGTACGGCTGCCCGAGCATCACCGCTTCGGCCTCGATGCCGCCCACCCCCCAACCGAGGACGCCGAGGCCGTTGATCATGGTGGTGTGGCTGTCGGTGCCCACCAACGAGTCGGGGTACGCCACCTCGAGGTCGCCGTGCGGGCGCGCCTGCAGCCCGCGCGCCAGGTACTCGAGGTTGACCTGGTGGACGATGCCCGACGCCGGCGGGACGACGTTGAAGTTCCGGAACGCCGCCTGGCCCCAGCGCAGGAACTCGTACCGCTCCTGGTTGCGTTGGAACTCGATCTCGGCGTTGCGCAGGAGCGCCAACGGGTTGTCGTACTCGTCGACCTGGACCGAGTGGTCGATGACGAGGTCCACCGGCACGTGCGGGTTGATCAGCTCGGGGTCGCCGCCCATGCGCTCCATGGCGCTGCGCAGCGCCGCTAGGTCGACCACCGCCGGCACCCCGGTGAAGTCCTGCAGGATCACGCGCGCGGGCATGAAGGGGATCTCCTCCTGCACCGGCGCCTTCGGGTCGTAGGCGGCCAAGCGACGGATGTCGGCCGCGGTGACGACGTAGCCGTCTTCGTTGCGCAGCAGCGACTCGAGTAGCACCTTCACCGAGAACGGCATGCGCTCGACGTTGCCGAGGCCGGCCTCCTGCAGCGCGGCGAGTCGGTAGTAGTAGGCCCGGCCCGAGCCGGTGTCGAACTCCGCGCGCGCGCCGAAGCTGTTCGGGTGCTTGGCCATCGTGTCTGCCATGGTGGTGACTCCTCGTGCGAGATGCCTCGGTGGGGCGCAGGCGCAGGGTCGGTGCCAGCAGCGCCCATCGTACCGTCGGGAGAACGCCCCTGCTGGTTCCAGTCTGGCGCTACTCTACATGACATGAAAGACGACGAATCACGTAGCCGGTCGTGGCAGGTCACCACCCCGTTGCTCACCGAGGACCTCGCCGCCGAGGACGACGCCGCCGGGCCCCCCACGACGCGGCTGCAGACGGTGCGGCAGCCGTCCGCCGCCGAGGCGCTGGTCGATCCCACTACCTTGCGCCACCTCGCTCCGTTCCTGGGACGCGAGCGGAGCGTCGCTCAGGCCGCGCGGGAGACGGGCCAGAAACCGAACAGCACCCTGCGGCGGGTGCAGCGCTTCATCGGCCTGGGCCTGCTGCGTGTCGTGCGCGAGGTGCCGCGCGCCGGTCGCGCCGTCAAGCTCTACCGCACGGTGGCGGACGTGTTCTTCGTGCCGTTCGAGGCCACCGGCGCGGAGTCGTTGGAGGCCGCACTGGCCGAGCGTGACGCCTACTGGGAGCGCCTGCTCCGGCGCAACGTGGTGAAGGGGCGGATGGAGGCACTCGGTCCATGGGGCACACGCATCTACCGCGACGCTCGCGGGCGGTTGCAGGTGCAAGCGGCGGTGCGGCCGGACGTCAACGCCAGCACGCTCGACGCCTCCGCTCCGGCGGTGCTGTCGCTCTGGCGGGACGCGTTGATGCTCGACTTCGAGGACGCGAAGGCTCTGCAGCGCGAGATGTTCGCGTTGGTGCAGCGCTACCAGGCGCGCAGCGGGGCGCAGCGCTACGTGGTGCGCATGGGACTGGCACCGGTGCTGGACGAACGGTGAACGGCCGCGCACTCGGGGTCACGCGGGCTTCATCCGCACCGGGTAGCATCGCACCATGACCACCACGTCGCGGCCCGTCCTCCCGCGCCAGCAGGCCTTGGGCCTGGTCGCCGCCCTCGCCTTGCTGCTCGGCGCCTGCGCTCCGAGCGCGTTCCCGGTCCCCAGCACCGATCCCGCCGCGGTGGAGTTGCGGCGCACGGCCGACATCCTCTACCACCGCATGGAGCTCGGGTACCTCGAGTCGGGCATCTACACCACCAACGCCCTGATCGACGCTCCCCTCCCCGAGGGGGCGCGCTGGACCCTGCTCGACTTCGCGCCGGACGGCTCGAGCTACGTGCTGCTGCTGACGTCCACCCGCATCCCCGAGGTGGCGTGGCGCATCTCGCCGCGGGGCGTGTCGCGCACCTCCCCGCCCGGCTGAGCCGCTAGCAGGCTGGGGCTAGGCTCGGACCGCCGGCACGTGCTTGCTGAGGCGCGTCACGTACGCGCTCTTCGGCTGCGCGCCGATCATCATCTCGATCGCCTGACCGTCCTTGAACAGGATGACGGTCGGGATGCTCATGACGCGGAACTCCTGCGCGACGCGCTGGTGGTCGTCGACGTTCAGCTTGCCGACCTTCACCTTGCCGGCGTACTCCTTGGCGAGGTCCTCGACGATCGGGCCGACCATGCGGCACGGCATGCACCACGGCGCCCAGAAATCGACCAGCACCAGGCCGTTCCTGGTCTCGTCGGCGAAGTTGTCGTCCGTGAACTCCATCAGGTTGGCCATCGAAGCGGTCCTCCTCGGGTCGGCGCCGGCGAGCCGGCGACTGGTCCTCAATCTACGTGGTCGCCTGCCGGCGCGCATGTCGCATGGTCGACACCGCCGCCCGGCACGACCTCAACGCGGCCACCGCACCAGCGCCGTCGCCGGCGCGCCCCGCGCCACCCGGGGCGGCTCCATGCCGAGCGCCCGGTACCCGCCCTTCACGGCGGCCCGCACCAGCGCCCGCGCGTTCGCCCGCGCACCGTGGAGCTCGCGAGCGAACGCCACTTCCCGGGTGACGTCGAGGTCGGGGCTCGACCCTCGCGAGTCGGTTCCGATGGCCACGTCCACCCCGTGACGCGCGTACAGCTCCCAGGCGAAGCGCCCGCAGCCGAGCGCCTCGTTCGAGCGCGGGCAGTGCACCACCACGCAGCCGGCGCGCTGCACCGCGCGCACGTCGTCCTCGTCCACCTCCACCATGTGCACCAAGGTGGGTGCGGCCTCGAGCACGCCGAGCCGCTGGAGGTAGCGGACCGGCGAGTCGCCGGTGGCGGCGAACGGCGCGCCGGCGGCGGTCAATGCCTCGGCCAACGGCCCGCTGCCCGAGCGATGCAGCGCCGTCTCGCCGGGGCTCTCCGCCACGTGGATGGCCATCGGCAACCGCTCGTGGCGCGCCCACCCTGCCAGGCGCGTCAGCAACGGGGCGCTGACGGTGTGCGGCGCATGCGGCGAGACCCCGACGCGCACCCCGTCCGGACGCTGGAGCTGACGGAAGGCCACGACCTCCTGGCGCACGCGCTCGAACGCCGTCTCGGCATCCGCCGGGTCGGGCGCCAGCACCTCCCAGTACGCCACCCCACGCAGGTCGGTGTCCGCCAGCAGCAGGTGCATCACCGCCGGGTCGGTGACGATGTCGCCCACCACCGTGGTGCCGGCGGCACGCAGCTCGGCCAGGCCGCGCTTCGCGGCCGGCTCGGCGCGTTGGCCGCTCCGGCCGTAGGCGATGACGGCGCGGACGAACGCCTCGTAGCTTCCGCGCGCGTACGGCATGTCGGTCAGGTCGAGGTGGGTGTGGGCGTTGACGAGGGGCGGCGTGATGGCCACGCCGGCGTCCTCCTCCACCGCATCGGGGTGCGCTGCTCGAGCCTCCGCGACCGACGCCACGTCGGCGATGCTGGCGCCGTCCGGCGTCTCCTGCAGCACCACCGCGCCGTCCTCGCGTGGCGTGCCGAGGCCGTTGTAGACGACGTCGGCGCGAAGCAGACGGCGCCGGAACGCGCCCAACTGCTCGTCGGGAGGGTGTCGTAGGGCCAGGACGGGCACGCCGAACGCCGATGCCCGCGCGCTCAGTCGCTCGATGCCGCTACGGCCGCGACCGGTTCGGCGTCCGGCGGCACGCCGGCGGTGGCGCCGCCTTCGGTGCCGGGTACCGCCAGCATGGCAGCCACGTCGGGCTCGCGCAGGATGGCGTAGAGGCTGTCGCGCTGCGCCGGCCGGAAACCCGCGTCGACGATCTGCCGCACGATCTCCCGCTCGGGCGTGGCGCGGTGCTTGGCGCCGGCCTGCGACACCACGTTCTCCTCGAGCATGGTGCTGCCGAAGTCGTTGCAGCCGAAGAAGAGCGCCGTCTGAGCGACCTTGTAGCCCATGGTCGGCCACGACGCCTGGAAGTTCACCACGTTGTCGAGCAGCAGCCGGCTGACCGCCACGTTCTGGAGGTACTCGTGCGCGCCGGCGCCGGGCGCCTTGCCGTGGATCCGGACCCCTTGCGTCTGCAACGTCCAGGAGATGAAGGCCGAGAAGCCGTTGCCGTGCTCTGCCATCGCTCGGTCCTGCTGGTCGCGGATCCGCATCATGCTGGCGACGCGCTGGGCGGGGGTCTCGCCGAACCCGATCACCATGGTGGCGGTGGTGTAGAGCCCCAACGCCTGGGCTTCGCCCATGATGCGGATCCAGTCGTCGGCGCCGATGCGGGCCGGGGAGACGTGGCGCGCGTGCCGCACCTCGTCGACCAGCATCTCGCCGCCGCCGCCGGGCAGGCCGTCGAGCCCTGCCTCCTGTAGGCGGATCAGCACCTCGCGGGTAGGCAGCCCGGTGCCGTTCGCCATCCCCTTGATCTCCTCCGGGCTGAACGCCTCCACCCGGATGCTCGGGTGGTGCGCTTTGAGGTAGCGCATCAGATCGAGGTACCAGTCGAACGGCAGGTAGCGGTTGACGCCACCCTGCATCAGGATGCGCGTGCCGCCCACCTGCTCGAGTTCCCGGACCTTGGCGCCGATCTCGTCGAAGGACAAGGTGTAGGCATCGTCCTGACGCCGGGTGCGGTAGAAGCCGCAGAAGCTGCACCCGACGGAGCAGACGTTGGAGTAGTTGATGTTGCGGTCGATCAGGTAGGTGACGACCTCGGGGTCGGTACGCCGCCTGCGCACCGCGTCGGCGGCCGACGCGATCTCGAACAGCGGAACGTCGTACAGCGCCAACGCCTCCTCGGGGCGCAAGCGGGCACCGGAAGCGGCCTTGGCGAGCAGGCTCATGGCGGGAGCATACCACCCGGCCCAGACGTCCCTTCCGTCGCTGGCGCACGTAGCGCACGCTGCCGACGAGCGTCCCAGGGTTGTGTACCTTCGGGCGTTCGGGTAGGTAAACTAGGGGCAGATGGCCGCACGCGGCGCACCCCAGCGATCGGCGACCGGCGCGCCGCAAGCGCCCCCCGCGGCGCATGCCGTCAGCCCGTGGCGTCCGATCTTCGAAGAGGTGCGCGGTGCCGTCGGCGACCGGCGCGACCAGGTCGGCGTGATCGGCAGCATCAACTGGCTGCGTCATGCCATGCAGGAGCGCGGCGCGAACCCGAACGTGGTGCGCAACATCATCTACCGCGACAAGGGCAAGCTCCCCGACAAGCGCGCGCTCTTCGAGATCCTCGACGACCTCTGGCGCAGCGCCGGCCACGGGCCGCTGGACGCGCCGGAGTTGAAGGCGTTGCTCGCCCCCGGCGTCGGCGCCGAGCAGGAGGTGCTGCAACTCCTCGGGCGCGAGAAGCGCCGCGCCTACCGAGCCGTCGTCGGCGGCGTCCGCGCCGGCGAGATGCCGAAGGTGCTGGTGACGGGCCGGCCCGGTTCGGGCAAGACGCTCCTCGCCGATTACGTCCAGCACGGTCTCGAACAGGCGCCGCGCGGCGTGGAGCGGATCGTGCGCTTGGAGTTCGGCGGGACCGACCTGGCCGCCTCCCTCGCTCGCCTCGGCGTCGAGTTCGGGGTGCCGGCGGAGCGGATGGAGTCGCGCCTGGTGCGCATCGACACCGCCAGTGCGTACGCGGTGCAAGCCGACGCGCAGGCCGAGGTCGCTCGCAGCATCCTCGACGCCGCGCGCCAGGCGGCAGGGCGGGTCGCGTTGCTGCTCCACGTGTCCCAGACGATCGCCGGCCAGGCGATGCTCGGTCTGGCGCCGCTGCGCTTGAACACCCCCGACGTTCCGCGCGTGACGGCGTCGGAGTGGCTGTGGGTGACGTTGTTCGAGCCGTTGGCGCGGCTGCCGCATCTGACCATGCTGGTGAGCATGGCCGACGTCCCGGCGCGCGCGTTGCAGCGCCTTGGCGCCTTCGAGGGCCCCATCCGCTTGTCCCCGCCGACCGCGGCCGAGGCGCGCCGCTTCGTCAAGGCGCGCGTCCCGCAGCTGCCCGCGGCGCAACACGAAGAGATCGTGCAGCGCGCGGGCCGCTCGTTCGAGGAGTTGCGCACCCTCACGCTCCTGGCGCAAGCGCGCGAACCGAACCAGGCAGGCGCTCACGACGACGAGCGCTCCATCGAGCAACTCAGTCGCCTGGCCGGCGCCGGCGGCGACAGCGACACGCGAGCGTTCCTCGCGGCGATGGCAGTGCTCTCCGCGCCCGACTTCCCCGGGTTCGAAGCGGCGGCGCTCTGCCGCCTGCGCGGAGCCGGCCGCGGCGAGCTGACGCCCTTCGAGTTGTCGTTCCTCGACCCGGTACCCGGACAAGACGGCATGGTGCGCTGCTTCTCACGCCAGCTGGCGCGGGCGGTGCAGACAGTCCTGGCGAACGACGAACCGGAGCGCTACCGGGACCTGCACTGCGCCGCAGCGGACGCCTACCGCGCCGCCGCCGAGGCGAGCCCAGCTGGCGAGGCCGCCGCGCGCCTCCTGCATCACCTGTTCGAAGCGCGCGATTGGGCGTCGCTCGCCGGCTGGATGGCGCAGCACGGTACCTCGCACGCCATGGTGCGGCGCATCTGGACGGCGGCCGAAGACGAGCTCGCCGGCAGCGGCGCCTTCGATACGGTCGCCCGCCAGGTCGCCGGCCACTACGTCAAGCTCGGCGCCTTCGATCACCCGGACGCCGTGCGCGCCTTCGAGGCGCTGGCCGCCTCCGACGACCGCGACCTGCGCGCCTGGACGGTGGTGAAGCGCGCCGAGGGCGAGGTGGTCGCGGGGCAGTTCGAACGAGCACAGGTGCTGCTCGACGTCTGCCCGGAGACCGACGTGCCCCTCATCCGCGCCGAACTCGCGTTGGCCCGTGCCAGCGTCCTGCGCTGGCGCGGCGAGCTGGACGCCGCCGCCGACTTGGTCGCGTCCGTGGCGCGCGCGGAGCTCGCCAGGGTGGGCGTCGAGGAAGGCGCCGCCGCCCGCATGGCGCACGCCAAGGCGGCCGTGTGGGCCGGCCTCATCGCCAAGGACCGCGGCGACCTGATGAGCGCCATGGCGGAGTTCGAGCGGGCGGACGTCGACGACGACCTGGTGCGCGCGCGCGTGGCGTTCCAGCGCGGTGACGTGGCGCGCAAGCTGGGGTGCTTCGATCGCGCCATGGCCGAGCTGGACGATGCGGTGCGCCTCGCCCGGCGTTCCGAGGCGCTTCCCCAAGAGCAGGCCCGCTACCTTGCGCGGCGCGGAACGCTGTTGCGGCTGCAGGGGCGTCTGATCGAGTCGCGGCGAGCCTTCGACGAGGCGCGCGCCAAGCTCGCCAGCGCCGAGCTCGACGAGGTCGAGCGCGCGTTCCAGTGGGCCAAGGTCGAGGACGAAGCGGCGCTGACGGCGCTGGCGGAGGGCGCGTTCGAGGAAGCGACGTTCGCGCTCACGCACGCCTTGGCCGCGTACCGAAGCTACGCCCAGGAACGCGGCGTCGATGCCGGCTTCCGGCTGCTGCGCGGCGCGCTCCATCTGGCGGTGGCGTACGCCGCACGCGGCCTCGCGCTGCCGATGCGCCCCCCGCTGCCGCTCCTGCGCAGCGGCGCCAGCGGTCCTGACCTGCGGCACGCCCGCGTGCGCATCGACGAGATCCTGAGCGCGTTGCGCGCTCCCGAGGCCGCCAAGTACCGGGCCGCGCTGCAGCTCGACGCCGAGATCGTGGCCAGTATCTTCGCCGAAACCGCCGACGCCGCCGTGCGTCACGCGGATGCCGCGTACGCGGTCGCCACCGGCCCCTACGCCACCGCACGCGCGCTCACGTGCCGCGCCCAGGCGCGTCTGCGGGCCCGCAAGCCGGCCGCGGCGCTGACCGACCTCCAGGAAGCGCGCGCCACCTTGGCGGCCGGCATCGCGCTGGTGCCCACGCCGCCGTCCCGCGGCGCGGCCGACCCTGCCACCTTCGACCCGGCCGACGCCGACGGCGCGCCCGCGCGCGGTGCGGGGTCGCTTGGACCCCAGGTAGGAGGTGCGCCAACCGGCGAGCGCGGCGACCCGGGGTTGCGCGCGCAGATCGCCTCGTCGATCACCGCCGCGCACCTGCGGGCCAAGCGGCCGAGCGACGCCGCCGAGACGCTGGCGGCGGCGCTCGAGGACGCGACCTTGGCGCCGTACCACGAGGGGCTGCTGCGGGCCTTCGGCGAGGTGGCGGAGGAGGCGGACGGTTCGGACGCGTGGAAGCGGCACCGCCGCCTACGCGAGCTCCTCGGCGTCGACGGGACCGGGCCGTCCACGCCCGCGCGCTTGCCCGACGCGCTGGTGGCCTCGTGGCGATCGCGTCTGCCATGACGCTCGAGGTGCACACGTGCCTGGCCGCCGAGCGGATCGCTCGCCTGCGGCCCCATCCCGGCCTCGATCGGTTCCGCCCACCGCCGCGGCAACTCGCGGCGTTGGTCGACATCGCGACCGACCCCCGCGGCTGCGTGACGTGTGCCGTGCAGCATGCTCCCGGGGGAGCGCCCCCGGAAGGTGGCCGCCTCCAGGACGGCGTGGCGACGTCGGGCCCCGGGGACGTTGCGGCGCCCGGCGCAGCTTCGCTGACGCTCGACCAGGACACGCTGGTCGGCTACGCCGCGTTCCACCCTCCCAGCGAGGTCGAGAGCTGGGGTGACGACCGCAGCGGCCGGCTGATCGAACTCGGTGCCGTCGAGGTCGCACCGGACGTGCGCGGGCAACGCCTGGCCGAGCGGTTGCTCGCTGCCAGCTTCTCCGGAGGGCGCTTCGACGGCACCGTGGTGTTCGCCACGCTCTACGTCTGGCACTACGATCTGGCGCGCACCGGCATGACCGACCTGGCCTACCGACGCATGCTCGAGCGGATGTACCGCGGCGCCGGCCTCGAGCTCTTCCCCACCAGCGACGTCGAGATCCGGGCCAGCGTCGCCAACGCGCTGATGGCGCGGATCGGGCCGAGCGCACCGGTGGAGGTGGTCGACGAGTTCCATCGGCTGCGCAAGCGCCGCAGCTTCACGGCGGTCGCCTCGGGGCTCGGAGCGGACGGTGGCGGCTGGTAGCATCGAGCGAGCCACCCGGAACGGAGCCGACATGCTGGTGCAAGACATCATGACGCGCAAGGTCGTTGCCATCGGCCCCGACACCCCCATCCGCGACGTGCAGGCGCTGATGGAGTTGCGCAACATCCGCCACTTCCCCATCCTCGAGACGCGCGCCGCAGAGGGCGAGCCCGACACGCTCGTCGGCATCGTCTCCGACCGCGACCTGCGCCTCATCGGAGCCGAACACCCCAGGGCTCCGGTCGGGGTGCGCGCCAGCGACCCGGTGCGCACCGTCATGGTGGCGCCGGTGCTCACCGCCCACCCGGAGGACCCGATCGAGGAGACCGCCAAGGTGCTGCGCGAGAACAAGATCGGCGCCATGCCGGTGATGGACGACGGCCACCTAGTGGGCATCGTCACTGGCATCGACATGCTCGACGCGTTGGTACGGATGTCCGGCGTGCACGAGGCGTCCAGCCGGCTCGAGGTCGAGGTGTCGAACCGACCGGGCGCCCTCGCCGCGCTGCTCGAGCGCATCGCCAGCCGCAACGTGAACGTGTCGAGCGTGATGACCTCGCGCGGCGACGCCGAGTCCGTCACGTTCGTGCTGCGCGTCGGGACGGCGCACGGACATGCCCTGGCCGATGCGCTGCGCGCGGAAGGCTGCAGCGTGCTGTGGCCGCCGGAGACGCCGGCTACGTGACGCCGGCAGAGCCGCCGCCCCACGCGCGGCTCGGCACGGCGCCGGCCGGCGCCGTGCGCTTCGTCTACGACCCGGGGTTGAGCGCCTTCGAGTTGGCCCCGGAGCATCCCTTCAAGCCGCTCCGGCTCGAGCTCACCAAGAGCCTGCTCGAAGCCGCCGGCTTGCTGGACGCCAGCACGCTGGTCGCACCGGACGCCCTCGGCGACGACGAGCTTGAGCAGGTCCACGACCCTCGCTACGTGGACGCCGTCCGGGCGGCGTCGCGCGGCGCGCCGGTGGCGGACGCCGTGGGCTTCGGCCTCGGCACCGGGGACAACCCGATCTTCCCCGGCATGCACGAAGCGGTCGCCCGCGTCTGCGCAGGCACCCGTACCGCCGTCGAGCTGGTCGCGTCGGGCGCGGCCCTGCGCGCCGCCAGTTTCGCAGGGGGCCTGCACCACGCCATGCGCGACCGCGCTTCCGGCTTCTGCGTCTACAACGACCTCGCCGTCGGCATCCGCCACGCCGTCGAGCGCCACGGCCTGCGCGTGGCGTACGTCGACCTCGACGCCCATCACGGGGACGGCGTGCAGTGGCTCTTCTACGAGGACCCGCGGGTCCTGACCGTCAGCCTCCACGAGTCGGGCCGCTACCTCTTCCCCGGCACCGGCCACACCTACGAGACCGGCCGCGGCGCAGGCCGCGGCACCTCCGTCAACGTCCCGCTGGAGCCGTTCACCGAGGACGCCTCGTTCCTCGAGGTGTTCGACCTCGTGGTCCCGCCCTCGTTGCGCGCCTTCCGGCCCGACCTCATCGTGCTGCAGGCCGGCGCCGACATGCACCGCCACGACCCGTTGGCCGACCTGAGCTTGAGCCTCGCGGGGATGGCCGAGAGCTACCGGCGCATGGCAGCGCTGGCGGACGAGCTAAGCGGTGGCAGGATGGTGGTGACGGGAGGCGGCGGTTACGACCCGTACCGCACCGTGCCGCGGGCCTGGGCACAGGCGTGGGCGGCACTGCGTGGCGTTCGCCTGCCCGAGCGCCTGCCGCCGGCGTGGGTCGAGGCGTGGGGCGCGCAGCTCGGAATCTCGCTGCCGACCACCAGCAGCGAGGACCCGTCGACGTGGCCCCCGCAACCGCGGCGGGCAGCGATCGAGCGGCGCAACCGCTCGGTGGCCCAGCGAGCCATGGCCACGCTGGACGGCATCTGGCGCGCCGGCACGGAGCGGACGCCCGGACACGAGACGCGGCCCACACCCTGACCGCGCGGCTCCGGCCGCGGAGGAGGAACGCATGCGAATCGGCTTCATCGGACTCGGCACGATGGGTGCGCCCATGGCGCGGCGCTTGCTGGCGGCAGGCCACGAGCTGACGGTGCACAACCGCACGCGCGAGCGCGAGGAGCCCTTGGCGGCGCTCGGCGCCAAGCGCGCCGCCACCCCGCGCGCCTGCGCCGAGGGCTGCGAGCTGGTCTTCACCATGGTCAGCGACACGCCCGACGTCCAGGCGGTGGTGCTGGGCGATCATGGCGCCGCCCTGGGCATGGGCGGCGGCAGCGTGCTGATCGACATGAGCACCATCAGCCCCGCCACCACCCGGCGCATCGCAGCGGCCCTGGCGGAGCACGAGGTCGCGATGCTCGACGCGCCCGTGTCGGGCGGGAGCGAAGGCGCCGAACGCGGCACGTTGTCGATCATGGTCGGCGGGGACGCCGGTGCGCTGGGCCGGGCCCGACCGGCGCTGGAGGTGCTGGGCAAGACCATCACGCACGTCGGCCCGGTAGGCAGCGGTCAGATCGCCAAGGCCATCAACCAGGTGGTCATCGCGGGCACCTACGCCGCCGTGGCCGAAGGCGTGGCGCTGGCGCTGGCAGCCGACATCGACGTCGACGCCACGCTCTCGGCGCTGGCCGGGGGCGCGGCGGGCTCATGGGTGCTCGACCACCGCGCTCGGAACATGGTGGCCGGCAGCTACCCGCTCGGCTTCCGCACGCGCTTGCACCGCAAAGACCTCGGCATCGCCCTGGCATCGGCGCGCGACTTGGGGGTCGCCATGCCCGTCGCCGCCTACGTCGAGCAACTCGAGACCAGCCTGGTCCGGCGCGGCTTCGGGGACGAGGACGTGTCGAACATCGCCCGCGTCGTGCGCGAACAGGCCGGACTGGACGACGCGCGCTAGCCGCCGGTGACCGCCGGTCGCTGCCCCAGCACCCAGACCCGATCGGCGTCTGCCGGCGCCGGCGCGCCATCGGGGTAGGTCACGATCTCCACCCGGGTGAACCCCGCGCGCCGCAGCAGGGCCCGTAGCGTAGCGGCGTCGTAACCGCGCTCGTGGTGCGTCTCGGTGAAGCTGCCGTCGGGCGTGTCGCAGAACGCCTCCACCGTGGCGACGTTGCGTGCGGCGTCGTAGGCATGGACCCAGCGGTAGTACACGTCGTCGGCCCACCCTTCGGCCACGCCCCCTTCCCACAGGTCGCGCAACCCGGTGGGGGTGTTCACGTCGAACATCCAGAAGCCTCCCGGGACGAGGTGCGCCCGCACCCGGCGCGCGGCGGTCAGGAAGGCACCGTCGTCGAGGAGGTTGTTGAGGGCATCGAACACGGCGAAGACGAGGGCGTAGCGCCCGGGCGCCTCGAAGGACGCGAAGTCGCCCTCCAGGAACGTCACCTCGGGAAGCTTGGCGCGCGCCACCGCCAGCATGGCGCGGCTGGCGTCGACGCCGGTGACGCAGAACCCCCGCTGGACCATGGGCCGGGTGGCGTTGCCGGTGCCGCACCCGAGGTCGAGCAGCGCGCCGTCGGGCCGCCCGCGCCTGCCCGTGAGGTCGAGGATGAACGCGGCCCAATCGTCGTACTCGACGTCGGCCATGATCTTGTCGTAGACGTCGGCGAGCGCCGTGTACGGCGCAGCGCGCGTGCCAACGCGCGGCGCCGCCGCAGCGTCGGTGCGCGAGGTCGCTTCCGCCTCGCCCGGCGCCGGCCGTGCGGCGCGTGCCTCGTCGGTCGGGGCGCCCGCCGCCACGCTCTCGTCGGCGTGCACGCTCACGGCGGGATCATACCGCCGGCGACCCGACCCACCTGCTTCGGCCGACGACGCCTCGGCGCCGGCCGCCGCCCGCGCCGCCGGCGCACGCCCGTGCGCTACCGTCACGTCGGGAAGCGCAGCCGGCCCTCGTCCCCGCCCGCCCCCGCGCGACGCGGGCCGGCCGTTCCCTCAGGCGGACGGCGCGCCCGCTTCCGCCACCCGCAACACGATCTTGCCGACGTTCCGGTTCTCGCGCATGCGGGCGTGCGCCTCCTCCACCTCGTGCCACGGGACGGAGCGGTCGATCCAGGGGCGCAAGGTGCCGTCGTCGATGCGCGGCCCGAAGCGCTCGAGCAGGCTTCGCTTGACCTGCACCTTCTCGGCCGTGGGCCGAGCGCGCAGCACCGAGCCGATCACGCGGGCGCGCTTGCGCATCAACGTGGCCAGGTCGAGCTCGCCGCGCCTCCCTCCGAGCGTGGCGATCACCACCAGGCGCCCGCCGACGCGCAGCGAAGCCACGTTCCCCGGTAGGGCCGACCCGCCCACCACGTCGAGCACCACGTCGACCCCCTGGCCGGCGGTGCGCTGCTCGACTACGGACGCGAAGTCCTCGGCGTGCCGGTCGACGATCACGTCGGCACCGAGCGCGGCGCACGCACGCGCCTTGTCGGGCCCGCCGACGGTAGTGAACACCTCGCAACCGACCGCCTTCGCCATGGCGATGGCCGCGGTCCCGACCCCGCTCGCGCCGGCATGCACAAGGACGCGCTCGCCCGGCCGCAGCGACGCCTCCAGGAAGAGGTTGAGGTACGCGGTGAACACCGTCTCCGGGAAGCCGGCCGCCTCGTCCATGCTCCAACCGCTCGGCACCTCGAGCAGGAGATCGGCGGGAGCGGCCACGTACTCGGCGTACCCGCCCCCGGCCAGCAACACCATGACGCGCCGGCCCAGCCACGCCTCGCCGCCGCGGCTCGCGACGTCGGGCGTCACCGCCACCACCTCACCGGAGACCTCCAGCCCAAGGATGGCGCTCTCCCCCGGCGGCGGCGGGTACGTCCCGGCCCGCTGCGACAGGTCGGCACGGTTCACGCCCGCGGCGTGGACGCGCACCAGGACCTCGCCAGGACGCAGGTCCGGCAGCGGTAGCTGCACGATGGCCAACGACCCGTCGTCCAAGACGCTCACGGCCGACATCGTCCGTTCCATGGACCCATCCTAGCCGCCGTCGGGTGCTGCCCCGAGGCGCTTCGCACGGGGGTCCGGCGGGCCTCGGTTCCTGGTAGGTTGGACGCATGATCGGCGTCGACCTAGGCACCACCAACGTGCGCATCCACGTCAAGGGCAAAGGCGTGCTGCTGCGTGAGCCCGCCGTGATCGCGGTCGTGAAGGGCACCACCGACGTGAAGGCGGTCGGGCAGGAAGCCTACCGCATGCTGGGCCGCACGCCGGGCAACATCACCGCCGTGCGCCCCATGGCCGACGGCGTCATCGCCGACTACACCCTGACCGAGAAGATGCTCAAGGCGTTCATCGGCAAGGTCCTGAGTGGACCGGCGCGCTTCCTCCGGCCGAACATCATGGTGTGCGTGCCCTCGGGTATCACCGACGTCGAGCGGCGCGCGGTGGTGCAGGCCATGCACGAGATCGGTGCGCGCAAGGCGTTCCTGATCGAGGAACCGGTGGCGGGCGCCATCGGTGCCGGCATCGCCATCGCCGAGCCGATCGGTTCGATGGTGATCGACATCGGCGGCGGCACCACCGACCTCGCCATCATCAGCCTGGGCGGGATCGTGGTGTCCGAGAGCCTGCGCATCGCGGGCAACACGCTCGACCGCGACATCATGGCGTTCGTCAAGGCGAAGCACAACCTGCTCATCGGCGACCGGACCGCCGAGGAGATCAAGCGCACCGTCGGCGCCGCGAAGATCAGCCACCCCGACGACGACCGCAGCGTCGAGGTGCGGGGCCGCGACCTCATCGACGGCATGCCGAAAAGCGCCACCATCACCACGCGCGACGTGGTGGAGGCGCTGACGCCGTCGCTGGAGAAGATCGCCATCGGCTTGCGCAAGGTGCTCGAGCAGGCTCCACCGGAACTGGTGTCCGACGTCATCGAGCGCGGCATCGTCATGACCGGCGGCGGCGCCTTGCTGCGCAACCTCGACGCCTACCTGTCGGACGTCACCGCTATCCCGGTCGCGGTCGCCGAGCATGCCGAGGACTGCGTGGTGCTCGGAACGGCGCAGGCGCTGGACATGGTGCACGTGCTGAAGGACGCGCACTTCAACGCCTGAGCGCTGCCGAGGGTTGGGCTCAGCGGAAGCCGACCAGCCCCACCAGGCCACCGGCCACGATCAACACCGCCGGGTGCACGTTGAAGCGCAGCGCCAGCACGAACGAGCCGACCGCCAGCAGCCACAAGGCCCAGTTCTTGACCCACTGCGGCGGGAGGCCCAAGGCCTTCGGGAGGAACTCCCACACCACCAACGCCAGCAGCGCGATCACCACCGGTCGCACGCCCGTCAGGAACGCCGCCACGCCGGGGTTCGAGCGGTAGCGCGCGTACAGCGCCGCCAGCGCGATCATCGCCAGGATGGTCGGCACCGTCATGCCCAGCAAGCCGGCCGCCGCGCCACCCCACCCCGCCACCTTGTACCCGACGTACCCCGCCAGCTTGGTCGCGATCGGCCCCGGCAAGGCGTTGCCGAACGCGAACGCGTCGAGGAACTCCTCGTGGGTCATCCACGAGCGGACGTCCACCACTTCGTCCTGGATGAGCGGGATCATCGACGGCCCTCCGCCGAAGCCGAACAGGCCGACCTTCGCGAACGACCAGAACAACTCGAGCATCCGCATGCGGCCGAGTCTACCCCTCTCGCGCCCCGCCGTCGTCTCGACCAACGGCGCGCTCGCCGGCCACGTCGATGGCCAGCGGTCGCCGCGCCAGGCGCCCGACCGCGACGAACCCGACGGCGTAGCCGACGCTCACCAGCGCCAGCAGCGCCAGCACCGGAGTACCGCGCTGCCCCGTCGCCAACGCCAGCGCCGCGAACCACGCGCTCGACGCCAGCATCACGCCCGCGAGGATCGTGGCCGTGAGCGCCGAGCGCCGCGTGCGCACGGCCCCGAGGCGCGCGGTCACCGCGAGCGCGATCGGCAGCTCGGCCGCCGCGAACGCGACCAGCAGCCATGCCAACAGGGAACTCGGGCGCCCCGGGGTTCCTGCCAGCGCGCGCACCCCCGTCGCGACCAGCGCCGCGACGATCCCCTGCCCCAGGAAGGCCGCGGCGTAGGCCAGGCGCAAGAACGACGCCGCCCGCCACGGCTCGAGCTCGGGCGTGGTCAGGTAGCGACGCAACGCGGCCAGCATGGTGGTGCTCGGCGGGGTGGGCCGGTCAGGCGGCCACCCCGCCGACGATGCTCACCCCTCGGGCTGCGGTTCGTGCGTGTTCGCCGCCAGCCAATGGGCGACGGCGACGAACGTGGCGCTGAACAAGGCGATCGCGACGACGATGATGCCGGCGTTACGCATGATGACGAGGAACGTATGCACCCAGGACCTCCGCGGGGAGTCTACCGCAAGGGCGCCACGCTCACCTCCGGTGCCGGCGCGGGCCGGCTACGCCGGGCGAACCGCGTACCGAGCAGCAGCGCGGCGAGCGCCAGCGCCACCACCATGCCGAACCACAACCCGCGCGGTCCGACGCCCAGGGGGAACGCCAACACCAACGCCACCGGCATGCCGACCAGCCAGTAGGCGACGAGCGTCAACAGCATCGGCACGCGCGTGTCCTTCAGGCCGCGCAGGGCGCCGGACGCCGCCACCTGGATACCGTCCGCCACCTGGAACAGCCCCGCCACCGCCAGGAACTGCGTCGCGAAGCGGACCATCTCGGCGTTGGCCGGGTCGCTCATGCGGACGTACAGCCCGATCACCAGCTGCGGCAAGGTCCAGAACACCGTGGCGGTGAGCACCATGAACGACGCCGCGATCGCGATGCCGACGCTGCCGGCACGGCGCACCGCGAGCAGGTCGCCGCCGCCCGCCGCCTGCCCCACCCTCACCCCCGTGGCGATCGCCACGCCGAGCGGCACCATGAACGTCATCGATGCCGATTGCAACGCGATCTGGTGGCCGGCGAGGGCGGCGGCGCCGAAGTGCCCCATGACCAACGCAGCCGCGGAGAACAACCCGACCTCGAACCCCAACGTGACGCTGATCGGCCATCCCACGCGGAACAGCTCGCGGATGATGCCGAGGTCGGGACGCCGTAGCCCGGCGAACACCCGGTACTTCGGGTAGCGCCACGACACGAAGGCGGCCGCTAGCGCGAGCATGGTCGCGAAGACGATGCTGGTCGCGTACCCGGTGCCCACCAGGCCGAGCGCGGGGAAGCCGTGCTTGCCGAAGATGAGGGTGTCGTTGGCGAACACGTTCAGCCCTACGCCGACGAAGGCGATCAGCATGATCGGCCGCGTGTCGCCTTGCCCTTCCAGGAAGCCGCGCAGCGCCGTGAACGCCACCATCGCCGGGAACCCGTAGGCGATGGCGCGGAGGTACCCGCCGGCGGCCTCCGCCATGCTCGGCTCCATCCCGACGGCATGCAGCACCGCGCCGGCGTTGACGAAGAGCACCACCCCCGGGACGCAGACGCCCAGCGCCAACCACAGACCCTGTCGCGCCGCCTTGCCCGCGTCGTCCCAACGCTTGGCCCCCACCGCCTGCGCCACCTGCGGTCCGACGGACAACAGGATCGCCACGCTCACGATCGACACCGTCTGGAAGATGGTCGCGCCGAGCGCCATACCGGCCAGCGCCGACGTGCCCAGCCGCCCCACCATCAAGGTGTCGACGAAGCCCATGCCGTTCTGCGCCAGTTGCGCCAGCACCAGCGGCGCGGCCAGCGCCAGCAACGACCTCAACTCCCGCGGCCAGGCGCGCGTCATGCGGCCCACCATACCGGCTGCCCGGCGACCGAGCACCGTGTCGGGGTTCGTGCCCCAGCGGGTCTCTCACGAGCGCGGGGTAGCATGGCGCCATGCGTATCGCCGCCGCGCTCGTCACCGTCGTCGTCCTGATCGGCGCCGGAGCATGGCTTCTCGGCCTGCCTCCGTTCGGACCTCGCGCGCCGAAAGAACCGCCCCGACCCGACCTCTTCGCCATCGTCGAGGCCGGCGACGTCGCCGCGCTGCGGCATGCGTTGGGCCTGACCCCGCCGGACGGCACCGACGCAGGCGCCACGACCACCGCCGCGAACGCCGAAACCGGCGCCGCGCTGGCCGACCTGCACGCACGCAACGCCGCCGGCCTGACGCCGTTGATGGCGGCCGTCGGGGCGAACGCAGGCGGCGAGGTGCTCGACGCCTTGCTCGAAGCCGGGACGGACATCGACATGGCCGCGGCCAACGGCGTCACCGCGCTGATGCTGGCCGCCGGCCAGGGCACGCCGGCACAGGTGATCTACCTCCTCAACGCCGGCGCCGACCCCACCGTGCGCGACGCCGAGGGCAAGAACGCGGCGGACCATGCCCGTCAGAACCCTGCCGTGCGCAGCTCGGGTATCTTCCCCCGGCTGGCCGAGCTGACCGAGACGCCGTTCGTGCGCGGCTGGCCGAGTGCCTACGTGGTGCCGGTCGAAGGCGCCACCATCAGCTCCCGGCGTAGCCACCTCCCCGGCGCGCTGCGCGCCTACCGCAACGGCTACCACGAGGGCTTCGACTTCTACGACGGCACCGTCAGCGTCTCCATCGGGTACGGCACGCCCATCCGCGCCGTCGCCGACGGCGTGGTGATCCGCGCGGATCACGACTACGTCGAGAACACGATGGAGGCGTACGACGCCTTGATCGTCGAAGCCGGCCGCGCGCTCGACACCCCGCCCGAGATCCTCGACCGGCTACGCGGCCGGCAGGTGTGGATCCAGCACGCCGGCGGCTTCATCACGCGCTACGCGCACCTCTCGCAGATCGCCGAAGCCACCGTGGTGGGCGCGCACGTGCGCCAAGGCGACATCATCGCGTCGACCGGCAACTCGGGCACGCTGGAGGCCGCCCAGCAGACGCAAGACGACCCGCATCCGCACGTCGAGGTGTGGCGCGACCACGAGACGTTCCTCGGCGCGGGGCTGGAGCCGGAGCAGATCTGGTCGTTGGCGGCGCAGGTGTTCGGTCAGAGCGCGCTGCCGCCGTACCACGACTGAGCCAGGCTCAAGAGGAGACGCGCCCTGGCGTGAGCCCGGCAACGGTCGGGCGGGAGCGCCAGCATACCGGCGCGCCGCTACCACGGCAGGTTGAAGCCCCCGTGGTTCTCGCTGCGGTAGTACGACTCGATCTCGCCCGGGATCGACGCAACGTCGTCGACGACCTTGAACAGGTGCAGGTCCTTCTCCGAGATGGTGCCCATCCGCTGCAGCGTGCCCTGCAGCCACTGCAGCATCCCACGCCAGAACTCGACCCCTACCAGGTAGACCGGGAACGGCTTGATCTTGCGCGTCTGGATCAGGGTGAGCGCCTCGAACAGCTCGTCGATGGTGCCGAAGCCGCCTGGGAACACCACGAACGCGGTGGAGTACTTCACCAGCATCACCTTGCGCACGAAGAAGTACTTGAACTTCAGGCTGTCGGTCTGGAAACCGTTCGGCGCCTGCTCGTGCGGTAGATCGATGTTGAGGCCGATGCTGCGTCCTTGCGCGTCCATCGCGCCGCGGTTGGCCGCCTCCATGATGCCGGGGCCCCCGCCGGTGATGATGGCGTACCCCGCGCGCGCCAACGCCTCGGCCAGGTCGCGGGCCTTGTGGTAGGTGTCGGCGTCCTCGCGCATGCGGGCCGAGCCGAAGATGGTGACCGCCTTGCCGACGTCGGCCATCTCCTCGAACCCTTGGACGAACTCGCCCATGATGCGGAACATCCGCCAGGAGTCCTCCGCCAGGGCGTCGATGACGTACTGCTTCTCGAGGCCTTGCATCCGACCAGGGTACTGCCTGGGACGACGTTCGCATGTGAAGCGGCCACGGCCGCGGTCAGGGCAGGTAGTCGAGCAAGCGCCAGAGGTCGGGTTCGAGCGCGTCGGGCTCGGCACGCGCCAAGGTGTCGCGATCGTGGGTTCCCCAGGTGACGGCGTAGGTGGCGAGACCCGCGGCCTTCCCCGCCTGCACGTCGGTGACGGTGTCGCCCACCATCCAGCTGCCTTGCGCTCCGAGCGCGGCGAGCGCCGCCAGCACGACGTCGGGCGCCGGCTTGTGGGGGATGCCGTCGGTGCCCTGCACGTGGTCCAGAAGCGGCGATAGGCCCATGGCGTCGACGAAGCGCCGCGCCATGTCGGTGCGCTTGGTGGTCGCTACGGCGCGGGCGAAGCCTCGCCTGCCGAGTTCGTCGAGCACTTCGGGGACCCCCGGGAACGGGCGGCTGCGGTCTTGGAAGTGCTGCGGGTAGTGGCTGCGGTAGGCGGCCGCCAGGTCGGCCACGGCCGTGTCCGGCGCGAAGGCGGCGTACATCTCCTCGAGCGGCATGCCGACCGTGGCGCGCACCGCCGCGTCCGCCGGACGCGGCAACCCCACCCGGTCGAAGGCGGCCAGGAAGCTCGCCACGATGTCGGGCAACGAGTCGACCAGCGTGCCGTCGAGGTCGAAGACGATGGCGGGCCGGGCGTCAGGCACGAGCGCCGCCTCGCCGAACGTCGTCACGGCCCGCTCTCACCGGTCGCCCTGCCGCAGGTACGCCACCGTCACCCCGTGACCGCCCTCGTACGGCACCGCGTCCTCGAACCGCTCCACCAGCCGCTCGCTCTTCAGGTACGAGCGCACCGCGTCGCGCAAGGCACCCGTGCCCTTGCCGTGCAACACGCGCACGCTCGCCACCTTCATGGCATGCGCCTCGAGCACGAAGTCGCGCACCTTCTCCAACGCCTGCTCGACGCGCTCGCCGCGCACGTTCAGTTCGCGGTCGAAGTTCGTGGCGCCGATCGCGATGGGCGCAGCGCCGGTGCCGCGTCGCGGTGCGCCGCCGGAGCCGGCGCCGCTCGCCCCCCGCCGCGCCATGCCCGGAGCGCTCGCTGCCAGAGGCGCGCCGGTGGCGGAGGCGAGCCCAGCCGAGGCACGGTCGTCCTTCCCGCGCAGCGGCGTGACGTCGCGCACGGGCACCTCGACCTTGAGCAAGCCCAGTTGCACCAGCACCTGATCGCCGCGCCGTTCGAGCACGGCGCCCTCGGCACCGTAGCTCTCCACGCGCACCGGCGCGCCCGGCCCCAACGGATCGCCGCTCGTCGTGACCGCGCCGCCCCCGCCCACGGCGTCGGAGGCCGTGCGCCGCACCACGTCGCGGCCAGCCAGGCGCCGAGCTTCGCGGCGCAACTGCTGGATCTCCTCCAGCGCCTTCGAACGCTGGTCGGGAACCTGCGCAGCGGTGCGTTTCAGCCGCGCCGCCTGCTGCAGCGTCTCCTGCAGCATCTCCTCGGCCTTCTCGGCGGCAGCGGCCATCAGCTCGCGTTCGCGCGCGCGCAGCGTCTCGATCTGCGACCGAAGCAGCTCGGCCTCGGCCACGGCTTTGCGGTTCGAGGCGCGCGCCTCGCCCAGCTCCTCCTCGAGATGCTCGCGCTGCTGCTCCAACGTCTGCAGCAACGACTCGAGGCGCTCGCCCTCGGGCCCCAGCAGCTCGGCGCCGCGCTGCAGGATGCCCGCGTCCAGGCCGAGGCGCTCGGCGATGGACAGCGCGTAACTGCGGCCGGGCTGACCCACCACCAGCTGGTAGGTCGGCCGGAGATGCTCGAGGTCGAAGCGCATGGCGGCGTTCCTCACACCCTCCTGCTCGCTGGCGAACACCTTCAACGGCGCTAGGTGCGTCGTGACCAGGCCGCGCGCGCCGCTCGCCAGCACACGTTCGAGGATCGCCTGCGACAACGCCGCCCCCTCGTCGGGATCGGTGCCGGAGCCGAGCTCGTCGATGAGCACCAGGGTGTGGTCGTCGGCGCGCTCGACGATCGCCTTGAGGTTGCGCAGATGGCCGGCGTAGGTGCTGAGGCTCGCCTCGATGCTCTGCTCGTCGCCGATGTCGGCCAGCAGCGCTTGCACACGCGGCAGCAGCGGCGAGGTGGCGCCGTCGGCCGCGACGAACAAGCCGGCGCTCGCCATGACCGCGGCCAAGCCCAAGGTCTTCAGCAGCACCGTCTTGCCGCCGGCGTTGGGACCGGTGACGATCAGTAGACGCCGTTGGTCGTCGAGCTCGACGTCGTTCGGCACGCAGCCTTCGACCAGTGGATGGCGCGCGTTCCTGAGCCGCACCCGGCCGCGCTCGTCGAACGACGGCTTGGCGAGGCGCCAGTCCTTGGCGAGCCGCGCCGACGCGTTCACGACGTCGAGCTGCGCCACGACCTCGAGGCTCTCGTCGACGCGCGGCTCGTCGGCGAGGCGCCGGCCGAGCGTGAGCAGGATGCGCCGCACCTCGTCGCGCTCCTCCATCTCGAGCAGCGCCAACTCGTTGTTGAGCGGCACCACCGACGCCGGCTCCACGAACACGGTGGCGCCGGAGTCGGAGCGGTCCAGCGCCAAGCCCGGAACCCGCGCCTGGTGGCTCGCCTTCACCGGGATCACGTAGCGATCGCGCCGCAGCGTGATGATCGGATCCTGCACGGCGTCGGCGTGGGTCTCGAGGAGGCGCGTCAAGCGATCGCGGATGCGGCCGCGCAACGGGTTGAGCCGCTTGCGGATGTCGTACAGCTTGGGGGTGGCGTCGTCGCGCACGTTGCCGTCCGGGTCGAGTTGCTCCCGCACCAAGCGCAGCGCCCCGTCGAACGATCCGATCTGGACCGCCAGCTCGGTCAGCGCTGGACGTTCGGACGCCACGATGCCGCGCCGCAAGGTGGCGGCGCCGTCGAGCGTGTAGGCGATGGTCAGGATCTCACGGCCGTCGACGAGGTTCCCATCGCGGATGCGGCGCAACGAAGGACGCACGTCCTCGATCCCGCCAAGCGCCAGGTCGCCCCCGTCGAGCACCTCCTGGACGCGCTCGAGCGCACGTTCCACCTCGTCCTGGTCCGGCAGCGGTTGCAGCGCAGCGGCGCGTTCCACCCCGAGGAAGGTCGCCGCGCGATCGGCCAACGCCTCCCGGACGCGGCCGAACGACAGCTTCTCGAGCGTGGCGGGGGCAACGTGCATGACGCAGCAGTATACGGCGGCCACCGCGCGGCTTCGGTTCCCTTCGCGCTCGCCGCGCGCTCCTCGCGGGCGTGCCGGCCACGCGCGACGGCGCGTCGTCTAGCCGAGATGCTCCGGACGCTCGCCTTGCGCCGCCTGGATCGCGGTGAGGGCGATGGTGTACACGATGTCGTCCACCAGCGCACCGCGCGAGAGGTCGTTCACGGGGCGCCGCAGTCCCTGCAGCATCGGGCCCACCGACACGACGTTGGCGGCGCGCTGCACGGCCTTGTAGGTAGCGTTGCCGGTGTTGAGGTCGGGGAAGATCAGCACCGTGGCGCGCCCGGCCACCGGGCTGTCGGGCGCCTTGCTTCGCCCCACGCTCGGCACGGTGGCGGCGTCGTACTGCAGCGGACCGTCGATGGTCAGCTCGGGCCGCCGCTGCTTGGCGATGCGCGTCGCTTCGCGCACCTTGTCGACGTCCGCCCCTTCGCCCGACGCCCCGGTCGAGTAGCTGATCATCGCGATGCGCGGCACGATGCCGAGCGCCATCGCCGACTCGGCGGACTGGATGGCGATGTCGGCCAACTCGTCGGGGTTGGGGTCGGGGTTGACGGCGCAATCGCCGTACACCAGCACCTGTTCGGGAAGGCACATGAAGAAGACGGACGACACCAGCAGCGCCTCCGGCCGGGTCTTGATGAGTTGCAGCGCGGGCCGCACGGTGTTGGCGGTGGTGTGCACCGCGCCGGACACCAGGCCGTCGACCTCACCGCGCGCCAGCATCATGGTGCCGAGCACGACGTTGTCGCGCAGCTGGTTGCGCGCGCCGTCCGCCGTCAACCCCTTGTGCTTGCGCAACTCCACCATGGCGTCGACGTAGCGTTCCCGCACCGTCTCGGTGGGCTCGACCACCACCACGCCCTGGCCGAGTTCGACGCCCTGCGCCTCGGCCACGCGGCGGATCTCGGCCGGGTCGCCGAGCAGCACGCAGGTAGCGATCCCGCGCTGGGCGCAGGTCGCGGCGGCGCGCACGGTGCGCGGCTCGTCTCCTTCTGGCAACACGATGCGCTTGCGCGCCGCGCGCGCCCGCTCGACGACGCGGTAGAGGAACGCGGGAGGCGACAGCCGCGGTTCGCGCTCGCTAGCGATCCGCTCCAGCACCGGCGCGAGGTCCAGATGCTCGGCCACCGAGCTCATCACCTTCTCCATGCGCTCGACGTCGTCGATCGGGACCTCGAGGTTCATGGCCGCGGCCCGCGCCGCGGTGACGTACGAGTCGCTGTCGACGCGCAGCACGGGCAACCCGGTGGCGAGCGCCTTGGCGCACAGCTTCAGCACGTTGGGGTCCGGCTCCATGTCGCCGGTGAGCACCAGGCCCGCCAGCGGCACCCCGTTGAGGGCCGCCATGCACACGGCAAGGATGACGTCGTCGCGGTCGCTGGGCGTCACCAGCAACGCGTCCGGGCGTAAGCGGTGGGTCATGTTGGCCACCGTGCGCGCCACCAGGGAGACGTCCACCACCCTGCGGGTTCGCCACTCGCCTTCGATCATCACGCGCGCGCCCAAGTGCTGCGCCACGTCGTAGGTGCGGGGCGAGACCATCGCGGGCTCCCACGGCACGGCGCCGAGCAGGTGGAAGTCGGCGCGCCGCAGCACGGGCACGCCGGCACGCAACGCCGCGGCATCGAGCTGCACGTCGGGCAGCCGCACCAGCGTGCGGGTCGTGCCGATCACGTCCATCTCCGGGGCGTTGAGCTGGTTCACGATGACGCCGAGCAGTTTCGCGTCGCCCACGCCCCCGAACGCCTGGGCCGCGAGGTCGATCCGGTCGGCCAGGGCGGCCAGCGACGGTTGCGGCGTCGCGACCAGGATCACCTCGGCGTCGATGGCGCGCGCGATGTCGGCGTTGACGCTGTCGAGGTTCGGATGGTCGGCCGTCGCGGCCAGGCCCTCCACGACGACCACGTCGGCACCTTCTGCGGCGCTCTGGTAATGGCCGACGAGCGCCTGGAGTAGCTCGGAGGTCTTGCCGGCGGCCATCATCGCCTCGGCGTCGTGGTACGGCATCGGTTCGGGGGGCGTGATGTGGGTCGAGCGCCGCACGAACTCGGTGGAGCGCTCGGGGCCCCGGTCGTCGCCGGGTTGGCGGATCGGCTTGGAGAACCCGACGCGCAACCCCTCCAGCTCGAGCCGGCGCACCAGGCCGAGGCAGACCGAGGTGAGCCCCACTCCTGGCGCGGTCGGGACGACGAAGATGGCGTGTGGTTCGGCCATGCCGCTTCGCCGCACGTCGGTGCGGCGCCTCCGCCCCCACCTTACGTCACCGGTGGACGCACCCCGAGGGACGCCCGCCCTGTGCGCCCCGCGACGCGTTCGCCCACGGCGGTGCGGCGATGCCCTACACTGGCGGCGCGCGACGTCGATGCGTCGTGCGCGTCACGGAAGGAGCGGGTACATGACCGATCAAGGTCCCGTCGACCCCACGCCCCCGGTGCCCTCCCAGCCTGCACCACCGCCGGTAGCGCCGCCGGCGAGCGACGCCACGGCCGCCAAGCCGGACGTCGGCAAGCGCTTCATCGCCTACGTCATCGACGCGGTGATCGCCAGCTTGCTCTCGATCATCCCGGTGCTGGGCAGCTTGCTGGGCGCGGCCTACATCCTCGTGCGCGACGGCCTCGAGTTCGACTTCATGGACGGGCGCTCGGTCGGCAAGAAGCTGATGAAGCTTCGCCCGGTCCGCGACGACGGCGGCAAGATGGACCTGACCACCTCCGTCATGCGCAACTGGCCGCTGGCGCTCGGCTCGCTCGCCGGCCTGGTGTCCTTCAGCCCGTTCCTCGGCATCCTCGCGTTGTCGCTGCTGATCTCGTTGATCGGTGGGATCGTCGGCTTGATCGAGGTGTACCTGGTGGTCACCTCGCCGGACGGTCGCCGCCTGGGCGACAAGTTCGCGCACACGCACGTCATCGAGGTGGACGCCTAGCTTCGCCTGCGACTTCGCGGGATGCGCAACGTGTGCAGGGCGCGGCGTCAGGCCGCGCCCTTCCTCCTGCCGACCCCTTTGGCGCGCAGCGTGTCGAGCGTGACGATGCGCCGCCGCATGGCCCAGGCGAAGCTCACCATCGACGCCAGCACCAGTCCGCCGCTGGCGACGAACAGCGCGTGCGCAGCGGGGGTGCCGGTGAGCCGCCACCACGGTTCGCCGACGACGCGGGCGAGCACGCCAAGCTGCAGCAGCACGAAGGTGACGGCTTCCGAACCGGTCTGGCGGATACCGCCCGGCCGTGGCAGCATCCAGTACGCCACCCCCATCACCATCCCCAAGAAGAACCCCACCGTGGCCATGTGGGCATGCGTGGGCGCCAGCACGCCCACCCAGCCGGGCCGCAGCGCTACCGCGACGCCGAGCGCACCAGCGGCCACCAACCACGCCAGCGCCGCCCGCAGGAACGCGACCTGCCAGCGACTCACCGCGGCCAACGGCTGGCGATCGACGCGGCCGGCGTCGCGTCCCAGCCGGGCACGGTCGCGGAGCCGCCCCCGCCACCGAACGGCAGGGCCAACGAGACCACCACCAGCAGGCCGAAGGCCATCTCCATCAGGCCTACGCGCTTGGCGGGCACCGCCGGCGCGCCGGCGCGCAAGCCAAGCAGGACCCGCGCGCTCAACACGGCGAACGCCGCGACCGCCCACCACGGCGTCAGGCCCAGCGCCGCCAGCGCGACGACGCCGGCCAACGACGCGGCGTGCGCGAGGTGCACCGCCGCGGCGCGCACCGGCCGCTGCCCCTGCGGCACGCCGCGTTGCCGTTCCAGGCGCGCGCGCACGTAGACGATCGAAGCAACGTTGCGCGCCGCCAGGACCGCCCACGGCACCAACGCGACGCCCCACGGCGCCCCGGCCAAGCGCGCGATCATCGCCACCAGCGAGGCCATCGCCACGCTGCCGGCCAACTCGGGCCCCAACTGCCGACCCTGGTTGCGAGCGTCGAACCCCAGTTGCAGCAGGGCCAGCGGCGCCGCCGGCAGCGCCAACCAGAAGGCGTCCACCCGCGCCGCGCCGAGGGCGGCCAGGAGCGTAGCCACGGCCATCACCGCGGCGTACGCCAGCGCGAAGATCGTCGCCAGCCGCGTGCGCGGGTACCACTTCTTGCGCCGCAGGTCCGCCAGCACCAGGCTGAGCGGGTGCTGTACGAGCAGCGCCGACAGGCCGGCCAGCGCCATCCAGCCGCCGGCCCAACTCGGCCACGTCAGCAGGCCGAGCAGGGCCGGCTCGAGCACGAACGCCCAGGCGCCGTGCTCGTTCGGAAGCGCCACCGTGCGTAGTCGCACGGGTC
>CAZACZ010000027.1:35006-37384 GCA_964483695.1 uncultured bacterium | reverse complement strand
CGTGATACACTCCCCCTCGCCCCGTCGGACCAGCGCGGTGGCGACCCCCGAACCAGGTCAGGTCGGAAGAAGCAGCCTTAAGGGGTGATCGTCAGGTGCCGCTGAATCGGACGGGGCACTTTCGTTCTGGTCAGCACACCTGGGACAGAGGCGGCACAAGTGCGCTTCTCACGCGTCCGACGCCGGCACTTCCCACCCCACGCTCTCCGCCCACACCCTCGCCTCCGCCATCATCACGTCGAACACGTGATCCTTCACCGCGCAGTACGACGCGACATCCTCTAGGAACCGACGCGCCAGCTGCCGCCTGATCTCCGCGTACGCACTCGCGGCCATCGGCTGCGCCCGCAGGTAGTCGCGGCATAGCGGCGGGTAGCTCTGGTTGAAGCGACCCGCCACGCGCCCATGCTGGTCGGACCTGCGCTTGGTGCGCGAGTGTAGCAGCCCCTCTTCGTGCCCTCGTGCTACACTCCGCGCGACACCAACACGAGGACCGGCTCGGTCCCTGGCAGCCAGCCGCGTCGGCCGCCCTGACCGAATCGCCGCGCACCGTAGGGAGGCATGCGATGCCGCGAGTCCGGCGGGTCACCGATCGCGTTCGGCGCTTGACGGGTGCTAGGGCCCTGGTGCTTCTCCATCGGCGTCCTGGCACGTCGCAGTGGGCCCGCTGCGTACCTCTCGCATTCATGGGCCTTGCGCTCCTCGTCGGATGCACCTCGCAACCGGGCCACGCGCCCACCATCTCCCCCATCGCCGACCAGTCGACCGCCATGGGCGAGCCACTGGACGTTCTCTTCACGGTCACCGACGAGTCGCCCGACTTCCTCGGGTTCACCGTCACCAGCAGTGCCCCGAACCTGATCGCGCCCAACGCGGCAAGCGTGCTCGGCGCCGGCACCGACCGCACGCTGCACATCCAGCCTGCCCCCGGCGAGGTCGGCACCGCCGAGCTCACCCTCTCCGTGCAGGACGTCGATGGGCGCAGCGCCAGCGAGGCGTTCGAGGTCGAGGTGCACCTGCCGTACTCGGTGCCGTTCCCCCGCTTGCTGGCGCCCGACGCCGGTGACGGCGACGAGTTCGGCTGGTCCTTGGCCATCGACGGGGACATCCTGGTGATCGGCGCGTACCGGAACGATCACGAGGACGCCCAGCCGGACCCGCTGCAGGACGCGGGCAAGGCGTACGTCTTCCGCCACGTTGCCGGGGTCTGGACGCCCTTCGCCACGCTCACGGCGCCCTCCCCCGCCGCGAACGACCTGTTCGGCATGTCGGTGGCGGTGAGCGGCAGCACCATCGTCGTGGGAGCCCCGGCGGCCGACATCGCTGCCGACGGCGCCGGCGCTGCGTTCGTCTACCGCGTCGGAGGCAGTGGCGTGACGTTCTTGAAGACCCTCACCGCCAGCAACGCCGCTGCCAACGACAACTTCGGCTCAGCCGTCGCGCTCGAGGGCATCCTGCTGGCCGTGGGCGCGCCCGGACAGGACGACCCGGTGGACGCCGCCGGCGCGGTAGTGCTCTTCTCCGGGGCGGACGACGCCTGGGAGGAAGAGATGATCCTCACCGCCGACGACGCCGAACCGCTCGATTACTTGGGCTTGTCGGTCGCCGTCGAGTACGTCAACGCGGGTACGCTCACGGTGGTGGCCGGCACAGGCGCCGAGTCGGCGTACGTCTTCGCGCACGACGGCATGACGATCTCGCAACAAGACCAGTTGAAGCCAAGCGACGGCACCGGCACCGAGAGTTTCGGGCGTACCGTGGACGTTGACGGCAACACCATCATCGTCGGGGCCGACAACACCACCGACGATACGGGCACGATCGACGCGGCCGGCGCCGCGTACGTGTTCGAGCGCTCCGGCACGACCTGGACCGAGGTCGACAAGCTCTTCGCCCCGACCCCGCAGCTGTTCGCGCGCTTCGGCATGTCGGTCGCGGTGCATGATGACTACGCCTTGGTGGGCGAGAACATCGTCTACCCCGGCACCGTGCCGATCGCCAACGCGTACGTCTTCCGGCGCGAGCCTAGCGGCTGGGAGCACACGACGACGCTCGACTCCACCGACCCCGAGGAGGGTGTCCGCTTCGGCCGCGTGGTGGCGCTCGACGCCGAGCACGCCGTGGTGAGCGACTTGAACGCGATGGCGGGGGCGGAAGCGGTGGGGGCGGTGTACGTGTACGGGCGGTAGGGCGGCTTCCACCCGCCTCGGCGTCACCCGCCAGTCCGTGATCAAGATGTGGCTCGCCGAGCGCCTGGACGTAGCCGGTTACTCGCGCGCCAAGCGCTGACGCACGTCGTGCAGCAGCCCTTCGGCGGCTGCCTCGATGAGGTCGAGCACGTACTCGAAGCCCTCGTCCGAGCCGGCGTACGGGTCGGG
>CAZACZ010000027.1:18182-34906 GCA_964483695.1 uncultured bacterium | reverse complement strand
CGGCCCTCGAGCCCCGCCTCGTGCACCTTGCGCCGGAACACACCTTCGGCGGTGGGCGAGCGGCAGATGTTGCCCATGCACACGAACAGCACCGCCACCGAGTCGGTGGCGTGCACGCGGTCCCCTGGGTCGGCGAGTTCGGGTTTGCGCGCCCACGTGGACGTCCAGGCGGCGTCGGAAGCTGCCTGCGTCGGCGCGCCTTCCCCACTCGTTCCGGAACGGCGCCCAGCCTCGCGCGTCACGCCTTCAGCCCCGGCTTCGACCGGTACACCCGCGTCACGTCGGCGATGCGCCCCACGTTGTCCTTGATGAACTCGATCTCGCTCTGGTCTTTCACGTCGACGCGGAACATGATGCGCGCGCGCATGGTGCCCTGCACGTCGGCTGCCACCCTCGAGGCGCTCTTGTTCATGGCGGAGATGACGTCGAGCACGTCCTTGAGCAGCCCAGGCCGGTCGACGGCGATGACCTCGAAGTCCACCGGGAACACCTCGCCCGACGGCGTGTCCCAGGTGACGTTCACGAAGCGCTCGCGTTCGCTCAGCATCAGGTGCTTCACGTTCGGGCAGTCGATGCGGTGCACGCTGATGCCGCGGCCGCGGGTGATGTAGCCGATGACGTCGTCCCCGCGCACCGGGCTGCAGCATCTGGCCAGGTTCGCGGGCGAGTCGAGACCGTCGACGTACACGCCGGACACGCTCTTCTTCGGCGCTTCCGTCATGGGCGACGGGCGGCGCTCCTTCACCAGGTCGGGCACCAGCGTCTCGACCACGTTCTTGGGCGACACCCGCTGCGCGTCGATGGCGAGCAGCAACTCGTCCACCGTGTCGGCGTGGATAAGCTTCTTCGCGGCGTCCTCGAGCTTCGAGCGGGTGGTGAGCGTCGCCACCGGCAGGTTGCGGCGCCGCAGCGCGCGCTCCAGCAGGCGCTTGCCGTTCTCGAGCTGCTCCTGGCGTTCCTGCGTGCGGAAGTAGTGGCGGATCTTCTGCTTGGCGCCGCGCGTGACCACCACGTTCAACCAGTCCTGCGACGGACCGTACTGGCTCGAGCGGTTGGTGAGGATCTCGACGCGGTCCCCGGTGGTGAGTTCGTGGTTGAGCGGCACGATCTCGCCGTTCACGCGCGCGCCGATGCAGCGGTGGCCCACCTCGGTGTGCACCTGGTAGGCGAAGTCGATCGGCGTGGAACCGCGCGGCAGGCTGACGACGTCGCCCGCCGGGGTGAACACCAGCACGCGCTCGCCGAGGAAGTCGTGCTTGACGGCGTCGACGAACCCTTCGGCGTCCTCCGAGCTGGTGTCGACGTCGAGCAGCTGCTTCATCCACTCGAGGCGCTCCTTCACCTTCTCGGTGTCGGTCACGCCCGCCTTGTACGCCCAGTGCGCCGCCACCCCGTACTCGGCCACCTCGTGCATTCCGCGGGTGCGGATCTGCACCTCGATCGGTTGGCCCAGCAAGCCGATGACGGTGGTGTGGAGGCTCTGGTAGCCGTTCGGTTTCGGCACCGCCACGTAGTCCTTGAAGCGGCCGGGGATGGGCGTCCAGAGGCTGTGCACGATGCCCAGCGCGCGGTAGCACACGGCCTTCTCGGCGTCCTCGTGACCCATGCCGGCGGAGTTCTTGTCGGGGTCGAGGATGGCGCGGATGGCCATCAGGTCGAAGATCTGATCGAGGTTGCGGTTGTCGCGCTGCATCTTGCGGTAGATGCTGTACAGGTGCTTGCTGCGGCCGGAGAGCTCGAACGTGAGCCCCTCGGTCTTCAGTCGCTCGGCCAGCAGCGCGATCGACTCCTTGACGTACGCTTCGCGCTCGACGTGGCGCATGCGCACCTGGCGTTCGAGTTGGTGGTACCGCTGCGGTTCGAGGTACTGGAACGAGAGGTCCTCGAGTTCGTTCTTGATGTGGTTGATGCCGAGGCGGTGCGCCAGCGGAGCGAAGATCTCGAGCGTCTCCTCGCTGATGCGTTGCTGCTTGTGCGGCGGCATGGCCTTCAGCGTGCGCATGTTGTGCAGCCGGTCGGCGAGCTTCACCAAGATGATCCGCACGTCGCCGACCATCGCCAGCAGCATCTGCCGAAGGTTCTCGGCCTGCTCGTCCTCGTAGACGCGCACCGCGAGCTTGCTGATCTTCGTCTCGCCTTCGACGATCCTGCGCACCGTCTCGCCGAAGCGCTCCTCGATCTGCTCGAAGGTGACGGGCGTGTCCTCGACGGTGTCGTGCAGCAGACCCGCCAGCAACGCGCTGACGTCGAGGTGCATGTCGGCGAGGATCTCGGTGACGGCGACGGGGTGGGTGATGAACGGCTCCCCCGAGCGCCGCATCATGCCGCGGTGCGCTTCCTCCGCGAAGGCGTACGCGTCCGCCAGCCGCGCCGCGTCGTCCGGCGCGAGGTAGGCCGTGGCGGTCTGTAGGCTCCGCGGGATGGTGGCCACCATCAGGCTTCGCAGTGTAGCACCGGGGTACCGGCCGCCGCCGCGTGGGCGCCGACAGCGACGCGAAGCCCCGCGCGTCAGGGGCGCGGGCAGCAGAGGTCGATGCGCACCCCGAACGGGTCGTCGAGGCAAGAGAACCGCATCGGTTCGTACATGCGGGTGTCGACCGGCGCGGTGCACTCGCGCGCGCCGGCCGCCAGGAAGGCGGCGTGCCACGCGTCCACGGCTTCGGGGGCGTCCAGCACGATGGCGAACTCCACGTTGGCAGCGGGCACTCCGGGTCGCGGCGCACCCTCGTGCGGGAAGATCGTGAGGTACGTGCCGCCCATGCGCCACGCGCTCAGCACTCCATCCTCGGGGTGCGTGGCCTCGGTCTGGTCCGGCTCACCCAGCACGTCGCGGTAGAACGCCACGGCGGCGGCGTAGTCCTGCGGGTAGAGGCTGACGTACGCCAGGCCGGTGGCGCGAGCGCGGTCGAGCTTCGAGGGCGCGGCCTGGGTCCGGTGTTCCTGGTGGCCGGCGCGGCCCGGCGGGTCCGCTTCGCTGCTGCTGGCTTCTCGTTCGGGACGCGGCTCGTGGGGTGGCGCCATGATCGCCTCCTTGGGTGGGCTGGTGGCGTCGGGTCGGGGCCGGCTTCTGCGGCGCAGCCTCGCTGGGTTCGATGACGTCCTCGAAGCATAGTCCGGGATGGGGCGCGGCGGCGACGTCCTCGATGGTGGGCGGGGCCGTCGTCCCACGGCGTCCCGTCCTACGTCCACGCCAGACCGCGCACGCGTGCCTGGTACGCTGGCGCGGTGGAACGCCGCGATCTCCTCCTGCGCCGCAGCGCCGCGTACCTGATCGACATCGCCTTGGCGTGGGTGATCCTGGCCTTGGGCGGCATCCTGGTCGGCGGGTTCTTGCGTCTGCCGGCGCCCGAAACCGGCCCGCAGGTAGCGATGGTCATCTTGTGGAACTTCAGCATCCCCGTCTGGCTGTACTTCTTCCTCGCCGACCGCTCGACGTCCGGAGCGACCATCGGCAAGCGCTGGATGGGTCTGCGGGTGCGCTCGGCCGACGGCCGCCAGGCCGGCTGGGAGCAGGCGCTGCTGCGCACCTTCGTGAAGCTGTTGCCGTGGGAGTTCGTGCACGTGACCCTGTTCGGTCTCCGCACCGACCTCGCCACCTTCGGCCCGCTGCAGCAAGTAGCCGTGAACGTGGCGTGGGTCGCGACGGTGGCGTACTTCGCCGTGGCCGTGGCGAGCCGCGGGCGACGCAGCGTGCACGACTACGCCGGGGGCACGATGGTGGAGCGCGACGCCGGCGACGCAGCTGGCTGAGCCGGGCCGGCGACGCTGGGGGCCGAAACGGGCCTGGAACGTTGCTGGCTGAACCGGACCGGGGACGCTGGTGGCTGCATCGTGCCGAGAACGCCGCCAAGAGCCGCCGCGCGAATATCGGCCTGCGCCCACGCGACCTTGGCATCGGCCGGCCGGAGCGTGGACCTTCGTTCCGCGCGAGCTACTCACGATCCGGGGAACCTACTCGTTCGCCAGTAGGTCTCCTCGCTTCCGAGTACGCCTCCTCGCTTGCGGGCATGCCTACTCGTCTCCGAGGACACTTCCTACGAAACGAGGAGCCGCCGAATGCCTACTACCCGCCCCCGGACCCGGCACCTGCCTAGTAGCGCCGCCCCCGTCCATGGCGCCACCACGGCCACCGAGGCATGGACGCAAGCCCGCCGCCCCGACCCACGGCGCTAGCATGAGTCCATGCCCGCCAGCACCCCCGACCCGCGCGACAGCTTCGCGGGATTCCACCCCGACGTCCTGCCGTTCTTCGACGAGCTAGCTGCGAACAACGAGCGCGCCTTCTGGCTCGAGAACAAGGAGCGCTACGAACGGCACGTGCGCGCACCGATGGAAGCGCTGGCGGCGGCGCTGGAAGGGGCCTTCGGCGAGCCCCACTTCTACCGTCCCTACCGCGACCTGCGCTTCAGCAAGGACAAGCGGCCGTACAAGCTGCACGTGGCGGTGTCGTTCGGTGGGCGTGGACCCAGCGCCATCGGTGGGCGCTACGTGCACCTGGATCGGTCGGGGTTGTTCGTGGGCGGCGGCGCGTACCAGCTCGACGCGGCTGCCGTGGCGCGCTACCGCAAGGCGGTGGCCGAGCCGCGCAGCGGGGAAGCGTTCGCCGCCATGGTGGCCGACCTCCAGTCCAAGGGGTACGCCATCGAGGGCGAACGGCTCACGCGCGCGCCGCGCGACTACCCCGCCGATCACCCGCGCATCGATTTGCTCAAGCACAAGGGGATCTACGCCTCGAAGCAGTACGCACCTGCAGCCTGGTTCTACACGCCCGAGCTGCTCGACCGCGTGGCGCGAGTGTTCGGCGACACCGAGGCGATGGTCACGTGGCTGCGTCACAACCTGGCGTAGCCACCAGGACGATCCGAGCAGTACCGCGAAGCTGCGCCTCGCGCTGGCCCGCTACCGCACCCGACGCGCCAGCAACCCCAGCCCCAACGCCACGAACACCGCGTTCCCGCCCCAGGCGCCCAGCCACACCGGGATCTGGCCCGTCTGCGCGAACAACTGGCCGAAGGTGAAGAACAGGTACCACAGCAGTGTCACCACCAGGCTCAGGCCGAACGCCACCCCGCGCGTGCGCGCATAGCTGAGGCTGAGCGGCACGGCCACCAGCAAGAGCGCGAGGTTCGTGAACGGCTCGGCGAGCTTGCGCTGGAACAGCACCATCGCTTGCCTGCGCTCGGTGGCCGAGGTGCTCTGGCGCTGCGTGTCGCGCCACAGCTCCGTCACCGAGCGCGCGTCCTCGAACCCGCCGCGGGAGAAGCGCGCCACCAAGTCCGCCTGCGTCAACGACGTGGTGAGCGTGAGGGTGGCGCCCGCGTCCGCCGGGACGTTGCGCAGGCGGATCAACCGGCCGAGGGCGGCTGCGGGATCGTCGGTGGGGGCGTCCAGCGCGCTCAAGTCGAGGGCGTCGATGCGGTAGCCGGTTAGCACCAGGTCGGTGGCGTCGAAACGCGCGGTGTCGGCGCGCAGCAGCGTGAGGGTGTCGCCCTCCCAGCGCTCGATGCGCACCCCGCGCATGGTGCGGCCGCGGTCCTCCACCTTGTCGAAGTGCAGGGTGAAATCGTCCACCGGAAGGCTCTGCTGCGCCAGCCGGAACAGACCGGTCTGTCCGGCGGTGAGGTTCCAGTAGACGTCGGCCACACGGGCGTTCGCGAGGGGGAGCACCCACTGGTTCAGCGCCAGCGCGGCCAGCGCGCTCACCGCCCCCAACGCCACGAACACCAGCGCCGTGCGGCGCAACGACACCGTGCCCGCCTGCATCGCCAGCAGCTCGTTCTCCGTCGCCAGGCGCCCGAACGCCAGCAACACCGCCAGCACCAACGCGATCGGCAGCGTCTGTACCATCGCCTGCGGCAACTGCAGCGCCAACCACCACACCAGCTCCAGCACCGGCGTGCCGACGATCCACTGCAGCCGCGGCAGCGTCACGCTCACCACCGCGAGGCTGGCGTAGAGCACCAGCCCGAACAGGAACGGTGGGATGCTCTCGCGCAGCAGGTAGCGGTCGATGCGCGCGAAGCGCGGGGCAGCGTGCCGGCTCATGGGGACCGCGACATGATACCCGTGGGGCCCGAAACGGGAACCCCCGCTGCACTCGGCGGCCGCCGCTCCAGGTCCACCGCCACCGACGCCGCCCACGCCCCGCGGTCGTTCACCACCCCCAACGTGAGCGAGCCGCAGCAGGTGACGAAGGTGACGTCCACGCCCCAACCGCTCCACATCGGCGCCGCGCCCGTCAGCAGGGTGGGCGCGAAGTCCACCGCGGTGAACGGCCGCACCTCGAAGGTGCTGAACGCCAACGGCACGGCCGCGCGAAGCTCGAGTCGTCGAAGCCCGCTCGGCGCCGCCGGTCCGGACGTCACCAGGCCGTGGCGCGCCCGCACGCCCAGCTCGAAGGTGCCGTGCGGCGTGGGCGGCGTCGGTCGCTCGGGCGTCGCAGCCATGAGCACCGGCCAGTCGCTGCGTAGCGCCACCGCGTCCACGTCCAGGTACGCGTCACGGCCGGTGGCGGGGTCCACCAGTCCCGCCAACTCGGTGGAGGCGCCCACCTCGAAGCGCCACGGAGCGGCCTCCGCCGTCGTCCTGAGCGTCACGCGTAGCTCGCGCAGGCCCGCTGGATCGGCGTTCACCGGCACGAAGTCGTACGCGGCTCGCGCCTCCGCGCGCCCGCGCAGCGTCCACGTCGGCTGCTCGAGAAGGACGCCCGCCAGGCGCACCGTGCCCGTGAGCCGCTGGCGCGTGACCAACCGGTCGACGTCGACGCCGAACGGGGACGCCGCGTTGGTGATGCGCGCGTCGTGCGCCAAGGTGGCCGTGAACGGGCCCGACGCGATGCGCCACGCCGGCGCCAGCATCACCCCCCACTGCGCCACGCCGTGCCCGGGGTAGAGCGTAGCCTCGGCGCGGGCGTCGAGTGCGAACGTTCCCGCGGCGGTCGCGTCGGACGCCACGTGCCCCTCCACCGCCGCCCCGACGCGCGTGCCGAACACCTCCGGTTCGGTCACGATCGCGCCAAGCACGGCCGCCGGCGTCACCGCCGTCGCGGCCGCGAACGCCTCGCCCGCCACGCGCCCCCGCACGGCCGCCAGCGGCGCCTCGGCCCGCAGCGCCACCACGCCCTCGTGCCGCGCGCGCTGCACCGGCGCCGCCCCGCTGCGCGCGCCGAAGCGCAGATCGAGCCACGGCGTGAGGGCGCGCGTGACGCCGGCGTCCAGGTACGGCCGACCGGCCTCTAGGCCGAAGGTGGCCTGAGCGGTGGCCTGAGCGAACGATTCCGAAGGCGCCGACCCGCCGTTCGCATCCGACGCGCCGCCCGCAACCGACCCGCTGCCGCCCGCATCTCCTTCGCCCGACGCCGGCCCCTCCACCCGCACCAACGCCACCGCCCCCAGCGGGTACGCGGTATCCAGACCGGTGGCGCCCACGTCGAGGCGCACGCCTTCGCCCAGCGGGATCCCCACCACCCGCACCGCCAGGCCGTCGCCGTAGCGCGGCGCCGCCGGATCGCCCTGCACCACCTGCACCTTCACCGGAAGCTCGAGGCGCGCGAACGCCTCCTCGCTCAGCTCCAGGTCTTCCCGCAGCGGGATGCGCAAGCTGCCCAAGCGCAGCGTGCCGCCCGTGAGCACCACGCTGCGGGCGTCGAGGTCTGCCTCGGCGCGCAGGCCCTCGATCTCGAACGGCACCGGCTCGACGCCGATGCACGTCGTCACGCCCGCCGCCTGCACCTCGAGCGACGCACCGCGCATCACCGCCTGCTCGCCGCGCAACGCGAACGCGCTGCCGGCCAGCACCACCCCACGCAGGGTGATCTCCCCACTAGCCAGGTCCACCTCGAGCACCCGCGCCCCGCCGCTGGCGTCGGGGCCGTCCACGGTGGCGTCGCGCAACGTGAGGGTGCGTTCGTTGGCGCTCAGCGTGTCGGCGGTCATGCGCCACGGACCGAAGAACAACTCCGGATGCTCCGCCTCCAGCTGCACCTCGGCGCTCAGGTCCGACAGCAGCACGCGCTCCGCCAGCACCGTCCAATCGCCGCCGACCGCGGTCACGCAAACCCCGCCGTAGAACTCGGCGGCGTCGCGCTGTGCGTCGCTGCGGAACTGTTCGTAGTAGACCGACAGGAACCCAGGCAGCGTCACCTCGGAGGTGCGCGGGCCGCGGCCGCACTGCGCCGACGCTGCGCCCACGAGCGTCAGCACACCCAGCGTGAGCGCGATGCGGCGGAGGTTCACCCGTCCATCATGACCCGCACCGCGCCCGAGGCGCCCCGGGCACGGCGGGCCTCACCTCATAGGAACGCCGAGAAGCGCTCGAGTACCTCCGGCCGCACCTCGGTGGCGGCGTCGTAGCTGGGTTGGCCGTCGAGCAAGCGGAAGCGCAGCTCCAACCGGCCGCCGGCCTCGGGCGAGGTCATGGTGAAAAGCCCGCTCTCGAAGCGGTAGCGGCCGTCGAGCAGCACGTCGCCGCTGCGCGCGTCGAGCAGCAGCCGGTCGGCCTCGAACCCGGGCGCCGTGCCGCTCACGCCGCCGTCGAACACCGCCACCTGCTGCAGGGCGTCGTAGCGCAACCGGCCGGCGCGCACCACCAGCCCCTCGCGCTCGAGCGCCAACGCCCCCTCGGCCCACAGCACGCCCTCCAGCAGGTCGATGCGCACGCTCTCGGCGGCGATCGTGCCGAAGGCGCCCGCCACGCTCACGCCGACCGCCTCGATGTACGCGCCCTCCTGGTACCGGATCGAGGCGGCCTGCAACGCCACCCCCGTCTCCTGGTCGGTGATGGTGCCGCCGTCCGGGAGGGTGGTGACGCCGGTGGTGATGTCGTACGTCTGGCGCCCCGCCGGGGTGACGGTGAGGGCGGCGAACGGCGCGGCGGCGACAGCGTACCCGAGGACCATCAGCAGCGCCGCGACGACGATCCGCCGCCACGACCGCGACACCCCACGCCGAGCACGATCATCCATGCCGCGAACCTACCCGCGCCGGATGAGAGCCCCTACCCGGCTCGCTCTGCACGCCCTTCACCTTCGCCGTCCAACGCGATGGGGCCGAGGGTGTAGAGGTACGCGCGGTCGAACGGGCGGCCCGCCAACAGCTCCAGGCCCGCCGAGAGCGGCGTGGCCAGCACCTTGCGCACGACTTCCGGCACGCTCAGGTAGGTGCCGAGCACCTGGAACGTGCTGCCGAGCGACATCAGCCGCCCAAGCGGCGTCTCCGCCCGCAGCGTGAGCGACGTCGCGAGCTTGCGCTGCGCCCGCCGCCACTCCGCTTCGCTGACGCCTTCGTCCTGCGCCTTCGTCAGCACCGCGCGGTAGCGCTCGATCACCTCGCGCGCGCGCTCCGGCGCGGTGCTGATGTACCCCGTGAACGACCCGGCCGCCTCGGCCGCCTCGTGCCCCAGCGAGGCGGCGTCGGCCAGGCCCTTGTCGACCAGGTCCCAGAACAGGCGGCTACCGCTGCCATCCCCGATGACGTTCGCCAGCAGCGCAGCGGCGTAGCGCTGGTCGCTCTCGACCGGCACGCCGGGGGCGTACACCGCGACGTGCATGCGGTTCACCGCCGGGTCCACCAGGGCACCCCCACCGGACAGGGTGGTCGGGCGGGGGTAGGCACGCTGGGCGTCGAAGCGCGGCCAGGCGCTCGTGAGGTCTTCGGCCCGCCCGCGCATCGCGTCCCAGTCGTAGTTGCCGGCGAGGACCAAGGTGAGCGCCTCGGGCGAGTAGCGCCGCTCGAAGTACCCCTGCATCTGCGCCCTGCGCAGCGCCGTGATGCTCTCGGTGGTGCCCAGCACGCTGTTCCCGAGCGGGTGACCGTTCCAGAAGCGCTCCTGCGACAGTTCGAAGACGCGGAAGTTGGGCCGGTCGCGGTACATCGCGATCTCCTCGAGGATGACCTTCTTCTCCATGGCGAAGTCGTCCTCGCGCAGCGACGGGCGCATCAGCACGGTCAGGACCTCGAGCAGCGCGGGCGCGCGCTCGGGCAGCACGGCGCCGTAGTACACCGTGCGCTCCTCGCTGGTGTAGGCGTTGTAATCGGCACCGAGTTCGTCGAAGGTGCGGTTGATGTCCTCCGGCCCTAGGCGCTCGTTGCCCTTGAACGCCATGTGCTCGAGGAAATGCGACACGCCCGACACCTCCGGCGTCTCGTCGCGCGCGCCGGTGTGCACGAAGAACCCCACCGCCACGCTGGCGGCGTCCGGGTTGTGCTCGCCGACGATGGAGAGGCCGTTCGCCAGGGCGGCGCGGTCGAACCGCAGGCCGTCGGCGGTGCTCTCGCCCGCCACCCGCGCCGCGCTGGGGCGGCCGGCGATCACGGTGCGGCGTCCGGTGGGCGTGGCGTCGTTCATGCCGCACCTCCGACCGCGGACGGCGCCGACGGCCCGAGCGTGACGATGGTCGGTTCCGGCAACGGGTGCGCCGCCAGGTAGGCGTTCAGCGCCTCCAGCGTCACGCCCTCGATCCGCTCGCGCAGCTCGTCGAGCGTGCGGGGACGGCCGATGTGGAACATGTCGCTAGCCAGGCGCGAGGCGGTGGCGCCGGTCGAATCGCCTTGCATCACCACGGTGGAGAGGATGCCGGTGCGGGCGCGCTCGATCTCCGCCTCGTCGACGCCGTGCTGCAGACGCGCCAACTCGGCGAGGTAGACCTCGAGCGTCTCCGCCGCGCGCTCTGGCGTGGTGCCGGCGTACCCGAGGGTGTACCCGAAGCCCTTGAGGGCCCGGTACGAGGCGCTGACCGAGTACACCAGCCCGCGCTTCTCGCGCACCTCGGTGAACAGGCGCGACCCCATGCTGCCGCTGAGCACGCTCAGCGCCAGGTTGAACAGGTACGCCTCGTCGGTGCCGGGCACCGGGCTGGGGAACGCCAGGCCGATCTGGACCTGGGCGGCGTCGGCGTGCTCGTGATGGCGCGCCGTCGGCGCCACCACCACCGGGGGCGTCGGGAGGACGTTGCCGCGCCAGTCGCCGAACGCCTCCTCGACCTCGGACGCCAGCAGCTCCCAGGTGCCGCCGCCGGCCATGGCGAGGATGGCGCCCTGCGGCCCGACCCGCGTGGCGAAGCCGCGGCGCACGTCGGCCGGGGTGAGCGCTCGCAGGCCGGCTTCGGTGCCGTAGCTGCTGCGGCGCTGCCCGCTGGCGAAGAAGCGCGCCAGCAACGCCTCGAACATGCGCTGGGTGGGCGCGTCGTCGAGCGCGTCGAGTTCCTGCAACGCCAGCTCGCGCGACGGCTCGAACTCGTCGTCGTCCAGGCCGGGCGCCTTCACCATCGACGCCAGGAGCGGCAGCACGTCGGACGACTCGCTGGCCAGGAACGACATGCTCAGCGAGCTGGTCTCGCGGCCGGCTGCACCGCCGCGGCGCACGCCGAGGTCTTCCAGCGCGTCGGAGTGCTCGCGCGAGGAAAGCCCGCCCGCGCCGCGCTGGATCCACTCGTGCAGCACGTTGGCCGAGCCTTCCTTGCCGTCTTCGTCGGTGACGCTGCCGAACGGCAGCAGCAACGTCGCGCTCAGGGTGGGAAGCCAGGCCTTCGGCTCGAACACCACGGTGAGGCCGTTGGGGAGGACGCGCACGTGCGGTTCGGCGTCGCGCTCGGTGCCGCCGATCGTCTGGGCGCGCGAAGGCGAGGTGTCGGCCGCGCCGGGGACGGGCGTCGGAACGCCGGGCACGTCCTCGCGCGACGGCGAAACGCCGGCCACCGGGCCGGCCTGGGAGTGCGTCTGGCTTGCGTGAGAAGCGCCGGAAGCCGAAGCCCCCACCGGCGCGTGACGATGCGACATGGGGCGGAGTATAGCGCCGCGACGGGCACTTCTGGGTCGTTCGCGACCAGGTCGGGCCTAGAGCGGGCGGATCTGTAGGTCGCTCACCACACTGGGGGCGGGCACCGTCAACACCGCCGCCACCTGCGCCGCCACGTCGACCGGCCGCACGAAGCGCTCGGGGTGGTACGCGCGCTGCTCGTGCGCCACCACCTGCTGCTGCATCGGCGTGGCGGTGCGGCCCGGGTAGACGGTGGTGACGCGCACGCCCTCCCCCGCCACCTCCTGGCGCAGCGCGTCCGCGAGCGCCTTGAGTGCGAACTTGCTGGCGGCGTAGGCGCTCCACTCGGCGCTGGCGTGCAGCCCCGCGCCCGAGTTGACGAACACCACCTGCCCGCGCGCCCGCTTCAGCGCCGGCAGCAGCGCCTGCGTGAGCAGGTAGGGCACGCGCACGTTCACGCGGTACTGCAGGTCGAGGTCGGCCACGCTCGACGCCTCGACGGTACCCAAGCGGATCACGCCGGCGGCGTGGATCAGCACGGACGGTGGCGTGCCCTCCAACTCCTCCACGCGCAGGACCCTGCGCACGAAGCGGCCGACGGCGGCGTCGTCGGCGAGGTCGACGCGGTACGGCAGCACCGGCGGCGGAAGACCGTCGTTGCGGTGCGCCAGGTGCCCCTCGGGGTCGTCCTCGGCGAACGAGCCCATGCCGGTGGGCGCGAGGTCGGCCGGCGCCTCGGGATCGGGCGCTCGGCCGGCGGCGATGGCCCGCGCGCGCCGCCGCTCGGCGGCCGCATCGGCCCGGACCAGGCGTTCGTAGGCGGCGCTCACGAAGGCCGTGGCGTCGTCGGCGCCCCAACTAGCGTGCTGGCGGCGCGCCAACGCCTCGCAGGCCTCCCAGGTGGCGTCCAGCCTGCGGCCGTCGCGCCCTTGGATCGCCAGGCGGTACCCGCGCGCCGCCAGCGCCAACGCGATGGCGCGCCCGATGCCGCTGCTGGCGCCGGTGACGACGGCGTAAGGGGGCGCCTTGGCGGTCATGGCGTGGCCCCTCGCAGCAGCCGAAGCGCCGCCGCCAAGTCGCCGCTCCCGGCCAGACGCGTACCCACCAGCACCGCGTCGGCCCAGGGCTCGACGGCGCGCAGGTCGTCGCGCGTGGCGTAGCCCGACTCGGCCACGGCCACGCCGTCGAACCCCGCCTCGCGCGCACGGCGCAGCAAACGCGGGGCGGTGCGCAGGTCGATGGCGAGGGTGGCGAGGTCGCGGTTGTTCACGCCGATCGCTTCGGCCCCGGCGTCCAGCGCCAGGTCGAGCTCGTGCTCGTCGTGCACCTCCACCAGCGCGTCGAGGCCGAGGGCGTGGGCGAACGCGAGGTACGAGGCGGTGGCGCGCTGCAGCACCGCCACGATCAACAGCACCGCGGCCGCCCCCGCCTGCGCCGCCTCCACGACCTGGGCCGGGTGCACCACGAACTCCTTGCGCAGCGCCGGCAGCGGCACGGCCGCCGCGACGGCCTGCAGGTGCGCCAAGTCGCCGCCGAAGTGGCGCGGCTCGGTGAGGACGCTGAGCGCCGCCGCACCGCCACGCTGGTAGGCGCGCGCGGCCTCCACCGGGTCGAGCGCCGCGATGGCGCCCTGCGACGGGCTGGCGCGCTTCACCTCGGCGATGACCGCCAGCGGCGTCGGCCCCGCCGCACCACCGGTCGTGCGTGTGCGACCCACGATCGCCGGCGTGGCTCGGAGCTGCCGGCGCAACGCCGCCAGGAAGCGCTGTTGGCGCATCCGAGCGCCCTCGGGCGCGAGGCGTTCCGCGACCGCCACGCCGCGGTAGTCGTCCGCGCGCTCCCGAGCGATCTGGCCGAGCACGCCAGGCACGACTGCCAGCGCGGCGCCGTCGAGGGGCGCCGGCACGCTCACGCCGTCATCGGCAGCAGCATCCGTAGCAGGTTCAGTAGACGAAGAAGCCACGCGCCCCTCCCGGCTCGCCCCACTCCACCTCGATCGAGCGCACCTCGGCATGGGCCGGGCCGGTGCGCAGACGCACGAGCAGCAGCTCGAGGTCGTCCACGTGGCCTTCCGCCACCACCTCGACGCGGCCGTCCGGCAGGTTCTCGACGTGCCCGGCGATCCCCAGGTCGACCGCCTGGCTGCGCGCGAAGGCGCGGTACCCGACGCCCTGCACGCGGCCGGCCACGATGGCCGTGATGCGCTTCGTTCCGTGGTGCGCGCCCGCCGAGGCGCCTGGGTGCGTCATGAGGGGGCCATGCTACCGCACGCGTCCCGAACGGCCGTTTCTCATGCGCCCGTGGTACGCTCGAACCCTAGTGATGCGCGTAGGGAACGGGGTTCCTGCCGCCTCGAAGCCGAGTCGCCCCGACCTCTCCCGGAACGAAGGAACCACCCGACCCTAGAGATGCGCCGAAGAACCCTCCTCACCGTCGCGGCCGTGACGCTCACCCTGGGCCTGCTCGCGCTGGCACCGGGGTTCGGGCCCGTACGGGAGGCGCTGCTGCGGCGTGCCCAGGCGCTGCTCGCGTCCAACGGCTACGACCTCGTGTACCAAGCCAGCTCCGGCAACGCCTGGCGCGCCGTGGCGCTGGAGGGGGTCACGTTGCGCGGTAGCGGCGTCGACGTCACCCTCGAGCACCTCGAGGTGGGCTACTTCCTGCCCTCGTTGCTCGGCGGCGAGTTGCCGATCGACGTGGGCCTCGACGGCGCGGCCGGCACGCTCGACCTCGCGACGCTGCTGCCCGAGCCGGGAGCGGCGGGCGTGGCGGCGCGCGCCGTGCGCATCCGTCCCCGCGCCATCGACCTGCGCGACGTCGACGTGCACGTGGTGCAGGTGCCGTTCGAGCTGCCCGACCTGAGCATCGAGGGCGTGCGTGTGACGGAGGAAGCGGGCGCCGTGCGCTTCGAAGGGAACGTCACCACCGCCGACGGTCGCGCCGACCTCGCGGGTCGCTACGACCTCCTGAGCAGCGTCGTCACGCTCGACGTCCGCAGCGCCGACGCCACCCTGGCGCGCAGGTGGTGGGACGGTGCGGTGGGCGGTACGGCGCGCGGCTCGCTGCGCATCGACGGCAGCCGCGTCGAAGGCGACTTCCAGCTGCAAGGCGGCGAGGTGGACGCCATCGACCTGAGCGTGCACGACGTCGCCGGCACCGTGCGGCTTCGCTACCCGACGATCCTCGCCGAGGTCACCGGCACCGCGCTCGGCGGCCAGGTGCGCGCCAGCGGCACCGTCGATGTCGCGCGGAAGCACTACGAGGTCACCGGGCACGCCACTCCTGCCCTGGCGGACGCCGCCGCGTGGCTCCTGCGCGGCTCGCTGCCGGACGGCCTGCCGCTGCCCGTGGACGGCGCGACCGAGGTGCAGGTCGCGGTCGCCGGCTGGGACGCCCCCGTCATCGAAGGTAGCGCCACCGGAGCCGGCGCGCTGGCAGGTGTGCCGCTCGAGGCGCTGGCGGCGAACTTCCGTGTGGCGACGCCGCCGCCGCAAGGGGACGGCGGTGGCGTGGGCAGGCCGGGGGACCGCGCTGGCGCGGCCGGGCCGACGTCGGGTGCTGCGGGCGATCTCGCCGCGTCTGCGTCGGTCCGCGTCGACGCCCGCGCCACCTTCGGCGGTGGACCGCTGCGCGTGAGCGTGGCGCCGGCGCGCGCCGGCGACCGCCTGGAACTGAGCCTCGAGAACGCCGACCTGGGCGGCCTGAGGTTGGGCGATACGGCGGTGGGTGCGGCCGGGGCGGCGCTGCGGCTCGTCGACGCGTCCCTCGCCATGGACCTCGGGGGCACCCCGAACGCCACCTTGCGCGCGGCGCTGAAGGGCAGTGTCGACGAACTCCCCGCCGACGCCGCGGTGGACGCCACCCTCGACGCGGACGGGTGGAGCGCCTTCGTCGCCGGGACGGCCGCCGAACTCCCCTACCAAGGTGCGTTCGTGCTGGCCCAGGGGCGCATCGACGGCGCGGTGACGCTCCCCGAGGTCGCGGTGCCGGGCGTGAGCCCAGCGGCGCGCGTGTCGCTGGCGGCCTCCGGCGCCTGGGAGGCGCTGCGCCTCGAACTGGCCGTGGACGCCGACGCGCCGCTGCGCGTGGCGCTCCCCGGCATCGGCGTGGACGCCGACCTTCGTGGCTCGGTGGCGGGCACGCTCGTGCCAGCCGCGCAAGCGGGCGGCACGGCCTCGGTGCAGGGCGTCAGCGGCTCCTTCGGGCCGGTGGCCGTGCGCGGCGCGATCACGGCGTCGCCGAGCGTTGGCGCGGACCTCGAGGTGACGGTGGCGGACGTGGCGCTCGGCGTCGCGGCGAGCGGCGAAGAGGGCGACGTCGGCGACAGCAGCGGCGCTCCCGAGGTCGGAAGCGACGTCCGCACCATCGTCGGCGTGGACGCCGGCCTGCTCGCCTACCGCGACGGTGCCGTGACGTGGCAGGGCACGCTGCGCACGCGCGACACCCGCCTCGGCCCGGTAGCGCTCGACCTCGGCACGCTCGAGACCCGCGCCGAGGCGCCCGTGGCGGACGCACCGTGGCGCTTCGCCGCGACCGCAGCGGACGAGCGCCTGGTGGCCCAGGCAACCGGCGGCGGCGCGCCGAGCTTCGACGTGACCCTGACGGGCGTGCCGGTGGCGGTCGTAGACGGTGCGAACGGCCCGGCTAGCGGAGCGGCGTTGCTCGACGCTCGCGCGGCGGCGCGGCCGGGCGGTGACGGCGTCGACGTCTCGGCGAGCCTGCGAGCTGGTGGCGTGCTCGGCCCTGTCCCGCTGACGAACGGCGCGACGCTCGCCGGTGTGCTCGACCTCCGGTCCGCGGGCGCGCAGCTGGAAGGCGCCTTCGGTGACCTCCCGGTCACGCTCGCCGCCGACTGGTCCGGCGGCGTCATCGACCTGCGCGGCGTGCTGACCTCCGGCGGGACCGGCGACGCTGCCGAGGCCGCCGATGCCGGCGCCACTAGCGACGCTGGCGACGCCGGCAACCCTGGC
>CAZACZ010000027.1:0-18082 GCA_964483695.1 uncultured bacterium | reverse complement strand
ACACTGGCGACGCCCGGGCGCTTCGCTTCGCGCTCGCTCCGCAACGCGGCACGTGGTCCGTCGACGGCGGCCTCGACCTCGCCGCCGCGGCGCGCCAGGTCGGCGCCGGGGACGTCCTGCGCGGGGCCTTCCAGGGCTCCTTGGCGTACGCGCCGCAGGCGGGCGTCGACGGCCCTGCCGGTGGTGGCGGGTTCGCAGGCGAAGCGTCGATCGACCTGGTGGCGCCGTTCGCCCTGCGCGCCGACCTGCGCGGCGCCGGCGACGCCATCGACGTGCGCCTCGACGGCGACGTGGCAGGCTTCCCCCTGCGCGGCGATGGCGCCATCACGGGCGGCGCCTGGGCGCCGGCCAGCGGCCTTGGAGCCGGGATCGCTCCCGAGGGGCAGGCGGGTGCGGCCCCTGCGGCGCCGGAAGTGCCCGCGCTCAGCCTCCTTGCCGACGTCGGGCCCTTCACCGACATCGTCCTCGACCTTCAGGGCGCGCGCGGCAGTGGCGTGATGGCCGGCGTGCGCGCCGGCCCGATCGACGTCGCCCCGGTGCCGTGGACGCTCGACGCGAGCTGGTCCGCACCGCGCGCAGCCCTCACGCTGGCCGGCGAGACGCTCACGGTGGCGCTCGAGGACGGCGGCGCCACCGTCCGCGGGAGCGCCGCCGTGCCGTTCGCCTACGCGGGCGACACCTACCTGCTCCGCGCCCGGCCCGCTGACGGCGAGCAGCGCGTCGCCGACCTCACGACCCTGCCGCTGGAAGGCGCGATCGTGCCGCTGGCGGAAGCCGCCACGGCCGCCCCCATCGCCACCTTGGAAGGCACGCCGAGCGACCTGCGCCTCCGCGTCCGCGACGAGCGCGGTGCGCTCGCGGCAGCACTGCCCGAAGCGTGGCGGCCCGGAGGCACCGTCGCGCTCGACGGGACCGCCGACCTCCTCGCCGGACCGGCGTACCGGGCGGACGTGTCCTGGACCGCGCCCGATGGGCAGGTGGCGTTGCGAGGCGAGATCGCGGGCGTCGGCGCCGACCTCCGCGCCGACGCCCAAGGCGACGGTCTCGACGTGATGTACGCGACGGGACCCGCGGACACCGCACGCGACGGCGCCGCCGACGGGGCGTCGGATGGAGCGTCCGTTGGAGCGTCCGGCCCCGTCTTCCATCTCCGCGCGAGCGAAGCACCCCTCGAGCGGTTCCTCCCCCCGACCGCACCCGCCTTCCGGGCCACCATCGACGGCGCCCTCACGCACGAGGCCGCGACCGGCTGGCGCGGCGCGGTCACGCTCGACGCCAGCCTCGCCTCGACCCCCCTCCCGGCCAGCGGCGCCTCTGACGCGCCACCGTCTCCCGACGCCACAGCGAACGCCATCCGCGCCACCTTCACGGTCCTCGGCAAGGGCGAGGAGCTGACCCTGGAAGGCTCGGGCGCCGTCGGCGGCGTCGCCACCGCGTCCGCGTCAGGGACACTCCTCCCCACCCTCGCGCTCGCGGGCAGCGCCCAGGGCCTCGACGGCGCGGTGGGCGCCACCTTCGGGTGGACGGCGAGCAGCGGGCTGCGCGCCGACCTCGACGCCGCCGCCCGGTCCGACGGCGCGCTGAGCACCCCGGCCCTGCACGCCACCCTGCGCTGGCCCGCCGGCGCGGACGCCGCCTCGCTGACCGGTGACGGCATCGACGTGCAGCTTCGCTCCGGCGTGCTGAGCGGAGGTGCGAACATCGGCATCACCGTGCTCGGCCAACCGGCCACGCTCGAGGTGGCGGTGGACGGGCCGCTCGCCGATCCGGAGGTCCGAGCGGTGGCCACGGCCGCCGTCGACGAGGGGCCGGGCGCGCCGTACCTGACCGGACCTGTGGAGGCGAAGGGGTCGTGGCGCGCCGCGACGGGGTGGTCGGCGCAGGTCGAGGCGCCGCTGGCGGCGAGCGCGGGCCCGTTGACGCTGCGAGCCGAAGCGTCGGGCACTGCGCTCACCTACGACGGCGCCCTGGCGCTGGTCCGCCCCGCCGAGGGCGAAGCTGGCACCACCTTGCTCACGGCGCCGTTCCACGGCACCGGCGCTGACGCCAGCGTCGTGCTCGACCTCGCCACGGTGGCGTGGCCGGCGCTCGCGGCGAGCGCCGGACTGGACGCCGACCTCGGCGGCGGCGGATCGCTGACCGTCACCACCCGGCCGCTGGCGGTGGCGTTCGAGGCCGACCTGACGGGCACCGTCGAAGGCGCCGCCGTTGCCCTGACGGGCCGCGCCCCGGACGACCTTCGCCTCGTCGTCGACGGGGCCGGCTTCCGACTCGACGGACGCCTGGCGTGGACCGAGGACCGCACCGCCGAGCTGCGCGGTGAGCTCGACGGTCGGGCGATCGACGCGAGGTTCACCCTCGACGACCCGGCCGACCGCGGCGCCCTCGAGATCGCGGTGGGCGACGCACGATTGCGCGCGACGCTCGAACCCGAGACGGACGGTGCCGCGAGGTCCGCCGACGGCTCGGCACCGCTGGCCGCACGCTCCGGCGCCGCCCCCGCACGACGCCTGGTCGTGGACGTCGACGTGCCCGCCGGCGCCTTGGGGCGCGTGAGCGGGAGCGCGCGGGCGGTGGTGATCCTGGGCGGTGCCGATGGGGCGCAGGACGAAGCACGGGACGCGGGGCAGGACGGACTGGCGGCGGCGCCCGCCGGGCCGGCAGGAGCCGCCGGCATCTCGACGGCCCGGTTGGCGGAGTTCTCGGCTCGCATCGACGGTCTGATCGGGCCCGTGGGCGCCGACCGCGCGAGCACGATGGACACCGGCGCGCCCCCGCCGGCCGACGCTGCCGAAGCTGTTGATGCTGCCGACGCTGCCGGCGCTCATCCCGTCTACCTCGAGGGCGCGGGAGCGCTCACTCCGGCGCTCGACGTCCGCGGGGTGGTCCGGGTGCCGTCGCTGGGCGAAGCGGCCGACGTCGAGGTGCGTGATGGGACGCTCGAAGACCGTGCCGCCGAAGCACCGTCCGACGCGCCCGGCGGGCCGGCTGCCGGAGCCACCGGCGCTGCCGCGGGCCCCATCGTCGACGTGCGCTGGGACGGGCTGCGCGCACGCTACGACGTGACGGGGTCCACCCTGCTCCTCACGGGCGGCACCTCCATCGACACCTCCGGCCCGTACGCGAGCGCCTACGCCGCCATCCTTCCCGACGTGCTGGCCGGGGCCTCGGCGGCCCTGAGCGACGCGGCGCTGCGGTGGAGCGCCACCGCTGGGTTCGACGGCGGCGCTCGCGTCACGCTCGCTGCGCCCGCTTGGGAGCGCTTCGGCCCGATCGACGTGACGCTCCACGGGCACGGCAGCGACGGCGGCGCGGACGGCGGCTTGACGCTCGAGGCGGCCCCGCGCGTGCCGGCCGACGCGCCCTTTGCGGGCATGCAGGTGGAGCTTCGCGCGGACCTCACGGCCGATCCGCTGCGCGACCCGAACCTGACCGGCCAGTTGCTCCTCGACGTGCCGCTCGACGCCGTGGCGGGCGCGCCCGACCTCCCCGACCTGCGCCTCGTCGGGACGCCTGCGTTGGGTGGCACGCTGCTTGCGCCCACGCTGGACGGCGACGTCGCTCTGAACGGCTTCGCCACCGCGCGGGGACCGCTGCACTACGCAGACGGCGTCGCCGGCCTACGGCTCGACGGCCCGGCCGTTCAGGTCTCGGTCGACGCCGCCGACGGCGGGTGGGAAGCGGAGGTGCACGTCGACGACCTGCCGCTCGACGAGGTGCTGCCGCAGGTCGTCGAACCGCGCTTGAGCCTGACCGCCCGCGCCGAGCCCGGCTTGGGCGGCGCCGTCCAGGTGCACGTGGAGCACGTCGCGCTCACCGCCCCCAACAGCAGCCTCGTCGGCGGCGCCACGCTGGTCGGTGGCGCCGCGGACGGCGGTGGCGCCGGTAGGGACGCCGGCGGTGGCGAGGGCGGAAGCGCAGGCAGCGGCACGAACGGCGGCGTGAAGGCCGCGCTTCAGGCGCAACTCGACCTGACCGACCTGCGCCTAGGAGACGCCGACCTGCGCGGCCTGGTCCGCGGGCCGGTGGTGCTGACGGCACCGTCCCCGTCCGAGCTCGGCGACGCATCCGTGACGGCGCTCCTCGACGCCGCCCGGCTGGGCATCGCCGGGTTCGACGGCAGCGTCAGCGGCACGTTGCAACTGGGCGGCAGCCTCGCCGCGCCGTTCCTCACCACCGCCTTGCAGGGCGACGGCGCGGTGCGTGGCGGCATCCGCCTCGACGCCGCCCCGGCCGCCGGTCGCCTCGACCTCACCAGCGATCTAGCACTCGGACCCGTGGTCAGCGACCTGCGCATCGCCGTCCAGGACGGCGCCGCCAGCGCCAGGGGGAGCGTGCGCGTAGGCGAGGCGGTGGTGGTGTTCGACGACGACGAGGACGGCATCACCGCCGCCGGCGTCGGTCGTCTCGACGGCTGGCAGGCGCGCATCGCACCCGACCTGAGCGCCGCGAGCGTCGACGGTGACCTCTCGGCGGCCGTGCGAGGCGCTAGCGGACGCGTGAGGCTGGCGTTCCTGGCGGGCGCTCCCGATGTGCCGTGGTTCGCCGGAGAGGTGACGGACGCCGTGCTGCTCGAGCAACCGCTCGGCACGATCACCCTCGCCGCTGCCTCGCCGGGAGCACCGATCACGCTGGACGGCGCGCATCTGCGCGGCAGCTTCGATCCCAGTCAGCTGCGGTGGGACGCCGTGGTCGAAGCGCTTCCCACCACCCTCGGCCCCGCCCTCGACCTGACGGCCGAAGGCGCGGGCGTGCGGTTCCGCATCGATGGGAGCCTCCACGGCGCCGACGAGCAAGGCGCGCTCCCGCTCGACCTCGCCTTCCACTACGTTCGCGCGGACGACATCGAGCTCCGCATGGGGGGCGGGGTCGCCGGCGGCACGTTCGACGCGCTCGCCACACGCGTAGGCGCAGCACCATGGCAGGGCGACGTACGGCTGGAGGGCGCTGCCTTCGCGGGTGTGGCCGTGAGCGCGGAAGGCGGCGTGCAGGGCACCGACCTGCTGCCGCAGGTGGTGCTGCGGACCCGCGTCGGCGGTCCGGTGAGTGTCGAAGGACGCGCCAGCCTGGGCATCGGCGGCATCACCCTCGACCAGACGCTGCAAGGCGGCCCCCTCACCGCCCCGGTGCGCGTCCAAGGTCGGATCCTGCCGTTCACGGACCTGACCATCGTCTCGGGCCCGGCCCTCGCCGGCACCGTAACGCCCCCCGACGCCGGCGTGACCTCCGGGGCCGGTGCGAGCGCCCCCGGCACCACCAGCACCCTTCGCCTGCGCGCGGGCGGCGCCGCCAGCGGTGCGCTGCATGCCGTTGGCGCGGTCGACGTGCACGTCGGGCCGCTGCGCCTGCGGCTGGATGGCCGCGGACCCAGCGGTACGCCGTACCTGCGCGCTTCGCTGCCCACCCTGCCGAACGTCGCCGCCGAGACGTCGCTGGCGGCCACCAACCTGGCCGCGTTGGCCACGCGGGTGGCGGAAGGCGGCCTCACCCTGGAAGGCACCGGCGCCGCTTCCGGCACGCTGAGCCTGCGCACCTCGCCCGAGGTCGGCATCGACGTGCACGACTTCCAGGCCGATGCCTTCGGCTTCCTCATCACCGCCGACGGCGAGGTGACCGCTGCGCGCGCCGACCTGGCCGGCACGCTGGCGCTTCCGGCAGGCCTGCCGCTGGAGGACGTCCTGCCGTGGCAGGTGTCCCTCCAGGACGGGAGATGGGAGCTGCTGTCCGACGGCGCGCTCGGTCGCCTCCAGGCGGTCTACGACGCTGCCGGCGAGGTCCTGCTCGATGCCGACGTGCGCGTCGGCGGGGGCCGGGTCGAGGGCCGAGCGACGTTCCGCCCCGACGTGGGGCCGAGCGGCTCGGTGCGGGTCACCGACGTCCGCGTGGCGCCGACCGGCGTGGGCACGATGGTGCTGGGCGCCGACGCCACCATCGCCGACGGCCGCATCGGTGGACGCGCCACGGTCGACGTGGCGGGCGGCCGCGTCAGCGCCAGCGGGAGCTGGGGGCTGGCCGACCTGGTGCCGGCCGAACTGGCGCCCGGCGCACCCACCGGCGGCAACGTCGAGGTGCGCGTGCGCACCGTGGAACTCGCGGAGGTCGCTGGCGTGGCGCGCCTCCTGCCGCACCTGCAAGGGGCCCTGAGCGGCGTGGTGCAGCTGCGCGACGGTCTCGTCCTGGGGCAACTGCTGCTGCCCGAGCTCGAGGTGGGCGAGCGCACGCTGCCCGCGACGCTCAGCTTGAGCGGCGGCCTGCGCGGCCTCGACGCCAGCCTGAACCTCGGTCGCAGCCTGATCAGCGCCACCATCGCCGACGGCGTGGTCGCTGGGACGGCGCGGCTCGAGCTGCTGCCGCTCGACCTGCTGGCGGAGGCGGCGCTCGGCGACACCGACGTCACCGCCGAGCTCACCGGGGTGATGCGCTTCGAGGTGCCGTTGGCGGACCCCGGCGCCGGCTACCTGCGCCTCGCCAGCGAGGAGATCCGCCTCGAGCGCGCCGGCGTGGTGACCCTCGGGGACGTCGCCATCGCCTACCAGGACGGCGCCGTGCAGGTGGAGCGCGCGGCGTTCGAGGGGCGCGGCGCCTGGCAGGCGAGCGGCACCATCGGCGCCGACCTGCTCGACTTCGACCTCGAAGCCACCGACGCGGACTTCACGCCCCTGCTCGGGCTGGCGCCGTCCCTGGCGCGCCTGGGCATCGGGGCGCGCGGCAGCTTCACCTTCCGCGCCGGCGGATCGTTGGCGACGCCCGACGCCACCTTCGAGAGCGAGACGCTCGAGGTGGAGCTGGGCGGCGGCACGTACCGCCTGGACGGCGCGCAGGTGACGCTCGACGGGGTGACGCTGCGCGGCAGCGCCCAGCTTGCGGCCAGCGGGGCGGTGACGGGCGCGCTCGAGGTGGCGGCGTCCGGCCGCCTGGCGCTGCAACCGGTCGCCGTCGACGAGCTCGACGTGCGCTTCGGCGGAACCGTCGGCCTGCCCGGCATCGGCACCGTCGAGGAGGTGAACGGCACCGTGCGGCAGGTGGACGGGGCGCCGCGGCTCGACGTCAGCGGCACGCTCGGTTCGCCGCTCCGCGTCGAGGGCGCCCTCTTCCCGCTCGACCTGCGGGCCGGCGGTACCGGCCTCCGCCTCGCCTTCCCCTCGTTGCTGATCGCCTCGGCGGTGGTGGACGCGGACCTGAGTCTGCGAACCGCCGAAGATGGCCTGGCGCTCGGCGGCGACATCCTCGCCCAGGAGGTGGTGATCGACCCGGCCGTGCGCCCCGCTCCCGTGCCGAGTGCCGCACCCGGCGCCGGCAAGGCTGCCGCGCCCGCTTCGGTCGGCGAAGCCGCACCCCCCACCTCCAGCGCGGACGGGACCGAAGGGAGCGGGCCCACCGGGGTTCGCTTCGACCAGCTGTCGATCCGCGCGCCCCAGCGGGTGCTGCTGAGCACCAACCTCGGGGCGGGCGAGGCGGCGCTCGACCTCGTGCTCGGCGGCACGTCCAGCGATCCGCAGCTGGCGGGCGAAGCGCGCGCCCTGCGCGGCAGCCTGCGCTTCTCCGGCCGCGACTTCACCCTCGAGCGCGCCATCGCCTCCTTCCAACCAAGCCGCGGGGTGCTCCCAGAGCTCGACGTGGCCGCGTACACCGAGTTCGACCAGCAGCGCGCGCTCGGCGGCCTGCCCGGGGTGCGCTTCGTGCAGCCGAGCGGCGCGTCGCCGGTCCGCGTGGACCTGGCGTTCGCCGGGCCGGTGGAGCGCGCGCCGCAGGAGCAGGGCGGCATCCGCTTCGACGTGCGGCCGGTGCTGACCTCCGAAGCGCTCATCGAGGTGTCGGGCGAAGGTGCCGGAGCGGGCGTGCGGTCGTTGACGCAGCCGGAGCTCCTGTCGCTCGTCACGCTCGGGCGGCTCGAGCTGAACGCCGAGGTCATCGGCGCCGGCGGCCTCGGCGAGGCGGTGGCGCAAGGCGCGCTCGATACCGCGGTGGACCTGCTGATCGTCTCGGAGTTGCAGAACGCGCTGCGCGAGGCGCTTGGCCTCGACGTGGTCGAGATCCGCACCTCGGCGCTCTCCACGCTGCTCGACGCGGGAGCGCAGCCGTTCGGGGTGTCGGTGCGCCTCGGCGGCTACCTGGCGCCGGAGCTGTTCGCCAGCTACCGCATCGGCACCTACGACGGCTCCGACCGGACGTACGCCGTCACCAACGAAGTGGCGCTGAGCTACGCGCTCGGGCCGCTCGACCTCGACCTCTTCGGCCGCTTCGACCTCCCCACCGCCGGTACCCTGGCGCAGCCGCGCTCGGAGCTGGGGGTGGGCGTCAGCTACGCCTTCGGACGGACCGTCCGCCTCGAGACGGGCGTCTCGCTCGCTACCGATCGCAGTGCGGTGCACTTCGGCGTCACGCTGCGCTGGTGACGTGCGCGCCGCGGTGTATCCCGGCGCCTTCGCGAACGACCCGCCCGGCCCGGAAGCCCCTGGTATAAGTGAACGACATGTCCCCAGAGCGGAGCCAACAGCAACCCAGCACCGGCGTGCCGACTCGGGCCGACGGCGCTTCGCACGGCGCAGACCACGAACCCGACGCGGGCGGCCCGCGCACCGACCTCGGCGCCAACGGCGTGCGACTGGACGGCGCCGGCTCGCTGCGCCTGAACCCTGTCCCGGCGGTGTTGTACGAGCATGCCTTGGCGCGCAAGGAGGGCATCATCGCCGGCTCCGGCGCGTTGGTGGTCGACACCGGGCACTTCACCGGGCGGTCCCCTGGCGATAAGTTCGTGGTGCGCAACGGCGCTAGCGAGGACGTGGTGGACTGGGGCCCGGTGAACCAAGCGATGGCGCCGGAAGCGTTCGAGCGTCTGCTGCACGACATGGAGACGCACCTCGGCGGCAAGCGCCTGTACGTGCAAGACCTCAATGCCGGCGGCGATGCGCGCTACCGCACCACCGTGCGCGTCGTCACCGAGTACGCCTGGCACAGCCTGTTCGCACGCAACTTGTTCGTCGACGCCGCCACCCCGCACGAGGACCCGGAGTGGGTGGTGCTCGACCTACCGAGCTTCCGCGCCGATCCGGCGCGGCACGGCTGCCGCTCCAGCACCGTCATCGCCATGGACTTCGAGCGCAAGGTGGTGCTGATCGGCAACACCGAGTACGCCGGCGAGATCAAGAAGTCGATCTTCACGGCGCTGAACCTCGCGCTCCCCGAACGCGGCGTCTTCCCGATGCACTGCTCGGCCAACGAGGACGATGCCGGCAACGTCGCGCTCTTCTTCGGCCTCTCCGGCACCGGCAAGACCACCCTCTCCGCCGACCCTCGCCGGCGGCTGATCGGCGACGACGAGCACGGCTGGTCGGATCACGGCGTGTTCAACTTCGAAGGCGGGTGCTACGCCAAGGTCGTGGACCTCTCGGCCGACGCCGAGCCGGAGATCTACGCAGCCAGCCACCGCTTCGGCACGGTGCTGGAGAACGTGCACGTCTTCACCGGCACGCGCCAGCTCGACTTCGCCGACACCTCGCGCACCGAGAACACCCGCTCGGCGTACCCCATCCAGTTCATGCCGAACGCCTCCGACACGGGCTTGGGCGGGCACCCGAAGGACATCGTGTTCCTCACCGCCGACGCCTTCGGGGTGCTGCCGCCGATCGCCAAGCTCACACCCGAGCAAGCGATGTACCACTTCCTCAGCGGGTACACCGCCAAGGTGGCGGGCACCGAACGCGGCGTCACCGAACCCACCGCGACCTTCAGCGCCTGCTTCGGCGGCCCGTTCATGCCGCTTCCGCCGGTTCGCTACGCCGAGATGCTGGGCGAGCGCCTACGCCGCCACGGCAGCCGCGCCTGGCTGCTCAACACCGGCTGGACCGGCGGTCCGTACGGGACCGGGTCGCGCATCAAGCTGGCGTACACCCGCGCCCTGGTACGCGCCGCGTTGGCCGGCGACCTCGACGACGTTCCCACCTCGTTCGACGGCATCTTCGGCCTGGCCGTCCCGAGCCGCGCGCCGGGCGTGCCGTCGTCGTTGCTGAACGCCCGCGGTACCTGGAGCGACACCGCTGCCTACGACGCCACCGCCCGCAAGCTCGCCGGCATGTTCCATGCGAACTTCGCCCGCTTCGAAGCGGGCGCGTCGGAAGCGGTGCGGGGGGCGGGGCCGAGGCTGTAGCGCGCCGGCCGGGCGCACCGCCCTGCCCCGCGCCGGCCCTTGGCTCAGTCGCGCCCTGGCTCCCAGCGCGCCAGCCGCGCGCTACCGAACGCCAACGGCACCACGGTGAACGCCAGCGCCAGGGCCACCACCAGCGCGAGCACCAGCATCCCCTCGCCCGACGCCCAGCGGAAGGCGGCCGCTCCGCCGCGCAGCGCACGCCACGCCGGGTAGGCGAACAGCAACGTCGAGAGCGCGGCGTACGCCAACGCCCCCACCATGTACGCCAGGCCTCCGGTCGACATGGGGATCTCGGCGGGGTTGGCCGCATCGAAGCGCGGGAACGCCGCCCCTAAGCCCACGCCCAAACCGGCGATGGCGAACGCGGCGGCGGCGCCCGCCAGCGGCGTGGCGAACGCCAGCACCGGCGAGAGCTCCAGCCTCCCCGCCACCGCCACGCCCAGGCCCACGCCCAGCGCCAGCAGCAGCGGCAGGGCGCCGACGAACTTCGCCCACACCACCTGCCGCGCGTGCACCGGGCCGGTGCGCACCAACCAGAACCCCTCCCCCTCCAGCGAAACCAGCGGGAACGCCACGCGGATCCCGACGCCCGCGAGCAGGAACGCCAGCAACGCCACGTTGAGGGCGCCGATGGCGTCGCGGAACGCCTGCACCCCCACGGACAAGCTGGCGGTGCTGATGAAGTACACGCCGCCAAGTGCCAACAGCACCAGCAGCTGCGACCACTGCGACGCGTCCCGCGCCAGCAGGCGGATGTCCTTCACCACCATCCCGCCACCGATCGGCGACAGCAGCCGTTCCCACCACGCCGCCGTGCGCCGACCGACCTTGCGGCCACCGCCCGGACTGACGGCGTCGAGCGCGCGCAGCCAACCGCGCGCGTAGGCGCGCGCCGCCAGCAACGCCATCGCCCCGAGCAGCGCGAGCGCCAGCGCCGCCAACGCCAGCCCGGAAGCGCCGACCTGGCCCTGCAGCGCGCGCCACACCGCGTCCGACGCCCAGGCACTGGGAAGCCAACCGATCTCGAGCCGCGCGAACGCCTCCAGCATCTGCTCGAACTGCTCCGGCGACATCGCCGAGAGCTGCTCGGGGCGCAGCGCCCGCAAGCCCAGCACCAGCCCGGCGGCTGCCAGCACGCTGACGGCCGTCGCGACCTCCTTGGCGCGCCCCTCCGGCGCCAGCCGCACCAACGCCAACGCCAGCAACGCCCCGAGCGCCACCGGCAAGGCGTACAGCGCCAGCACCGCCGCGAACGACAGCGGGTAGTAGGCGAGCGGCGCCGCGCGCTCCATCCCAAGTCCGACCAGCACCGGCAGCGTGAACAACGCGGGCAGGGCGGCGCTCGACACGTACGTCTCGGCCGCCTTCAGGCCGAACACCTGCCAGCCGGGCAGCGGCAGCGCGAGCAGCAGCGGCAGGTCGGCCGAACCGTACAGCGTCCCGATGGCGCCGGTGAGCACCGAGAACGCCACACCCACCATCAGCACCGTGAACAGGCCCTCTAGGCTGCGGAGTGCCACCGCGTCGGCGATGGTGCCGATGTCCGGGTAGCCGTCGAGGAACCGCACCGCCCGCACGGTGGCCTGGTGCACGCCGAGGAACACCGCCGCCAGCAGCGCCAGGCCGATGCCCGTGCGCAGCGGCGTGCGCAGCAGGGCGTTGCGCACCCCGCGCAGGCGCATGGCGACGAGCGTCATGCCCGCTCGCGCGCCGCGTCGGTGGGCCCGTCGGTGGTGGCCGCGTCCGGCGGCCGACGGTTCGAGGCCTCCTCGTCGGTGATCTGCAGGAAGATCGCCTCGAGGTCGGCGTCGTCGCGGCCGACGCGGGCGCGCAACTCGGCCATGCTGCCCTGCGCCGCGATGCGCCCCTTGGCCATCACCAGCACGCGGTCCGCCACCGCCTGCGCCACCTCCATCGAGTGCGTGGTGAGCAGCACCGCCCCACCCTCGTCGGCGTGGCGCCGCATCAGGGCGCGGACGTCGCGGGCGCCGCGCGGGTCGAGGCCGACCATCGGTTCGTCGATCACCAGCACCGGCGGACGGTGCAGCAAGGCGCAGACGAACGTGAGGCGCTGGCGCATGCCGTGCGAGTACGTCTCGATCAGCGCGTCGGCGGCGTCGTCCAACGCGAACGCCTCGAGCAGCACGGCGCCGTGCGCCTCGCCGTCCTCGACACGCCGCAAGCGCGCGAGGAAGCGCAACAGCTCCCGGCCCGTGAGCTTCGGGTAGAGGTACGGGCGATCGGGCACGTACCCGAAGGCGCGCTTCGCGTCGATCGGGCGCTTGGCCAGGTCGTGGCCGAGGATGTGGACGGTGCCGCGCGTCGGCCGCAGCATCCCGGTGATGGCCCGGATGGTGGTGGACTTGCCGGCGCCGTTCGGCCCCAGCAGCGCCACCACCTCGCCCGCCTCGACGTGAAGGTCCACGCCGTCGACGGCGTGGACCTGTCCGTATCGCTTGACGAGGCCTTGGACGCGAATCATGGCGGACGGCGTCCGGCCCCCTGGCTCAGTTGGCGCCGGCGGCGCGCTCGGTCAGCACCGTGTCGTACGCCACCTGCAAGGCGCTGTCGGTGTCGAGGTGGACGATCGCTTCGCCCTGCACCTCGCTCACCTCGCGCATGCCGCCGAGGGCGACGATGTCGAAGGTGCCGTCGTCGTTGGCGCTGGCGGTGCCGATCACTTCGCCGTCCACCACCAGCTCGACCGTCTGGCCCTGGCGCAGGCCACGACCCTCGGCCAGGATGGTGCGCGGGTAGCGCGTGTCGGGCGCCTGGACGTCGGGCGTGATGCCTTCCTCGGCGATGCTGCGCCGCAGCGGGGTCAGCCACTCGAACGACACGTAACGCAACTGCCCGCCGTCGGACAACGACAGCACCGACTGCGCCACGCCCTTGCCGAACGTCTGCTCGCCCACCACCAAGGCGCGGTCGTTCTCCTGCAGGGCGCCGGCCACGATCTCGGAGGCGGAGGCGGAGTTCTCGTTCACCAGCACCACCATGGGAAGGTCGTACGAGGCCGCGTCGGCCGATGCGATGCGCTGCGTGACGCCTCTCGCGCGCTGGAAGACGATGTCACCCTTGCTGAGGAACTCGTCGGCGATGAGGATGGCCTGGTTCAGCAAGCCGCCGGAGTTGTCGCGCAGGTCGAGGATGAGCGCGTTGGCGCCCTGCGCCACCAGACGGTCGAGGTGTTCGAGCAGCTGCTCGTGCAGGCGCTGGTTGTTGAACGAAGACAGGCTGATGTAGCCGACGTCGTCCGGGAGCATGGTGCTGCTGACGTCGACGATCTGGATGGTGGCGCGCTGGATCTCGAAGGTGAGCGGCTCGGTCTCGCCGGGTCGGCTCATGAGCAGCCGCACGGTCGTGCCCTTCGGCCCGCGCACCAGGTCGGCAACCTCGCTGGTGGTGAGCTCGCGCACGTCGACGCCGTCGACCTCGAGGAAGATGTCGCCGCGCCGCAGGCCCGCGCCGGAAGCCGGGCCGCCCTGGTACACGGTGAGGATCTCCACGCCCTTGCCCGAAGCGCGGTCGTGCGGGGTGAGCACCGCGCCGATGCCTTCGAACGAGCCGGTGAGGTCCTGGTTCTCGCGGGCCGCGGCGGTGGGCTCGATGTACCCGGTGTACGGGTCGTCGAGCGACTCGATCATGCCGTTGATGGCCCCCCGGATGAGGGTCTCGTCGTCGACGTCGTTCAGGTAGCCGGTCTTGAGGGCGCCGAAGGCCTGCATGAGGGCTCGACCGGACGGATGATTCAGGAACTCGCTGGTGAAGTCCCGCGAGAGTTGAGCGTACGCGACCATGGTGGCCGCGGCGAGCCCCAACAGGCCGAGCAAGTGCCATCTGCGCTTCATGAAACCTCCCGACGCGCGGTCCGCGTGTGCTTCGGAGTATATGCGCCGGTGCCGATGAAAACCGTAAGAGCGCCTACGCGAACGGCCGCCGAACGACCTTCGCGGCGCTAAGCTGGGTGCGTGCGGGTCCTGTTCCCCAGTGCCGAGGTCGCGCCGTTCAGCAAGACCGGCGGCTTGGGCGACGTGGCTGGCGCGCTGCCGCAAGCGTTGGCGGCGCTCGGGCACGAGGTGCTGGTGGTGACGCCGTGGTACCGCACGCTCGACGCCGATCCGCCCCCCATGTGGATCGGCGACGTCGACGCTCCCTTCGCCGGCGGCTTCGAGGCGGTAGGCGTCGGCACCCTCGAACGAGACGGCGTGCGCTACGCCTTCGTCGGCCACGACGACTTCCGGCGCGACACGCTCTACGGCTACCCCGACGACGTGCGGCGCTTCGCGCGCTTCGTCCGGGCGGTGCCGCAGGTGGCGGAGCGCTTGGGCTTCCTCCCGGACGTGGTGCACCTCCACGACTGGCACACCGCCCACCTGCCGATGATCCTGGCCAACGGCTGGCACCTCCCCGGCGGCTTCCCCGGCCTCCCCAGCGTGTTCACGGTGCACAACGTGCAGCACCAGGGCGTGTGGGACCTCGAGGAGACACTGTGGTGGTTGCGCGTGCCGGGGGCGTTGCGCGGTTCGTACCTGAACCACTTCGGGCGCGCCAACGCCATGCAGGCGGGCGTCGGCTTCGCCACGCGCGTCACCACCGTGAGCCCCAGCTACGCAGAAGAGATCCAGCGCCCCGAGTACGGCTACGGTCTGGACGGCACCTTCCGCAGCCTGGCCAGCAAGCTGGTGGGCATCTTGAACGGCATCGACACGGCAGCCTGGGACCCCGCCCACGACCCGAACCTATCGGCCCCGTACGACGCCGACGCCATGGCCGGCAAGGCCGCAGCTGCCCGGGCGCTGCGCGCTCGCCTCGACCTGGCAGACGGCTTCCCCATCCTGGCGGTCGTCTCGCGCTTCGCCGAACAGAAGGGGATCGACCTGGTCCTGGATGCCACCGAGCGGCTGCTGGCGCAAGGCTGGTCGCTGTGCGTGCTGGGCACGGGCGACCGCGCGCTGGAAGCGGAGGCGCGTAGGCAGATGGCGCACCACCGCGGCCGCGTGTCCGGCTTCGTCGGGTACCACGAGGGGCTGGCGCACCAGGTGTACGCCGGCGCCGACGCCATCGCGGTACCGAGCCGCTTCGAGCCGTGCGGCCTCGCCCAGATGATCGCCATGCGCTACGGCACCATCCCCATCGTGCGGGCCACGGGCGGCCTGCGCGACACCGTCGAGCACGAGCGAACCGGCTTCGTGTTCGAGCATGCCAGCACCGACGGGTTGGCATGGGCAGCCGGCGAGGCGATCCGCGCCTTCGGCACCCCGGCCTGGGCGGTCATGCAACGCGACGGCATGCGTCAGGACTGGTCGTGGCACCGCTCCGCCAAGCGGTACGAGGCGCTCTACGCCAGCGTGCTACCTTCGGGGTCATGACCGTCCGAACCCCCGAAGCAGACGCCGCTCCCGTGATCACCGATTGGCGCGAGTTGCTGGCGTTGCGCCGCTTCGGCGCCGCGCGGCAGGCCTACCTGGCCGCGCGCATGGCGTCCTCGTCGGGCGCCCCCGAACCGGCAGACGATGCCACCCGCGCAGCCCTCGGCGCCCTCGCCGACGTCGAGGAGCTGGTGCGCGAACGCTCGTTCGTCAAGGCGCAGGAGCGCATCCGGCGGCTCGAGTCGCCCGCGGACATCGCCCCCTGGGACGCGCTGGACGCCGACCTCGAGCGCCTGCGCGCGTCGGCGAAGGCGCTCGACCAACGCGACCCGGACACCGCCGTCGCCATCCTGCGCGAGTTGGGCGAGACCTGGTTCACCGCCGAAGTGCACACCCAACTCGGCACCGCCAGCATCTACGACGACCGCCTGGCCGACGCCCGCACCCACTTCGAGGCGGCGCTCGAGGTCGACCCGCAGCACTACCGCGCCCTCACCAACCTCGGCAACGTCGACCTGGAGGAAGGCCGCATCGACGACGCCATCGCCTGCTACGAGCGCGTCTTGAAGCTCAACGAAGGGTTCGCCAACGCCCACCACAACCTCGGCGTGGCGTACCGTCGCAAGGGCCAACTCCACAAGAGCGTCCGCTCCCTACGCACCGCCCAACGCGCCCAGCAACGCCAAGAGGCTGCCGAGGCCCGCGAGAGCCTAGGCCGCATCGGGCGCGGCAGCGGCACGAAGGTCGTCCGGTGGGTCATCTACGCGGTGGTGGCGGTGGCGCTGTACCTGTTGCTGCGGAGTCGCGGGGTGATCTAGTGGGCGGGGTCCGGTGGGCCGTTCCCGAGGCCCGGCGCGGAGCGGAGGGGGCGGGCACGGCCCACCCGACCCCAGGCCAGGGGGGGGCGGCGCGCGGGGGGAGGCGCCGAGCCTCTTACATGACGGCCAAGCGAGATCGCGTGGCCGTCACACGGCGTTCGGTCCGTGGATCAGGACTTGTGGGTATCGTCGTCCAGCAGTTGGCGGAGCAAGGCGTCTACGGCGTCGTCGTCTAGGCGCAGCAGGCGTTCGGCCTCGGTGTAATCGTCGAGGACGCGCTCGACCTCGTCGAGGACGATGGTGTCGTCGACGTGGCTGAGCCTGCGGATGAGCTCTAGATGGCGCTGGGCCAGGACCCTGGAAGCGGGCATGCCTTCCTCCTGACGCACATCGTAAAGCGGGGCTGGGGGGCGCGCAGTGCTCACCGCACGGGGCGGGGGCGGGGGTGGTGGGGGGGGCAGCACCGGCCCGCCCCGCGCGCGGGCGAGGGGGAGGGGGCCCCCCCCCCCCTGGGGAGAGGTCATTCGGCGAATGGCGGGTTCCTCCCCTCTTGCCAAGCGTAGCGACGGCCGCCGGTGGGGGCGGAGCGGGATCCTGCGGCCATCGCGCAGCGCCGGGCCGCAGGATCCCGCTCCGCCCCCACCGCACCCCCTACTCCACCGTCACCGATTTCGCGAGGTTCCGCGGTTGGTCCACGTCCCGCCCCAGCCGATGCGCGACCTCGTAAGCGAGCAGCTGCAGCGGCAGCACGTTCAGCACCGGCGACAAGTACTCGTGCGTGCGCGGCACCCGCAGCACGTACGCGGCGTGCTGCGCGATGGCGTCGTCGTCGTCGTTGGCGACGACGATGAGCAGGCCGTCGCGCGCCAGCACCTCTTGCAGGTTGGAGACGGTCTTGTCGTAGAGCCGCGAGGCGGTGGCGATGGCGACGACGGGGAGGTCGGGGTCGACCAGGGCGATGGGGCCGTGCTTCATCTCGCCGGTGGGGTACGCCTCGGCGTGCATGTAGCTGATCTCCTTGAGCTTCAGCGCCCCTTCGAGCGCCGTCGGGACGTTCACGCCGCGCCCCAGGAAGAACGCGCCGTGCGCGTGCTGGATGCGCTCTGCCACGCGCGCGGCGTCGTCGCGGCGCGCCAGCGTCGCCTCGGCGAGCTTGGGGAGTTCGCGTAGGCCATGCACCAGCTGGCGCGCGAGCTCGTCGTCAACGGTCCCTCGGGCGCGCCCGATCCACAGCGCCAGCAGCGCGAACGCGGCGACCATGCCGGTGTACGCCTTGGTGCTGGCCACGCCGATCTCGGGGCCGGCGTGGATGTACAGCACGTCGTCGACTTCGCGGCTGATGCTCGATCCCTTGACGTTGAGCACCGCCAGCGTGCGGGCGCCGCGGCGCTTGGCTTCGCGCAGCGCCTCGAGGGTGTCGATGGTCTCGCCCGACTGCGACACCACCACGCACAGCGTCCGTTCGTCCACCACCGGCTCGGCGTAGCGGAACTCGCTGGACACCTCGACGCTAGCGCCGAGGCGTGCCAGGCGCGTGAGCAGGGCGGCGCCCACCATGCCGGCGTACGACGCCGTGCCGGCCGCGGTGATCACCACTCGGTCGATGGCGTTCGGGTCGAGGCCAAGATCGAGGTCGACGTCGGTGCCGTTGCCCGCGAAGCGCCCGAACAGCGTGTTCTGCAAGACGGTCGGCTGCTCGTAGATCTCCTTGAGCATGAAGTGCTCGTAGCCGCCCTTCTCGGCAG
>CAZACZ010000026.1:0-37800 GCA_964483695.1 uncultured bacterium | reverse complement strand
GTGTCCGACATCGACGGCACCATCAAGGACGAGCGCATCGCACACGCCTCGGGTGCGGTGACGGAGAAGGGCATGACCGAGGAGGAGCTGGTGGGTCTCATCCGCACGGCGGACCGCGTCCCGGTGCTACGCGACGCGCTCTACCGCGAGCTGAAGGTCGTCGAGGCCTGAGCATGGCCGACCGCGCACGCAGCCTGGTGCAGGGCGTCGCCGACGATACTGCCGACGACGACCAGATCGTCCGTTCCGACCGCTCCGAGCACGAAGCTCCGGGGAGACGCGTCGAGCGCCTCGGCATCGTCGCCTACACCAACGTGGCGCCGCTCCATTGGCGGCTGCGGCCGTGGTCGACGCAGGCCGGCGCGGTCGAGTTCGTGCGCGGCGTGCCCACCGAGCTGAACGCCGCGCTGCTGGCCGGCGACATCGACCTGACGCTGATCTCGTCCATCGAGTTCGTGCGCCACCGGCACCAGCTGCGGGCCCTGCCCGACTTCTCCATCTCCACCCTGGGACCGGTGTACAGCGTGATGCTGTTCCACTGGCAGCCGTGGCCCGCGTTGGCCGGCCGCCGCATCGCCGTCACCACCGACTCGGCCACCAGCGTCGAGTTGCTTCGCGTGCTGCTGCGGCAAGACGGCATCGACGCCAGCTTCGTGCCCATGGCGTCCGACCTCGACGGCATGCTCGAGGCGTGCGACGCGGCCCTGCTGATCGGGGACGCCGCCCTGCGCGAGGCCGTCACGCGCCGCGCCGTGGCGACGCGCAAACAGGTGCCGCTCGTCACCGACCTGGGCGAGGCGTGGTACCGCGCCACGCGCCTACCGTTCACCTTCGCGGTCTGGGCGTCGCTCGCCGATCGTCGGCCGTCGGACGCGTTGGTGGCCGCATTCCGCGCCGCGCGCCATGCCGGGCTCGGGCGGCTCGCGGAGGTGGCGGCGGAGGAGGCGCAACGGCTGGCGTTGCCCCACGAGGTCGTCCAGCGCTACCTGGCGAACTTCCGGTACTACCTCGAGCTTCCCGACCGCGACGGCCTGGTGGCGTTCGCGCGGCGCAGCGAGCCGGGTATCGACGAGCGCGAGCTGCGCTACTGGGACGTCTGACCTCCGCCGATCGGCCGCAGCTTCCGCGGCGCTCAGGCGTCGTCGGCCTCCTCGAGACGGATCCAGGCGGTGACGCGCTGCGATGCCTCCCGCAACTGCGCGAGGTCGGCCGCGCTGAGGCGCGACTCGGCCGACTGGAGCAGGCGCCGCACTTCGCGCGCTGCGGCACGTCGTAGGCCGGGGTGATCGGTGCTCGCTTCCAAACGACGCAGGGTGGAGGCGAGGTGGGTGGCTAGCTGAAGGTCGCCGGCACCGTACCCACGGATAGCGCCGAACACCCGCTCGGCGGTGGCGGGTAGGTCGAACGCCGGCGCCACCACCCGCAGCTCGCCGTCCTCGCTTCGCCACGACGTCCGCGGCGGCGCGCGCCGCGACAGCAACTCGAGCCCTTCGGCTAGCCGGTCGACCGCGTCGATGGCGGTGAACGGGTCGTTCACGCCGGGCGACAGCGCCCGCAGCGCGACCTCGAGCAACTGGTCGAACAGGAAGCTCGGGTCTTGCTGGTAGGTGCGCACCCGGCCGAACACCAGGTGCGTGCCGATCCGCTCGCGGACGGCCTCGGCCCCGCGCTCCGGCCTCACGTCGACCAGCGGTCCGCCGCGCATGACGTACGCCCCCGGCCGATGGTGCAAGCGAAGCCGCACCTCGAGCTCCTGCGCCAGCCGTGCCAGGCCCGCGCCGTCGATCGCCTGGAGGTACCCCGTGTGCTCGGAACGCAAGGTGATGACGTCTGCGTCGAAGCCTTCGCCCCGTGGCGCGTCGTCCGGCGGGGGCTCGTCGTCCGAGCCCGGCGGGTAGGAGCCCAGGCGCTCGGCGAGGATGCGGCTGACGCGGGCCATGACGTTCCCGACCTGGATGCTCTCGGCCACGTGGTGGATGAAGTAGATCAGCACGAAGAGGCTGGCGAGCGTGAGGACGAAGGCCGCCACCAGCGACAGCTGCGGTACGAAGCCGGGGTCGGTGACGGCGCCGACCGCGAGCTCCTCCGGGGTCGGCGCGTACGGGCTGCGCACGGCGCGCAGGACCGTCAGGCAGTAGACGAACGTCGCCAGGAACACGCCGAGCACCGCCTGGTTGCCGCGGTCGCGCATGAAGTTCCCCACCAGGCGCGGTCCGAACTGCTGCGCCGCCATCGGGAGCGCCACCATGGTGAGCGAGAACACCAGCCCGGTGACGGTGATGAGTGAGCCCGCGACGGTCCCGAGGAGCGTGCGGGCGCCATCGGCCTGCACCCGCCCGGTGAGCAGCGGGATGCTGGGAAGGTCGCCCGGCGAGATGCGCGCGTCGAGGCGCAACGTCACCAGGGCCAGGAGGATGGCCCCGAGCGTCATCAGGGTGGGCACGAACCAGTAGCTCGAGCCGAGCCGGTCGAGCCACGTCAGCACACGGGTCGTCACCGACGCCTCACAGCACGTAGCGGGTAAGGTCTTCGTCCTCGACGATGTCGGCCAGCTTGCGTCGCACCATCGCCTCGTCCACCACCACGGTGCCGAGGTCCGTGCCGAACGCCACGTCCTCCAACACCGTCTCGAGCACGGTGTGCAGACGGCGCGCGCCGATGTCCTCGACCTCGCGGTTGACGCGCTCGGCGAACTCGGCCAACGCTACGATGCCCGACTCGTCGAAGCGCAGGTGGGTGCCGTCGACCGCCAGCAGGTCGGCGTACTGCTTCGTGAGGGCGTACTGCGGCTGCGTCAGGATGCGCTGGAAGTCCGAGGCATCCAGGTCCTCGAGCTCGACGCGGATCGGGAAGCGGCCCTGCAACTCGGGGATCAGGTCGGACGGCTTGGCGTCGGAGAACGCACCTGCTGCGATGAACAGGACGTGGTCGGTGCGCACCGGACCGTAGCGCGTGGTGACCTGCGTGCCCTCGACGATGGGCAGTAGGTCGCGCTGCACGCCCTCGCCCGAGACGTCGCCGGAGGAGCGGTCGTTGCCGGCGATCTTGTCGATCTCGTCGATGAACACGATGCCCATGTTCTCGGCGCGGTCGACGGCCTCGCGCGTCACCTCGTCGTGGTCGATGAGGCGGTCGGCCTCCTCGTTCTCGAGGATGCGGCGCGCGTCGCGCACGCTGGCCTTTCGGCGCACCTTCTTCTCCGGCATGAACTTGCGGAACATGTCCTGCAAGTTCATCCCGGCTTCTTCCATGCCAGGAAGCGGCATGCCCACCTGCGGTTCTTCCTTGACCTCGATCTCGACGGTGCGGTCGTCGAGCTCGCCGCTTCGCAGCAGGGCGCGCATGCGCTCGCGGCCTTCGCCGCTGCCGCCCGGGAGAAGCGCGTCCAGCAAGCGTTGCTCGGCCACCTCGCGGGCGCGGCCCATCACCTCGGCCTTCTTCTCGCCCTCCACCATCACCGCCGCGGCACGCACCAGGTCGCGCACGATGGAGTCGACGTCGCGACCGACGTAGCCCACCTCGGTGAACTTGGTCGCCTCGACCTTCAGGAACGGCGCGCCGGCGAGCTTCGCCAGGCGCCGAGCGATCTCGGTCTTGCCGACGCCGGTCGGCCCGATCATGAGGATGTTCTTCGGCGTCACCTCGGCCTGCAGTTCGTACGGCAGGCGCCGACGCCGGTAGTGGTTGCGCAGCGCCACCGCCACCATGCGCTTCGCCTTGCTCTGGCCGATGATGTGGCGATCGAGCTCCTCGACGATCTGGATGGGGGTGAGGTCGGTGGTGCGGTGCACCAACTCGGAGGTGCTCATACCTCGGCTCCGTCCTCGAGGCCGTCTTCGGTCTCGCCGTCGGTGTCGTCGGCGCCTTCGGCGTCCACGTCCCCACCGACCGTCAGCACGGTGGCGTTGCCGGAGGTGAAGACGTCGATCTCGGCCGCGATGCCCAGCGCCTTGCGGGCGATCGTCTCGGCGTCGAGGTCGGTGTGGCGCAGCAGCGCCAACGCCGCCGCCTGGGCGAAGGCGCCGCCCGAGCCCACCGCGGCGACCGGGTCGTCGGGGGAGATCACGTCCCCCACGCCCGACAGGGTCAGGATCTGGCGGTCGTCCGCCACGATCAGCATCGCCTCGAGGTTGCGCAGGGCGCGGTCGGTGCGCCACTCCTTCACCGTCTCCACCGAGGCCCGCAGCAGGTTCCCCTTGGCCGACTCGAGGTACCCCTCGAACTTCTCGAGCAGGGTGAAGGCGTCGCTCACCGCGCCGGCGAACCCTGCCACGACGCTGCCGTCCGCCAGCGGGCGGACCTTCACCGCGCGGCGCTTGACGATGGTGTCGCCGAGGCTCACCTGGCCGTCGCCGGCGATGGCGGTTACGCCGTCCCGGTGGACCGCCACGATGGTCGTTCCGTGCATCCGATCCATGCCTGCGAGGGTATCACCCGCCCTGCGGTAGCATCGGACGATGAACGCGCACCCGTACGCGAGCGGCTGGGTCGAGGTGATCGTCGGCCCCATGTTCAGCGGCAAGAGCGAGGAGCTGATCCGTCGCGTGACGCGCGCGGTGATCGCTCGCCAGCCGGTGCAGGTGTTCAAGCCCGTCATCGACGACCGCTACGACCGCCAGGCGGTGGCGTCCCACGCCGGCCGCACCCTCGAGGCGCTGCCCGTGGCCGACGTCGAGGAGCTCCGCGCTCGAGTAGCCGACGAGACGCGCGTGGTAGCGATCGACGAGGCGCAGTTCTTCGCACCCGCGTTGGTGGCGATGGTCGAGGCACTGGCGGACCGCGGCAAGCGCGTCATCGTGGCCGGCCTCGACCTCGACTTCCGTGGCGTGCCGTTCGGGCCGATGCCCGACCTGCTGGCACGCGCCGAGGTGGTCGAGAAGCTCACCGCCATCTGCCGGTGCGGGGCGGCCGCCACGCGCACCCAACGGCTGATCCGCGGGCATCCGGCGCACGCCGACGACCCCATCGTGCTGGTCGGCGCGGCGGAGAGCTACGAGCCGCGCTGCCGCTCGTGCCACGTCGTCCTGCGCCACGAACGCCCCACGCCTCTGTTCGACGCCGCGCTCGAGTAGTGCCGCGCGGAGGCGCGACGTGACCCGTTCGCTGGAGGTGCGCCTGCTGGGTGAGGTGAGGTTCGGTTGGCAGGACGCCGCCACCGCCGCGCCGCAGGCCGTGGCACCGGGCTCGCGCAAGGGGACGGCGATGCTCGTCTACCTCGTGATGCACCCGGAGGGCGTGCGGCGCGAATCGCTGGCAGAGCTGTTGTGGGGGCGCGGCAAGTTGGCCAGCGTGCGCCAGGCGCTCTACGAGGCTCGTAGGCTGCCAGGGGCAGGGCACTGGTTGGAGGAAGACGGCGACGTCGTGCGGGTGCGCGCCGCGTCCGACGTCGCGCGCTTCGAGCGGGCGGCGGACGCTGGCGACGGCGAAGCGGCGCTGGCAGCCTACGAAGGGCCGTTCCTCGGCAACGCCGGCGAGACGATCACGCCCGCCTATCACGACTGGTGGGCGGCCGAGCGCGACCGGTTGGAAGCGCGCTTGGTGGCCGTGCTTCGGTGGGAAGCCGAGCGTCTCGAGGCGGCCGGAGCGCTCGAGCGGGCTCGCGCCGTGGCCGAACGGTGGGCGGCGGTGGACCCGTTCGACGAAGCGGGCCACCGAGCGCTGATGCGCCTAGGGCTGGCGGCGGGCAACGTGGCCGCGGCCCGGGCGGCCTACGCCCGATGCCGGACGATGCTGCACCGTGAACTCGGGAGCGAACCGTCCGAAGCGACCGTGACGCTGGCCGAGGCGATCGAGCGCGCCGAGCGAGACGCCTTGCCGGACGCGGTCCGGGCGCTGGACGCCGGCGGCCTGCGCGCGCTGCAGGCCGCCGCGCTGGCCGACGGCGCACTCGGCGTGGAGGGGCTCGCCGCCGTGCTGGACGCGCCGGCGTTCGACGTGGCGGCGGAGCTGGAGCGCCTCGAACGGGCCGGTCTGGTCGCACCGCACCTGGCGGTCGCCCGCGTCCCGCGGTCCGCGGTGCTGGGGTCGATGACGGCGACCACGCGCTCGCTGCTGCACGAGCGCATCGCGGCGGTGCTCCGCGAAGCTGGCGCGGACGGGGTCACGGGCGTCGAACGCATCGCGCGCCACCTGCTGGGCGCGGCCAAGCCGGCCGAAGCCGCGCCATTGTGGCTCGACGCGGCCCGTCGCCGGGTCGATCGCGGGGAGACGACCGAGGCCGAAGCGGCGGCGTTCTGGGCCCTGTGGGCAGAACCGGAGCTGGGCCGGGTTCGGCTCGACGCGTGCCTGCTGCTGGAGGGGCTGGCGGCCCAGCGCGGCGACGAGGCGCTGCAAGAGACCGCTCTGGCAGAAGCCGAGCGCCTGGCGTGGGACCTCCAGAACGACCCGGCGCTGGCCGAAGTCCGCATGCGAAGGTCGCGCCAGCGGCTTCGCGCGGGAGCCGTCGGCGCCGGCCTGGAGCTGGCGCTGGAGGCGCTGGAGATCGCCGTGCGCGTCGGCGACGCCGTGCTGGAGGCGCGCGCTCGCAACTCCGTGGGGGCCGCGCACTACTTCGCCGGCGACCTCGACGGCGCGGCCGACGCGTTCGCGCACAACGTCGCGGCGCCCGACCCGATCGAGCGCTATCGCGCGCTCAACAACCTCGGCAGCCTGGCCGCCATGCGCGGTGCACCCCGCGACGCCTACCGGCACTTCGAGGCGGCGCTGACGCTGGCACGGGAGAGCGGGCAGCAGGTGGACATCGCGGCCACGCTGAACAACCTGGCGGCCACCGCCGACCGGCTCGGCGATTACACCCGCGCCGAGAAGCACTTCCGCGAAGGGATCGCGCTGGCACGGCGCCACGCGGCCACCGAGCGCGAGGCGCAGCTGCTCGCCAACCTCGCCGCCGTCCACGCGCGTCGGGGGAACCTCGGGCCCGCCTGGAACACCGCCGCCGAGGTCGAGGAGCTCGGCGCCGCCCGCGGCGAGCGTCGCCTGGTGATGCACGCCCTGGAACAGAAGGCCGAGGTCGCGCGTGTCTGCGGTGACCTCGTGGCTGCCGACAGCATGCTGGCCGACGCGATCGGCGTCGCCGAGGCGCTGGACGACGAGCGGAAGCGGCGCGCCCTCGAGGCGCAACGCATCACCGCCCAGGCGCTGGCCGGGGAGGCGCCGTTCGACCACGCCTTCGCGACGGTCGACGCTCTCGAGTCCGCGCGCGTCGCCGACATCGGCCCGTGGCTGTGGCTCGAGCTGGCCCTGGCCACGCCGATCGTTGGCGACGCAGAGCGCGCCCTGGCGCGAACCGACGCTGCCACTCTGGGCGCGCATCAGCGCTTCGTGCGCGACGTGGCGACGCTGCGCACCGGTTTGCTGGCGGATGCGGGCGCCGCGGCGCGCGAGCGCGCGGACGCCGCCGCCGCGCGCCTTCGCTCGGCCCTCGACGAGGCGGACTACGCCGAGCAGCCGCTGGGGCGCGTGCTGCTGGTCGTCTGGGACCACGGTGGCCAGCTGCCGGTAGGCCGAGCTGTCGCCGGCGCGGACGGCGACGCAGCCCAGCACCTGGTAGCCGCCCACCTGCCTGCCGCCGTCGCCGCAGCGCTCGAGGAACAGGCGCGGGGGTTGCCGCGCGCACTGGCCGAGCGGCTGCGTGGGCAACCGGCCGTCTGGCTCCGAGGCCTTGCGCACGACCGCGCGCGGTTCCTTTGACGGTCGTTTGACGCCGCGCGCGTACGCTCCCCTCCAACGCCAGAGCAGCGCCGACGTCCGCGAGGTCGGCCGGAGCACGAGGTGAGCGGTGAGCGAACTCGACAAGCGATTCCTGCTACGGATCTGGTCGGCGCCGGCGTCGGCCATGACGAACACCGATGACGTGGCGCCGCACGATGGGGTCGGCGCCGCGTCGCCGCGGGGCGTCCACGGCGATCGGGGACAGGTCCGCGCCAGCCTGCGGGACGTGGAGGACGGACGGCTGCGCACCTTCGCCGACCTCGATTCCCTGGTCCGGTTCTTGAGCGCCGCTACGGGCGGCGCGGAAGGTGAGGCGTGATGGCCGCTCATCGATCGACGATCCTCGCGTGCCTTGCGCTGCTCCTCACGACCGGCGCCGGCTTGGCGACGGCGCAGAGCGTCACCGTGAACGGCGTGATCGACGCGACCATCGACGGAGAAGCGCGGCGCTGGACCACCCTCTACGTCGCCGATACCGACGAGGGGGCGCAGAGCAGCGCCTCGTTCCACGATAGCGGCTTCGGGATGCTCGACCTGACCGTGCAAGGCCACCTGAGCGAGGGGAGCTTCCAGGTCGCCGGCGCGCTGGCGATCACGGCCATGCTGATGGGCGGCGTTCCCAGCGGCTGCCCCTGCCCCGTGCCCGACCCGGAGGTCCTCTGGTTCGCGGGTAGTGGGATGTTCGAGAACGTCTACCAGTCGATCGAGGCGACGCTCGTGTTGGACGTCGTCGAGCCGGTCGGCGAGGGGGCATGGAGGGTCGAGGGAAGCTTCTCCGGCACGCTGGCGTACATCGAGCGCGTGGGCACCGAGCCGGACGAGAGCCGGACGGTGCAGGTGAGCGGGACCTTCGCCGTGAACCCGATGATCCTCGAGGCGGACGACGAGTGACGGTTCCCGCCCGTTTCGCGCAGGGAACGACGTATCTTCCGGAGTACGCCTCGCAGCGCTGCCGCGTCCGGAGCACGAAGGAGACGACCGATGCCCAAGATCTACCTGGTTGAGGCGTTCGCCCTCGTCGGCAAGACGCTACCGATCCTCTGGGTGCGCCTCGGGAGCTACCTGGCCTTGGGCGCCGCCCTCGGCGTCTACGCGGCCCTGGTGGGCGGCGTCGCCTGGCTCCTGGGCCGCTTGTGGGCGCCGCTCGGCGTCGTCGTGTTCCTCGTCGCCATCGGCGGAGCGTTCGCCATCGTGCAGTGGGCCGGCAGGTACTGGCTCTACCTCCTCAAGGCGGCGCACACCGCCGTGATGACCGAGTACATCGTCACCGGTGCCGGGCCGCAGGGGAGCCAGCTGGCGTACGGCAGAGAGCAGGTGCTGTCGCGCTTCCGGGACACCAGCATCCTCTTCGGCGTCGACGTCCTGGTGAACGGCGTGGTGAAGGCGATCGTCCGCACCTTCACGCGCATCGCCTCGATCCTCCCGATCCCCGGCGTCGACAGCCTGGGCAAGCTGGTCGAGCGCGTCGCGGTGATGAGCACCACCTACATCGACGAGGCGGTGTTGTCCCGCGCCTACATGAAGCGCGAGCAGAACGTCTGGGCGGTGGCCAAGGACGGTGTGGTGCTGTACGCGCAGGCCTGGAAGCCGATCCTCGCCAACGCGGTGGTGCTGGCGCTACTCAGCTTCGTGGAGTTCCTGCTGTTCTTGCTCGTGCTGGGACTGCCGGCGGTGGCGATCGGCGCGGCCATGCCTGGGCTGCGCCTGGCGCTCGGCATCGCCGTGTTCCTCGGTGCTTGGATGCTCAAGCTGGCCCTGTCCGACGCCTTCGCGCTCGCCGCGACGCTGATCGCCTACCACCGCGCCACCGAAGGCCTGGAGCCCGACCCGGAGTGGGTGGCCAAGCTCGACGGCGCCTCGGAGAAGTTCCGCGAGCTGGGTCGCAAGGCGGCCGAGGCGGTGCGGGTACCCGACGGCGCGGCGCCGACGGGTAGCGCGCCGACCACCCCGGGCACCGTGGGCGGCGGCGCGAACCCCGACGTCGCCGCCCTGCCGCCGGAGGCGCCCGCGTGAAGCGCCCCGTACTGGTCGGTTGCCTGGTCGTGGCGCTGGCGGTGATGGTGGTCGGAGGCGTGCTCGCCTACGTCTACCTGGTACGCCCGGCCATGAGCACCGTCGCCGCCGCCCGCGACCTCGCGCGCATCGAGCAGATCGAGAACCGGGTCCGCGACAAGAGCGCCTACCGTGCACCGTCGGACGGGGCGCTGAGCGAAGCGCAGGTCGAGCGCTACGTCGCTGCCGGCGGCCAGATCCTCGCGGCGTTGCAGGGTCGGGTGGACGAACTCGACGCCCGGTACCGCGCCATCGAGGACCAAGGACGCGACCCCGGCCTGCGCGAGCTGGCCAACGCCTACGCCGACATCCTGCGCCTGATGGTCGACGCCAAGGAGGCGCAGGTGGCCGCGCTCAACGAACACGGCTTCTCGCTGTCCGAGTACGCTTGGGTGCGCACGCAGGTGATCCGCGCCGCGGGCTTCACCGCCTACCAGGTCGACCTGGCGGCGCTCGCCAACGCCGACCAAGGGGACGCCGTGCGCGAACTCGACGCCGAGGTGCCCCCCGCCAACGTCACGCTGGTGGCGCCGTACGCCCAGGAACTCGAGCAGTTCCTGCCCCTCGCCGCCTTCGGGCTCTGAGCCCTACGCCGGCGACGCTGGAGATACCCATGCCCACGACGTCCCCCGTTCGCCCCCTCCATCGTCTGCTCGTGGCCGCCGTGAGCTTCTCGATGGCGTTCCCGTTCGCTCCCGTCGCGCTGGCCCAGGTCGGGCAGGGCGATCCCCCGGCCGCCGAAGCCGCCTCCATCGCGCGGCAACGCCACGTGCTCGAGGGGGTCTTGGCCGAACTCGACCCGGCCGACTTCGACGTCGATGCCCTGGCGCTCGACCTGGCGTTCGCGGAGCCCGCCGACATCGCGACGTTCGTCGCGGACGACATCGCCTACCAGACCTACCGCGGCCTGCTGCGCGGGCCCCAGGGCACCTTGGTGGCGCGCGCCGGCAACGCGCTCGACCAGTCCGTGCTGCTGGCGCGCCTGCTCACCGACGCCGGCTACGAGGCGCGCGTGGCGCTCGGAACGCTCGACGATGACGCCGCCGATCGCCTCCTGGCCGTGATGTTCGAGCAGGCAGCAGGCGATGCGGCCGAAACGGGCGGCGACCAGGACGCCGCGGCGACGCTGGCCGCCATCACGGACGTGCCAGGCGACCAGCTCGAGGCGGGTCTGGCCGCGCTCGATGCGCTCTCCACCGACGACCTCCCACCGTACCGAGCGGCGCTGGAAGCACGGACGCTGGTGCTCGCCGCCCTCGAGGGCGCCGGCATCGGGCTGGGAGCGGACGTCACACGGACGCTGCGTGACGAAGCGCGTGCGTACGCCTGGGTCGAGTACCGCTTGTCGGGCGCCGAGCCGTGGAGCGCGGCACACCCCGCCTTCGGCTCGGAGGCGCCGCCGGTGGTCGAGGCCGCGACGTTCCTCGAGGGGAGCGTTCCGGACGCGTACCTGCACAAGCTGCGCATCGAGGTGACCCTGGAGCGCAAGCGCGGCGAGGAGTTCAGCACCGTCGCGTTGATGGAACCGTGGGAACGTCCGGTGGCGAACCTGTTGGGTGTGACGATCGAGATCGGCAACGTGCCGCTGGGCGAAGCTGCTGGTGCCTCGCTGGTCGAGCTGGGAACGGACCTTGCCGAGGTGGCGTTCTTCGCCCCCACGCTGATGGGATCCTTGGCTCCCGGTGCGCAGGCGTTCGACACGCTCGGCAACGTGGTGCCGCCGGACGCCGCGGCGAGTGCGATGGCGGGCGTGTTCCAGACCGCCGCCGAGAAGACCAACCGCGCCACCTCCGCGCTGGGCGCGCTGGGCGGAGGCCCGGCCGACGAAGAGCCGTTCGCGGTGAGCGCCGAGTGGGTCGACTTCGTGCTGGTGGCGCCCGGAGGCGAGGAGACGCGCTTCCGGCGCTTCGTGTTCGACCGCCGCACGCCCGAGGCGCGCGCCACCGGCGGCACCGACCTGCTCGGCCAGGACGTCCTCCTGAACGGCATCCTCACCCAGCAGACGGTGATGCTCGCGCCCGGCGCGCTGGACCACGGCTACGTGGCTAGCCAGATCGGCGCCCAGGCGATCGCCGCCCTCGACGTGCTGGAGGCGGTGCGTACCGCCGAGCCGGAGCGCGCCGGCGCGGTGCTGGTCGAGCGTCTCGGGGACGTCGAGGTCAAGGACCATCTGGGGTTGATGGCGTCGTTCGACGGCGTGGGCGCGAGCGACGGCGGCGTCGCGTACCGCGCCGAACCCACCATCGTGGTGCTGCGCCAGGCGTTCACGCCGGGCGAAGCCCCGAGCGGGGCGTTCGGCGTCGACATCGTGCACAACGAACGGCGGTTCTTGCGGCGCGACGGCGCCGCCATCGCGGTGGACGCCGAGCAGGCCGTCCTGGCGGGCACCTGGGAGACGAGCGTGGAGCGGGCCTACGTGCAGCGCTACGGGGCCGCCGGGCACGGGACGTACGCGGCGTTCGAGGGCGTGAGCGCCGCCGACGCCCAGGTGGTGGCGCCCTACGACGTCGAGGCCCTCGCGCGCCTCGGGGACGTGGGCGGGGCACTACCGGCGCTGGCGGCCGACGTGCAGCGAGGCTACGCCGTGATCGTGGCGACGGGTACGACCGACGACGCTGCGCCGTTCGCGTGGTGGCGGGTCGAGCCGAGTACCGGCGCGACGCTCGGCGTTGCCGCCGACGGACGCGGCGCCGAGTCGACCGAGTACTCCATCCCGTTCGGCGTCAGTGCGGCGTTCGCCGGGGCGCTCGCGGTGCCCGGCGCGCTGGCGTGTGCCGCCGGCGAAGGTGGCATGGCGATGGCGCTGTGCTTCTGCGACCTGGCCGTCACCACCGGCGTGTCGTTGGCGCTCGGCTTCGCGTTGGCGGAGAAGTTCGCCAAGGCCGCCATCGCGCTCTTCCTGATCGGCGACATCGGCGTCGGCACCGTGACCGCCGTGCCGGGCTTGATCCCCGGCCCGTGCAGCTGGGTCGCGAGCGAAGGAGCACGGCGACCGACGTGCGTGCCGGCCTGACGGCCGCTAGGATTGGGGCTACGGAACCCACCCGCGTGCCGCGCTACCGGGAACGCACGATCCGTACCGAGGAGAACGTCATGCTCCGTTCGCGCCTGCCTTCGTTCGCCCGAACTCCTCTCGCTCCGTTCGCGCGCCGGGTGGCGCTGATCGCGCTGGTGACGCTGGTGTCGGCGGCAGCCGCCCAGGAGTGCACCACCGAAGCCGAGCCGAACGACACCCCGGCCCAGGCCACGCGCATCACGGGCGTCGGACCGGACGCGGCCGGCCTACGGTCGAACGAGGTCGGCATCGCCTGCTTCACCGGCGCGCTGGGTGCAGGCGACCAGGACGGCTTCGTGTGGGAGGTCGACGAGGCGCGGTCGCTGCAGCGGTGGGTGCTCGAGGTCGAGGGCGTCCCGGGCCAACTGACGAAGGTGGACGTCATCCGGGTCGCGTTCGCTGCCAACGGGGTGGACGTCACCTCGGCCGAGACGCTCTTCACCGCCGGCACGCGCGACGGCAGCTGGACCACCTCGCCCGAGTTCCTGGTCGGCCCCGGCAGGTACGTGATCGGCGTGTCGTCGTCCGGGGGAGCCGGGTCCTACGTCGCGCACCTACGCCCGGTCGAGGACGTCAGCTACCGGGCGCAAGGGTACCGTGAGGGGGCAGAACCGGAGGCCCCGTTCGTCGTCTACACGCCGGTTGCCGGCACGTTGGACCAGCCGTTCGTCATCGCGGAGGAAGCGAGCGGTTTCGCCTGGGGCGTGTCGCTGCGGGCGTCGATCGGCGACGAACCGCGGTTGGTGCTGGAGGGACCGTCCGGGGTGGTGGCCGAGACGGCGGTCGACGACGGCAGCGCCCGGCTCGACGCGTTGGCGCTGGAGCCGGGGAGGTACACCGTTCGCGTCGAGGGGGACGCCGGGATGATCCTGCTGCGCCTCGAGCAGCAGGGGCGGAGCGGCGATGGGCGCGAGGTCGAACCGAACGACGACTGGGAGTCCGCGACGCGCTTCGCGCCGGGCAGCGAGATGCGCGGCAGCATCGACGGCCGCGACTTCTTCCGCATCGACGTCGACGCGGCCGCCGCGGCGGCCGCCTGGGACCTCGAGGTCGACGCCAGCGACGAACTCGCGTTGGTGCTCTACGACCAGGCCGGCGCGGCCCTGCAGGACCGCCGCGGCGTCAAGGGCACCATGGCGAGCCTGCACCTCGCCGCCGGTGCGTACGTGCTGGAGGTCAACGGGCCGACCGGCACGACCTACGCCCTGGCGCTACGCCAGGCCGCCGCTGCGGGCGAAGGCGCCGAGCGCGAGCCGAACGACACCTTGGCGGCCGCGGACGTGCTCGGTCCCGAGATGCGCGTGCGGGGCTCGTTCGCGCCGCAAGACGACGACGTGTACCTGCTGCGGGTCGAAGGCGAGGCGCAGCTCTTCCGGCTGCAGGCCGTCGGCGCCGGCGTCGAGCAGCTGCGCTTGCTGGACCGCTCCGGTGACGAGCAGGCGCGCGTGCGCGGCGAACGCCGGCTGCGCCTCGACGACGTCGTGCTGCTCCCCGGCCCCTACTACCTGGAGGTGCAAGGCAGCGAAGGCCAGTACGCGCTGCAGGCCTTGAGCCTGGGCCCCGCTCCGGCCCCCGAGCCATCGGCCGACGCGCCGACGCCCGACGAGGCGCTCACGCCCGCTCCGGCCGCGCCGGCGGAGCCGACGCCCGAAGAGGCGGCCGCCGACCCGGCGCGCGCCACGTTGCCCGCGCTGCCCCCACCGCCCCCTGGCTTGCAGGAGATCGAGCCCAACGACGACGAGAGCCGCGCCATCCGCCTCGAGCCGGGGGTGGTGCACGTCGGTCGCCTGTCCAGCACCGAGGACGTCGACGCCTACCGCTTCCACCTGGCCGACGATCAGTACGTCCGCATCGAGCTGGTGCCGCCGGCAGGCGGCGTGTCGATCCCGTTGTACGTCGACCGCGTCGGCTGGTACGAGGTGCTCCCGCAGGAGCAGGGTGCGCCGACCGTCCTGGAGCGCTGGTTCTTGGCGGGCGACCACGCCCTGGAGGTACGAGGCAGCGGACCCAGCGGGGAGCTGCCGACGGGGTACTACCAGATGCGCATGGCGCTGCTCGGCTCGCTGCGCCTACCGGTCGACCGCGCGCCGAACGACGAGCGCGAGACCGCGTCGCGCATCCCCGCCGATCTGACGTGGGAGGGCGTCGTCGGGGACCAGGGGTCTAGCAGCGACCACTACCAGCTCCCGGTCTTCGCGCAGGACACCGAGCTCGAGGTGCGCGTCGACGCCCCCGAGCGCATGTCGGTCGACGTGCTGCTGGCCTCCGGCTCGGTGCGTGGCGAAGGTGGCGACGGGGCGTGGCGGTTCACGCTGCCCGCCAACGAACCCGCTTGGCTGCGCATCGGCGGCCGTGCACGCTACCGGGTCACGGTGGCGTTCTCGCGGCCGCTCGACCCGAACGACCTGGCACCCTCGATGCACGAGGGCGCGATCGAGGTGGCGCTCGCGACGCCGATCGACGAGCTGGCGGCGTTCTGGCACGAATCCCAAGCGTTCACCGCCACCGCCACCGTCCGCAACCTCGGGGATGCCGCGCAGACGGTGCGCCTGCAGGCCGCCACCAGCGACGCCAGCGCCACCGCCACCGTGGTCGGCGACGTGCGCCTCGGCCCCGGCGAGAGCGTCGAGGTGCCGGTCGACGTGACCGTGCCCGCCGACCTGCGCGACGACCTGCCGCTGCGCATCGAAGTCGCGGCGTTCGCCGAGGCCGGTTCGGCGGCCGCCGCGGTCACGCCCGGCTTGCGTTGCGAAGCGGCGCCGGTCGGGTCGTTCCCGTACCGGCCGCTACCCGACGCGCTGCTGGGGCGCTTCGACGCGCTCTGGTCCGGCCTGGGGGCGAGGGTGCATGGCGAGTCCGGCTACCAGCAGCGCGACGAGTCGCTGCTCGACAACCGCACCTCGCCCGCCACCGGCGGCTACCTGGACGACGAGCACAGCCCGACGTTCGCGCTCGCCGGCGATGCACCGGTCACGCTGATCGGCACCACCTTGCACCCGCAAGCGAACGCCGAGACGCAGGCCCAACTGAAGCGCTTCCGCATCGAGACCTCGATGGACGGCACCACCTTCACGCCGGTGCTCGAGGCCGAGTTGAAGGCCGCCCGCATCGAGCAGGCGTTCGTCTTCGACACCCCCGTCACCGCGCGCTACGCGCGCCTGGTGTTCCTCAGCAGCCAGGAGGGCAGGCGCGGCGCCTACCTCGGCGAATGGAAGCTGCTGGCGCAAGACCCGGCAGCCTACGAGCAGCCCAACCTCGCGGCACCCGAGCTCGGCGGGCACGTGGTGTGGTCCGAGCCGGTGCTGCAAGGGCGGTACTCGAACGCCGTGCTGACGGAAGAGGACGACGTCTACTACGTCGACACTCGCGACGCCGGCGGCCTCACCTTCGTGGTGGGCTTCCGCGACGACCGCGCGGCGCAGGTCGCCAGCCTGGTGTGGACCGAGACCGAGGACGCCGCCACCGACCCGGAGTACATGCTAGACCAGGTCCAGGTCGAGGTCAGCACCAGCGGACCCGCCGGCCCCTGGCTGCCGTTGGCCGACTGGACGCTCGAGCGCGACGCGAGCGGCGTGGCGCGCCTGACGCTGCCCGAGCCGGTGTGGGCGCGCTACCTGCGCTTCCACGGTGGCCTCCGCGAAGACCAGCGCTACGTCTTCCCGCCGGAACGGCTGCAGGTGATCGAACGGCCGGTCGACGGCGCGTACCTCTCGGCCCTGGGCGAGTGGGGCCACGTGGCGCGCACGGCGATCTACGAGTACCTGCAGGGTGCCTCGGAGGCCGTGGTCAGCGAGGATACCGACGGCGGCGAGACCCAGGCCACCGCCACGCCGCTCGCCTCCGGCGCCGTCGCCAGCGGCAGCGTACAGGTAGCCGAGGACGTGGACTGGTACCGCCTGACGCTACCGGAAGGCGAGAACCACCTCGAGATCCGCCTCGGCGGCGACCCTGCCATCGCCTACCTCTACGACCTGGTCGACGCCGGGGGCCGGAGCGCGGCCTACGAGACGCGCGAAGAGGGCGACACCGTCGTGCTGACGCTGTTCGGGGACCCGGGCGACTACTACCTGAAGCTCGAGGAGCCCAAGCGGACGGTGGTGTTCTCGTGGGACACCAGCGGCTCGGTGAGCCCGTACCAACCGATCACCTACGCCTCGCTCGCCGGCTTCGCGCGCGACGTCGACGGGGAGCGCGAAGCCGTGCAGCTGCTGGCGTTCGACGACCCGGCGCCCGTGTGGCTGTTGCCGTACTGGTCGACCGACCCGCAGCGGGTGCAACGCTCGATCGCCGAGTTCGACCGCAGTGCCGACTCGAGCAACTCGATCATCGCCCTGTTGGCTGCCACGCGGGCCCTGGCCGGTCGTGACGGCACCCGCGCCATCCTGCTCATGACCGACGCCGAGACCGGCGGCGACGACCTCCTCCCCGACCTGTGGCGGGCCTTCGAGGAGGTCCGGCCGCGCATCTTCACCTTCGAGATCAGCTCGGCCGGCAACGACTACGCCCAGGACCTGATGCAGGACTGGGCCGACGTCAACGCCGGCGTCTACGACCTCGCGGCCGGCGTGGGCGACTTCGACGCCGGCTTCGCGCGCGCCTCGTGCATCCTCCGGCGCCCGAAGCGCTACCGCGTCGAGGTCACCACCTCGTACCAGGCGCCCCCTGGCCCGGGCAACCTGAGCGTCACGCGCGCCGCTGGCGCGGCGCAGCCGGCGGTGGAGATCGTCTTCGACGCGTCCGGTTCGATGGGGCGCGAGCTGCCCAGCGGCGAGCAGCGCATCACCGCCGCGAAGCGCGTGCTCGAGAGCCTGGTCGGCGAGGTGCTCCCCGAAGGCGCCCCGTTCGCGCTCCGCGCGTTCGGCCACGTCACGCCGTCGTCGTGCGAGACCCGGCTCGACGTCCCGCTGGGGCCGCTCGACCGCGCCGAAGCGCTCGCAGCGGTGCGCGCCATCGAGCCCAAGCTGCTGTCGCAGACGCCGCTGGCCGACTCCTTGGCGTTGGTGGCCGACGACCTCGCTGCGGCAGGCGGGACGCGCACGGTCATCCTCATCACCGACGGGGAGGAATCGTGCGGCGGGGACCCGGCCGCCGCGGTGCGCGGCCTGCGCGACCAAGGTATCGACGTCGATCTCGCCATCGTGTCGCTGGCGCTCGAGCCCGACTCGCAGGCGGTGTTCGAGGCGCTCGCCGAGTCGGTCGACGCGAGCTACGTGGACGTCACCTCGTTCGAGGAGCTGCAAGCGTCCGTCGAGGAGGCGCTCAACCCGGCCTTCGAGGTGCTCGACGCCAGCGGCGCCGTGGTGGCGCGCGGACGCGTCGGCGGCGCGCCCATCGAGCTGGCCATGGGCGTCTACACCGTGCGCGTGCTCACCGCGCCGGTCGAGGAGTTCCGGGACGTCCGCGTTCCCGGGGAGCGCTCGGTGGTGCTGACGGTAGGCGCGCGCTGAGCGAGAGCGCCGCCCGGAGCGCGCGGCGCGCACGATGGGCGGCGGACGGCGGGGGTGGTGCGGGCGGTATGCTGCGCCATCCCCGCCGTTCCCGTGGAGGAAGCATGAGCAGCACGTCCCCCTCGTCCGATCGCGCATCCGGCCTCGGCATCGCCGCGTTGGCAGCGTCGCTGGCCGAACGCACCGTCGCCCTGCGCCGCGACCTGCACCGCCACCCCGAGATCGCCTTCGAGGAGCGACGCACCATGGGCGTCGTCGCCGACCACCTGCGTGCGCTGGGTCTGGCGCCGAGGACGGGCATCGGCGGCACCGGCGTGGTGGCGCTCTGGGACAGCGGCCGCCCCGGACCGACCGTGCTGGCACGCGCCGACATCGACGCGCTGCCGGTGGAGGAGGAGAACGAAGTCCCGTACCGCTCGATGGTCGCCGGCGCGATGCACGCCTGCGGCCACGATGGCCACACCGCGGTGCTCTTGAGCGTGGCCGAGATCGTGACGGCGCGTGCCGATGCCCTCGCCGGGCGGGTGCTGTTCGTGTTCCAACCGGCCGAGGAGATCGTCCGTGGGGCCGCCGCGATGCTGGCGGACGGCGCGCTCGAGGGCGTGATGGTCGATCACGTGATCGGCCTCCACCTTTCGAGCGATCAACCGGTCGGCACCGTCGCGGTGCGCGAGGGCCCGTCGATGGCCGCCACCGACTCCTACCGGCTGACGGTGACCGGGCGCGGCGGGCACGCCGCCAAGCCGCAGGAGGTCATCGACCCGATCGTGACGGCGGCCGAGATCGTCACCACGTTGCAGACGTTGGTGTCGCGCGAGACCGACCCGGTCGACCAGGCGGTCATCAGCATCACCAGCATCCACGGCGGCACGGCGTTCAACATCATCCCGGAGTCGGTGGAGCTGAAGGGCACGCTGCGCACCTTCAAGCCGGAGACGAGGGAGCGCTTGCGTCGACGCATCGTCGAGGTCGGCCGGAGCGTCGCGGAGTTACACGGCGCCACGCTCGCGAGCGAGTGGTTCGAGGGCTCGCCCGCCGTGGTGAACGACGCCGACGCCACCGCCCGGTTCCGGCGCGTGGCGGCGGAGGTGGTGGGGGCGGACCGCGTCGTCGCCTGCGATCCGATGATGGGCGGCGACGACATGGCGCTGTGGCTGCAGCAAGCACCCGGGTGCTACTTCTTCGTCGGCTCGCGGGGCTCCGAGGCGAGCGCCTACCCGCACCACCACCCGCGCTTCGACCTCGACGAGCGCTCGCTGCCGATCGCGGTCGAGGTGCTGGCGACGGCGGTAGAGCGGTTGCTTGGCAGGGAGACGCGCGCCGGCGCCTGAGGCGCCCGAAGGCGGTGCGGGCGCCGGGCGGCCCCTAGCGGGGCCCGCTCGGCGCCCGACCCTTGCGCCCGACCCTTGCGCCCGACCCTTGCGCCCGACCCTTGCGCCTGATCCCGGCGCCCGACCCCGGCGCGCGGTTCAGGCGCCACGCTGCCGGAACACGAACATCAACGCCAGGCTGAGCGCACTGAGCGCGCCGTAGCCGATGGCCAGGCGCAGCCGCCCGGTGCCCGCCAGCGCCAGGGTGGCGACGCCGAACACGGCCACTTCCACCAGGAGCCGCGACGGGTCGGCGAGCCGACTGGCGGCCTTCGGCGCCACGAACAGGCCCCACACCAGCGCCATCACGCCCGCCCCCGCCACCGCGGCCAGCACTCCCCACAGCGGGCGCGCGGCGACGAACCAGCCCCACGCTGCCACCGCGCCGAGGGCGCCGAGCTCGAGGAGGAAGCGGAGCCCGAGGTTCAGGCTCGGCAGGAACCGGTCCTGGCTCAGAACTCGGCTCGGAGGGCCGCCACCACTTCGTTCACGGCGGCGTTCGACGCCTCTGCCAGCAGCGGACCCACGGTGGGGTCGTCGTAGGCGATGCGCCCGGCGACGGGGATGCGGTCCACGGCGACGTTCGGGCTGCTGGCCTGGCCGCGGCCGGTCATCGACACCACTACGATGCCGGTGATGATGTCGGTGGCGCGCACGTCCACCTCGACCTGGGCGGTGGTCTGGCCCAAGGTGACGCCGAACAGGCTGCCGCCGGGCTTGGCGATGGTGGCGCGCGTGACCGTGCCGGTCACGACGAAGCCGGCCCCGGCGGCCTTGGCCAAGGCGATCGGGTCGAGCGACTCCAGGCCCTGCTTCTCGATGATGGTCTGCAGCTCGCTGCGCTCGACCACCACGTAGCAGCCCGACTCCTTCAGCAGCGTGATGAGGCGCGCCGTGGCCGCCTCCTCGACGCCGACGACGGTCGTGCCGCCGGAGCCGGTGGTGTTCTCGAACTCGATGACCGCCACGGTCGGGATCGGGTCGGTGACGCACGGTGCGGTGAGCGCAGAGAGGTCGGTGGTGGAGGTCGGGGCGCACGCGCCGAGCAGGACGAGCGCCGCTGCGGCGAAGGCGAGGAACGGTCGAGAACGCGTCATGGTGGTCCTTTCGGGTGTTGCGAAGGTGACGATGGTGCCGGGTCGGGCGCGGTCCGGGGCGATCCTACCGGCCGGGCGTCAAGCGAGCGTCAACGCGCGATGACCCGTGCTGGCCGGAGGCCGTGACTGCGCTCGTCGGCGCGCCCCCAACATAGCGCCCCTTCGGGCGCCGCGTCACCTGCCCGGCACGCGTCAGGGGTGCAGGCGCTGCGTGTCGCGCGGGAACGCGCGCGCGAAGCGGATGTTGTGGATGCCCAGGAGCAGCGCGGTGAGGCGCTCTGCGCCGATCGCGAAGCCGCCATGCGGCGGCATGCCGTGGCGGAAGACCTCGACGTAGTCGGCGAACGACTCCGGGTCCATGTTCCGCTTGCGAAGCTCCTCGACGAGCACCTCGGGCCGGTGGACGCGCTGTCCGCCCGAGGTGATCTCGACGCCGCGGAAGAGCAGGTCGAGGCCGCGCGTGAGGCCGTCTTCGGTCGGGTAGGTGTAGAAGGGCCGCGCGGCCTGCGGGTACTTCGTCACGAACACGAAGTCCGAACCGTGCTCCTCCTTGGCCCAGCGTCCCACCAGGCGCTCGGCTTCCGGGTCGAGGTCCTTTCCGCCGGTGACGTGCCCGTAGCGCTCCTCGACGAGCGCACGCGCCTCCAGGAGCGGGATGCGGGGGAACGCGACGTCCGGGTTCGGCACGTCCGCGCCGAACAGCTCGAGTTGTGCCGCGCAGCGCTCCGCGATGGTCCGCATCATCGCCTTGAGCAGCGCCTCCTCGAGGTCCATGACGTCGTGCTCGTCGTCGATGAAGCCCATCTCGACGTCGAGCGAGAGGTACTCGGAGAGGTGCCGGTGCGTGTGGCTCTTCTCGGCCCGGTACACCGGCGCGGTCTCGTAGACGCGCTCGTAGACGCCCACCATGATCTGCTTGTAGAGCTGCGGCGACTGCGCCAGGAACGCGCGCCTGCCGTAGAAGTCCACCTCGAACATGTTCGCGCCGCCCTCGGCGCCGGCCGAGACGAGCTTCGGCGTGAAGATCTCGGTGAACCCGTGTTCGTCCAGGAAGTCGCGGAAGGCGCGCACCAGCTCGGCCTTGACCTTCAGCGCGGCCTGCGACTTGCGCGAGCGCACGGTGACGTGGCGGTAGGCGAGCAGCGTGTCCGGGTTCGCGTGCCAGTCTTCCTTCGCGAGCTCGACCGGCGGCGGCACGGTGGCTTCGCTGATCACCTCGAGCGCGTCGCCATGGAGCTCGAACCCGCCGGGCGCCTTCGGGTGCGCCACGACGGTGCCCGTGACCCGCACGCTGCTCTCGTGCAGGGGAACGTCCACACCTTCCAGCACGCACTGCGCGACGCCGCTGCGGTCGCGCAACACCAGGAAGCGGATACCGCCAAGGTCGCGCCGCGTAAGGATCCACCCCTGCAGGGCGACACGTTCGCCCACGTGGTCCGCGAGGTCGGCCACCAGAGCCCGTGTGGGTCCTGTGCCCGCCCGTGGGCTCGGCGCTTCTTCTGGTCGGACGTCCTGCATGGCTTCGACCTCCTCGGTCGTGGTCGGCGCGCCCCGGATACGAAGAACCCCCCGAGGTGTGCGCCTCGGGGGGTGTGGATCCGAACCGATCTACCGACGCCTACGCCCCGAGCCGCCTCGAATCGGAATTATCGTCCACGCGAAGGACCAAGGGGAGCGTCATGGGCGGAAGTCTACCAGCCGACCCGGAGGGCGTCAACGTACTGCATGCCTTCGAACCGGCCCGTGTCGGTGCGCGCTCGCGTCACTCGAAGGAACGGCGATCCGCCGGGTGGCGTCCGGCAGCCGCGCGCGCGGCCGCGACCAGCGGCTCGAGGGGACTCAAGCGCGCGAACTCCCCGGGCGTGACCCAGGCGAAGGCGTCGTGCTCCTCGCTCAAGACCACCTCCCCCGCGAGGTGATCGGCGGCGTACACGATCACCACCATCGGCTCGCCGGCGCGCCGCGCCTGGTACGCCGTCACGGGCTGCGGCCGCAACGCCACCTCGAGCCCGGACTCCTCGTGGATCTCGCGCAGCACCGCTTCCTGGGGCGCCTCGCCCAGCCGGAGCCGTCCCGAGAGCGTCTCCCACAGTCCCGGACCCGCGTCGCGATGCGCGGAGCGGCGCATGGCGAGCAGCCGGCCCTCGCGCAGCACCACGGCCGCGACGGCCACGACGTAGTGCTCGGTCCTCTCCTCGGTCACGCCGAACCTTCGCCCTCTCGGTCGGGATCGTTCGCGTGGGTGCCTGCTTCGGGTGCTCGCCCGAGCATGCGCTCGATCACGCGCATCGCGGCCAGCGCGCGGGGGAAGCCGGCGAACATGGCGGCGTGCAGCACGCTCTCGCGCAACTCCTCCTCGCTGGCGCCCACCAGCAACGCGCCCCGGACGTGGGTGGGCAGCTCGCGGTCGGCGCCCATCGCCGTGAGCATCGCCACCGCCAACAACTCGCGGGTGCGCAGGTCGAGGCCCGGCCGAGCGAAGACCTCGTCGTAGGCGACGCGCCCGATGAGGTCGGCGAGGTCGGGATCGGTGGCGGCAAGGCCGGCTTCGATGCGCTCCTGCTGCCGACCCCAGATGGCGCGCCGCGGGTCGGCCGGCAAGGCATGCTCGATCAGCACCGCCAGCGTACCGGCGTGGGCGTCCACGGTCACGGTCGCGTGGCCGGCGGGCGCCTGGTCGTCCGGGGCAGCCGCTACCTCGTTGGAGACGCCCAGGCCGCGGCCGAACGGCAGCGCCGCGTCGTGCAACGAGAAGCGCAGGCCCGAGGTGCTGACGCGCGCGTCCTGGCCGAGCGCCAGCAGGCTCACGGTCGTGGCGATGGGGAGGACGAGCGTAACGCTGCCGCCGGCGACTAGCGTCCGCGCCTCGTGCTCCGCGCCGTGGAGCCGCACGTCGACGCCGAGGCTGGCGTAGCGCGCCGCGATCAGCAGGGCCGCGAAGCTCTGGTCCAGCCGCGAGCCGAACGCCCCGAGCACGTCGATGGTGACGGCGCCACGCCCGCGCGCGAACTCCAGAGCCAGTTCGAGGTCGAGGTCGTCCTTGTCGCGTGGGTGGCGCTCGACCCGGTCGGGGGCCACACGCTCGAGGTCGCGTGGGCGCACGCTGTCCATGTCGCCCACCACCACGTCGGGCTCGAGGCCGAGCGACAAGGCGTGGCGGAGGCCGCCGTCCGCCGCGACGACCAGGCTCGCGCCGCGGAGCAGCGCCTCCCGCCTCGATGCCGGCGGCAGCGTCCCCGCGGCCACCACCATGGCGCGACGGGCATCGGCGGACGATCGATCGCTCACGGCGCCTCCAGGGGATGCCATGCGTCGGCCGTCACGCGCAGCGCCCAAGCGGCGCCGACGACCGGAGGGCCGGGGAGTTCGCGCTCGAAGCCTTCCCACACCACGTCGGCCCCCCAGGCGTCGACCGCCAGGCGCAGGCGCCAGGCGATCCCGGTGCGGCGCGCCTCGACGATGGTGACGCCCACCAACGCCGTCCCTTCCGACGAGAGGGCGTGGTCGTCCGCCACCGGTCCCGCGCGGCGCGATGCCGGCGGTTCGTGGCCGACGGCCGACGCATGCGGGCGTCGGGGCCGTAGGCGCGTGCGGTCGGCGCGGAGCAGCCAGGCCGCAGCCGCGGGTGCAGAGCTAGGTTCCGGACCGTGCGCGAAGCGCGTCGCCAGCGACGTCTCGTACACGTTGGCGTGACCCAGGAAGCGCGCCAGCCAGACGCTTGCGGGTCGTTCGAGCAGGTCCTCGCGCGTGCCCACCTGCACGATCCGGCCGGCGCGCATCACCGCTACCCGATCGGCGATGGTGAACGCCTCGGTCTGGTCGTGGGTGACGTAGATGGCGTGCGTCTCGAGGCCGCCGAGGATGTCGCGCAGCTCCTCCTTGAGCGACGTGCGCAGCGCCTCGTCGAGGTTCGACAGCGGCTCGTCGAGCAGCAGCACGCTCGGCCGTGGCGCCAACGCACGAGCCAACGCCACGCGCTGCTGCTGCCCGCCCGACAACTCGGTGACGCGCCTGCGCTCCAGCCCGGGGAGGCCGACCATCGCGAGGAGCTCGGCGACGCGCCGACGTCGCGCTTCGGGCACCTGGCGCTGCTCGACCAGACCGAACCCGACGTTGCGCCCGACGTCGAGGTGGGGGAACAACGCGTAGTCCTGGAACACCATCCCGAAGCGCCGGCGTTGCGGCGGTTGGTCGGTGACGTCCACGCCATCCAGCACCACGCGCCCCCCGTCGGCGGCCTCCAGGCCAGCGGCGAGGCGCAGCAGGGTGCTCTTGCCGCAGCCGCTCGGCCCCAGCAGGGCCAGCGTCTCGCCGTCGGCCAGTGCCAACGTCACGTCGTCGACCGCGCGAACGTCGCCGTAGCGCTTGCTGAGGGCGTCGAGGAGCAAGCTCATGCGTCGCGCGCATCATACCCGCGCGCTTCGTGCGCTCAGAACTCGGTGCGGCCGCGGCGTTGCAGGACCACCATCACCAAGGCCGTCACCACCATGAGCACCGACGAGAGGGCCAGCGCGGCGCCGTAGTTCGTAGGGCCGGGACGACCGAGACGGTCGAAGATCGCGACCGGCAAGGTGGCGTACTCGGGCCGAACCAGCAGCAGGCTGGCGCCGAACTCGCCCATCGAGATGGCGAACGCGAACGCTGCCGCGGTGAACAACGACGGCGCCAGTGCGGGCAGTTCCACCCGGACGAAGGTGCGCAGCGGCCCGGCGCCGAGCGTCGCGGCGGCGCCCAGCAGCGAACGCGGTTGCGCGCGCAAGGCAGGCAACAGCGTGCGCGCGACGAACGGGAACGCCACCAGCGCGTGCGCCAGCGGGATGCCCCAGAAGCTGGTAGCAAGCATCGGGTACGCGACCAAGTACCCGAAGCCGAGGGTCACCGGGCTGGTGGCGAGCGGCAGGAGGCTGGCGGTGTCGAGCGCGCGCCAGCCGCCGCGCGCCACGGCGTAGGCGAACGCGGTGCCGACGGCAAGGGCGAGGGCGGCGCTCAGCGAGGCGAAGGTGAGCGAGTTGCCGAGCGCCCTGCCGAGCGACGTGTAGCCGATCGACGGCGGGGCGTCGAGCATCGCGCGTACGTTCGCCAGCGACGGGAACGCCCCGTCGGGCGCGGTGAACGCCTGCGCTGCCAACGCCAGCAACGGCGCGAGGACGAGCGCGGCGGCCAGGGTCAGGTTGGCGCTCAACAGCGCCAAGCCGCCGCCGCGCGGCCGCGTCCGTGCCGCCGGGCCACCCGCCAGGACCACGGCCACGCGCCGCTGCAGCCGGGTGTAGACCCAGCTGGCAGCCCCCACCACCACCAGCTGCACCAGCACCAGCACGGCCGCCGTGTCGAGCTCCAGCAGGCGCGCCGTGAGGCGGTAGATCTCGACCTCCAGCGTGGCGAACCGCGCGTCGGGGGCGAGGATGAGGATCACGCCGAAGCTGGTGAAGCAGAACAGGAACACCAGGACGGCCGCGGCCAGCGTCGCCGGCGCCGCCAACGGCAGCGTCACCCGCCAGAGCGCGCGCCACGGTCCGGCTCCGAGGGTGGCAGCTGCCTGCTCCACCCGGGGGGCCACCCCCTCGAGGTAGGCGCCGACGAGGCGCGCCACCACCGCGTAGTTGAAGAACAGGTGGGCGAGGAGCACCACGGCCAGGGTGTCGCGCAGGTCGACGCCGGTGACGCCGCGAGGCCCGACCAACGCCAGGAACCCGATGCCGGCCACCACCGTCGGCATCACGAACGGCACCGTGAACGCCGCGGTCAGCGCTCGCTTGCCGCGGAAGGCGTAGCGGGCGAACAGCAGCGCGGACGGCAACCCAAGCGCCACCGTCACCAGCGTCGACGCCAGCGCCTGCAGCAGCGTGAAGGTCAGCCGCTCGCGGTAGTAGGGGTTCGCCAGCGTCCGCAGGAAGGGATCGCCGAGATCGGCCGCCGCGCCGACGCCCAGGCTGCGAACCAGGATCCACCCCAGCGGCACCAGCAAGAACGCCGAGACGAACCCCGCGGCGACGACGCCGCTGGCGTGCCCGAGCCAACTCCGGCGCATGGCACGAGTCTACCCGGACGGGCCGGAGGCTCGCCTCGAAGCTCCAGGAGCCTCGTTCCGAAGCTCCAGGAGCCTCGCGACGGGGTCGGTACCGGGCCCCGACCGGCCGAGGATTCGGAGCCGGTACGGGGGATTGACAAGGAACGTCGGCTCGGCTACAGTCGTGCCGGTCATGGCAAGCTTCCGCCCCCGCACCTACCTGGTCTTCGCGGCTCCGCTCGGCGTCGCCGTGCCCGGGGAGTGGTCTGCCTAGACGTCGTCTCGCGACAATCGCTTCGAAGCGACGCGACCGTGGGCAGCCCCCAGAAGGAGCCCACGGTCGTTCTCGTTGATGGCCTCCGCACGCGGAGCCGAGAGGAACCCCGGAAGGGCACGAACCCACCAGCCGAACCTCAGACCCCGCTTCCCGCGGCCCGAACCGCGAGCCCTCTCGAGAGGCGACGATGACCACACCAACCCAAGCGCAGGGCCTACGCCCGTCGGTGCCTTCCATGGCAGGCCTGCTCGCCAAGTACCTGGCCCCGCAACGCGCCATGGCGGCGTTGATGGCCGGGCTGCTGCTGGCCGCCATCGGCTTGCAGCTGCTCGTGCCCCAGCTGCTTCGCCGGTTCATCGACGGCGCACTCGGCGGTGCAGAGGCGCGGCTGCTGACCACGTTGGCGCTGGCGTTCCTGGCGGCCGCGGTGTTGACGCAGGTCCTGAACGCTGCCGCCACCTACGTCGCCGCCGCCGTCGGCTGGACGGCCACCAACCTCGTTCGGCGCGACCTCACGCGCCACACGCTCGACCTCGACATGGGGTTCCACAACGCCCGCACCTCCGGCGAGATGATCGAGCGCATCGACGGCGACGTCACCAGCCTCTCGAACTTCCTGTCGCAGTTCTCGGTGCGGGTGTTCGGTGGGCTGCTGTTGCTGGCGGGGATCCTGGTGGCGTTGTGGCTCGAGAACCGCTGGATGGGCATGGCGCTCAGCGCCTTCGTCGTGCTGGAGGTGGTGGTGCTGACGCTCACCCGTCGCGCCGGCGTCCCCGCCACCAAGCTGGAACGCGAAGCCAACGCGCGGCTGTTCGGCTTCATCGAGGAGCGCTTGCAGGGGATGGACGACCTGCGCGCCAACGGCGCAGGCGGCTACACCATGCACCGCTTCGGCGACGTGATGCGCGGCGTCTACCACGACACGCGGCGCGCCTGGATGCTGCGCTCGATCGTGTGGTTGTCGAGCTACGGGCTGTTCGTGGTGGGGTTGGCGGTGACGCTGGGAACCTCGATCGTGCTGGTCCGAAGCGGGGAGTTGACGGTCGGGGCGGCGTACATGGTGTTCCAGTACCTGTTCATGCTCCAGAACCCGATCGAGCAGATCACGCAGCAGTTGCAGGAGTTGCAGAAGGCGGCGGCCGGCGTCGGGCGCATCGGCGAGTTGTTCGCCACCACCTCGGCCCTGCCGGCCGGCGGCAGTGCGCGCGTGCCCGACGGGGCCATCGGGGTGCGCTTCGAGGACGTCAGCTTCCATTACCTCGATGCCCGCGCCGACCAGCTGACGCTCAAGGGCGTGTCGTTCGAGGTGGCGCCAGGGGAGCGCTTGGGGCTGCTGGGCCGGACCGGATCGGGCAAGACCACCCTCACGCGGCTGCTGTTCCGGCTCTACGACCCCACCTCCGGGCGCGTGACGCTGTCGGGCGTGGACGCCCGCGCCGCCGACCTCGCGCATCTGCGCGCCCGCGTCGGACTGGTGACGCAGGACGTGCAGCTGTTCCGGGGAACGCTGCGCGACAACCTCACCTTCTTCGACCCCGACGTCGACGACGCGCGCATCCTGGCCGTGCTGCACGAGCTCGGCCTCGACGCCTGGCTGGCGCAGCACGACGCCGGCCTCGACACCGAGCTCGACTCGGGCGGGCGCAACCTCTCCGCCGGCGAGGCGCAGCTGATCGCGTTCGCGCGCGTGTTCCTGAAGGACCCTGGCCTGGTGGTGCTGGACGAACCGTCGTCGCGCCTCGACCCGATCACCGAGCGGCGCCTCGAAGCCGCCATGGAGCGGCTGCTGCGAGGCCGAACCGCCATCGTCATCGCGCACCGTCTCGAGACGGTCGAGCGCGTCGACAAGATCCTGGTGATGGAGGACGGTCGGGTGGCGGAGGTCGGCGCGCGCGAGCGCCTCGCCGCCGACCCCACCTCGCGCTACGCCCGCCTGCGCCGCGCCGCGCTGGCGCTCGACCTCAACGTCGCCGGCCGCGCTGCTACCGCGGTCGTGGCCGACGCCGACCTGCTGGAGGACCTCGCGTGACCTTCTCGACCAACCCGCTGCGCCTGACCAGGCTCCTGGTGCGGCAGCGACGCTGGCTGTTCGTGGTGACGAGCCTGTTCTGGCTCGTCATCCACGCCCTGCCGGTGCTCACCGGCCTGCTCGTCCGCGGCCTGTTCGACGCCCTGTCGGGCGCCACCGCGGCCGGTTGGGGACCGTGGACCTACCTGGCGCTGGCCCTGACCCTCGACGTGGGCCGCATCGGCTTCTTCGTCGGGGGCATCTACACCTGGGTCAGCTACTGGCTCGAGGTGACGCTGCACCTGCGCAACCGCATCCTCGGGTACCTCATGACCGCCGCCGGCTCGAGGCGCCTGCCGGACTCGCCCAGCGAGGCCGTGACCCGCTTCCGCGACGACGTCAACGACGTCGGCGAGTACGTCGAGAACTGGGCCGACTTCTGGGGGTTCGCCGCCTACGCGCTGGTGGCGTTGGCGGTGATGCTGGCGATCCACCCCGGCATGACCGTGCTGGCGTGCGTGCCGCTGGCGCTGACGGTGCTGATGACGAACGCCCTGAGGCCCCACATCCGCAACGCCCGCCGCGCCAGCCGTGAAGCCACCAGCCGCGTCACCGACTTCCTCGGCGAGACCTTCGGCAGCGTCCAGGCGGTGAAGGCGTCGGGCCGGGAGGCGAGCGTGCTGCGGCACTTCGAGCGGCTCAACGATCATCGCCGCGGCCGGGCGCTGAAGGACACGCTGCTCACCGAGATGTTCCGCAGCGTCACCGACAACATGGTCAACGTCGCCACCGGCATCATCCTGCTCATCGGCGCGTCGTCGCTGAAGAGCGGCAGCTTCACCGTCGGCGACTTCGCGCTGTTCGTCACCTACCTACCGCGCCTGACCGGCATCATGTCGTTCATGGGCTTGATGTTCGTGCAGCACAAGCGCACCGGTGTGGCGTACGAACGCCTTGGCCGGCTGATGGTCGACGCGCCCGTCGAGGCGCTGGTGACGCCGGAGGCGTTGGCGCTCGAGCGACCCAACGCGCCGTTCCGCCCGGCCGTCAAGGCGGCAGAACCGTTCCGCTCGTTGACGGTCGAACGGCTCGGCTACCGCCACCCCGATGCCGCAGAGGGGCTCGAGGACGTCAGCTTCGAGATCCGCCGCGGCGAGTTCGTGGTGATCACGGGCCGCATCGGCTCGGGGAAGACCACGCTGCTGCGCGTGCTGCTCGGCCTGTTGCCGAAGAGCGAAGGCGAGATCCGCTGGAACGGCACGGTGGTCGACGATCCTGCCACCTTCTTCGTGCCGCCGCGCACCGCCTACACCAGTCAGGTGCCTCGGTTGTTCAGCGACTCGCTGCGCGAGAACATCGTGCTCGGAGACGGCGCCGACGACGACGCGGTGGCGCGCGTCCTCGACCTCGCGGTCATGGCGCCGGACGTGGCGGCGCTGCACCAGGGGCTCGCCACCGAAGTCGGGACGCGTGGCGTGCGGCTCTCGGGCGGCCAGGTGCAACGCGCCGCGACGGCGCGGATGCTGCTGCGCGGCGCGGAGGTCCTGGTGTTCGACGACGTCTCCAGCGCCCTCGACGTGGAGACCGAACAGCGCTTGTGGGACGGTCTGTTCGCCGGCACCGAGGCGACGTGCCTGGTGGTGTCGCACCGTCGGGTGGCGCTCGAGCGCGCCGATCGCATCGTGGTGCTGGACGAGGGGAGGGTGGTGGCGCAGGGCACGCTGGCCGACGTCACGGCCGCGTTCCCGGAGTTGGTGACGTGGGCGCCGAGCGAGGCGCCGGCGGCCGCAGTGGCGTAACGGCTACACCTTCCGCGGGCCTCGGTCGGTCTCATGGGACACACACCGTTCGCCCGCGGCGGAGCAGAATCTGCCTTTGGCGCGCGCCGCTCGGCGACCTGCGGCGCCGGCCGCGCTGCGGTGTCCCCGCGGCGGCGGCCGAACCCCTTCGAGGGCGCGCGCAGGGAGGCAAGCGATGCTCCGTTGGATCAGGAACGTCCGGATCGCGCTGGGAGCCCGGCAAGTGCGCTTGCGGGCACGCGCCATCCGCGCAGAACGAGCGGTGCTGGAACGCTGGTCGCAGCGTCCCGCCAGCGGCCGCCACAGCTGACCAAGGACCGGCATCCGCCGGTCCGTCACCCTTCCCCCGCCCGGCGCGCTAGCGTGCGCGCCGGGCGGCGTCTTGTCGTGGCCACGACCTAGCGCTGCCGACGCACCTCGTCCGGCGCTCGGCCCTGGACGACCACCGCCGTCCACTCCGCCAGCCAGCGTCGCTGATGGGCCTGCACGAGCTCGCTCGGCAACGACGCCACCTGCTCGGGGGCGGGAAGCGGAGCGAAGCGCTGGAAGGCGTCGGGGAGGGCAGCGTCCTGCACGACCGGGTAGACGAACATCTCCGATGGGACGGCTTCCTGCACCTCGCGCGAGAGCAGGAACTCGACGAACGCCTCGGCCGCGGCGCGCTGCTCGGTGCCGCGCAGGATGCCGACGGCTTCGATCTGCTGGTACGAGCACTGCGCGCAGGCCAGGTTGGCGGTGGGCGCCGCGTCCAGTGGCGCCTCGGCGAAGATCACCTCGGCAGCGGGGCTGGTGGCGTAACTCACGATCGCCGGCCGGTCGCCGCCGTAGCGGCTGAAGGCGGTGTAGTAGGCGTCCGTCCAGCCGTCGGTGACGAGCACGTCCATGGTTCGAAGCGTCGCCCAGTAGTCGAGGTAGTCGCCGTACGGCGATCGGCCGGGCGATCCGGCTGCTGGAACGTCGGCAGCAGGGTCGCCGTACCGCACGATGGTGGTCAGGAGGAACGCCAGCCCCGGGCTCGACGACGCAGGGTTCTCGACCACCGTGAGGCCGCGATACGGTTCGGTGGCCAACGCGTCCAGGTCGGTGGGCAGAGCAAGTTCGCGCTCGTCGAACCATGCCAGGTCGAGGTTGATCGTCACATGACCGACGTCGACGGGCGTGACCAGATGGTCGGCGTCGAACCGGTACGCCTGCGGCACGCGTGCCAGCGACGGGCTCTCGTACGGCTCGAAGATCCCTTCGGCGCGGGCGCGGGCCAGCAGGCTGTCGTCGATGCCGTAGAGCACGTCTGCCAGCGGGCGCGCCTTGGTGAGGATGGCGCGGTTCACGACCTCGCCGGCGTCGCCGGCAGGCAGGAACACCACGTCGATGCCGGTGTGCTCCTCGAACGCCTCGACCAGCGCGGTCGGCAAGGCGAACGAGTCGTGCGTCAGCACCGTCAGGGTCTGGGCCGACGCAACCGAAGCGAAGGCGATGGCCAGTGCCAGGGCGGCATGCGCGCGGCGCATGCGCGCCGGCGTCGGTGCGCGGCGCCCTCGCGACGGTGCAGGCCGCGATGGTGCCGGCGCGCGCCGTCGGCCGAAGGATCGTTCCACGGGTCGTTGCATGGGTACGTCCCTTCCGTCACCGGACTGGACGCATCGGACTCGATGGCCCTCGGCCGTTCCGGAGCATCCGGGTCGGTGCTTCGGGCGAGTCCTTCGTCGATGCGCCACGCTCCCTCCGCCCGCATGATCGGGGTCAGGTTCGAGGGTGTGATCTCAGCCCCGCGCGTCCATCGGACGAGCAGGACACCCCTGGTGACGACTCGAAGCTACCGTCTGGAGGAAGCGTCGTCAACGGCTGCCGGACGGCTGCGCCCGGGCAGGCGCCACAGCGCTAGGCTCGCGGTGACGACGAACAGCGCCGCCGTCACCACGAACAGGCCGCGGTAGTTGGCGCTCGCGCCGCTGCTGGTGAACGCGACGACGGCGCCAGCCGCCAGCGGCGCGGCAGCGCGCGCCGCCGCGCCGACGGAGTTGTCGAGCCCGTACACCGAGCCGGCCGCGGAGGCGCTGGTGATGCGCGCCAGCATGGCGCTGATGGCCGGCAACACCCCGCCCACGGCGAGGCCCACCAAGGTGTTGAGCGCCATCAGTTGCCAGACGGAGTGCACGAACGCCATGGGGAAGTAGAACAGCGCGGCCGCCAAGGCGGAAGCAACGAGCACCGGCTTGTGGCCCACCCGGTCGCTCAAGCGCCCGAGCGTGACCCCGCTGAGGGTGCCGGCGGCCGACGCCAGACCGATGGCGACGCCGGTGTAGATCCCCGCCAGGTCGCTGCGCACCGTGATCGAGGCGACGAAGAGCGGCAGGAACGGGACCAGCATGGTGCGGCCGAGCCAGGCGGTGAAGCGAAGGGCGTAGGCCAGTGCCACGCCCGGTGCGCGCACGACGTCGCGCCAGGCCGCGAGCATGCCGCCCAGGCCGCGTGCACGCCCGACGGGCGGGGTGAACTCCTCGTGCACCGCGAGCAAGACCAGCACGCCACCGGCGAACAGCAGCACGGCGGTGACCACGAACGACAAGCGGTAGCCCACGAAGTACTCGAGCAGACCACCGATCACCGGACCGACGGACACGCCGGCCCACTGACCCGTCTGCATCAAGCCCATGGCGTACCCGAGGCGATCGCGCGGGGTGACGGCGGCCACCATCGACGACGCCGCCGACACGACGCCGGTAGTGAGGCCCTGGATCAGGCGCAACAGCACCAGTTCCTCGGCGCTGCGCGCGAAGCCCATCAACAGGATGATGACCGCGCCGCCGAACAGCGCCCGCTCCACCATCAGCTTGCGCCCGTACCGGTCGGCCATGGCGCCCCAGATGGGGGAGGCGATCATCATCGCCACCGCCTGCACGCTGAACACCGCGGAGACCCAGAACAGCGTCGAGCCGCCCGAGCGCGCGCCGAGGCTCTCGACGTAGTTCGGCAGGAACGGGAAGATGGTGGAGAACCCTACCGAGGCCAGCAGTTGCGCGGCGAACATCACGCCCACCGTGCGCTGCCAGCTCGAACTCATCCGCCCATCCTAACGCCGCGTACGCATCATGCTGCCGCCGCGCGGGGGTCCGCGCCAGGTAGCGTGGCGGCATGCCGGCATCACGACCCGTTCCTCCCGCGGCGCGCCCACTCGACGACGCCGAGGTGCTGGCGCGCTGCCCGCTGTTCGCGGGCTTGAGCGACGCCGACCTGCGCGAGCTGGCTGGCGTCGCGATCCGCCGCAAGCTGACGCGCGGCGAGCCGCTGTTCCTCGCCGGCGACGCGGCCGCCGGAGTGGCGGTGGTGATTCACGGGCGCGTGAAGGTGTTCGTGCTGTCGCCCGCCACCGGTCGCGAGGTCGTGCTGACGATGGAGCGGCCGTTCGCTGCGGTGGCCGAGCTGGTCGCGTTGGACGGCGGCGCGTACCCGGCCAGCGCCGAAGCGAGCGAGGACACCGAGTTGCTGTGGCTCGACCAGGAAGGGTTCCAGCGGGTGCTGCGCCAACGTCCGGAGATCGCGCTGCACCTGATGCGCATGCTCGGACGACGATTGCGCCGGCTGGTGGGGTTGGTCGAGCAGATCTCGTTCCAGGAGGTGGTGCACCGGCTGGCCCGCTACCTCCTCGACGCGGGTCGGCGCGGCGTGCCGTTCGACCTCGAGACCAACGCGGCGATCGCCGCGCAGCTGGGGACGGTCCCCGAACTCGTCAGCCGCAACCTGTCGCGCTTGCACGCCGGCGAGGCGGTGGCGTTGGCCGGTCGGCGGGTGGTGGCGCTCGATCGCGACCGGTTGCAGGAACTGGCCGAGCGTGCCGGACGCTGACGTCGCCCTACGGGGCGAGCGTCACAGGAAGCCGAGCGCCCGGCGGGCCTGGTCGGTCATGGCGTCCGGCGTCCAGGGTGGATCCCACACCAACGTCACGTCCACGCTGCCGATCCCGGGTAGTTCCTGCAACCTGCGGCGGACGTCGGCCTCGATGCTGCCGTGCAACGGGCAGCCGGGCGTGGTGAGCGTCATCTCGATCGCCACGGCAGCATCGACGATGGTGACGGAGTAGACCAACCCGAGGGACACCACGTCGAGCCCGAGCTCGGGGTCGATGACGCGGCGCATGGCGTCCAGCACCGCCTGCCCCGCCAGCGCCGGGCGCAACTCGGTGATCTGGGTCCGGGTCGGACCGGTCGACGAAGGCAGCGTCATACGAGTACCTCCTGCGGGCGGGCCGCTCGGCGGACGGCCAGGATCACGTGCACCACCTGCGCGAGTTGCGCCACCGCTCCGACGCCAAGCGCCGGCGCGGCCATGCGCGCCGCCGGCGCCCAGCCGGTGGCGACGGCGAGCGTCGCAGCTAGCGCGCCGAGCGCGAGGCCCCAGGTGATCACGGGCTCGAGGGTTGGGAGGACGAGATCGCGCAGGAGCGGCGCGGCGGCGGCGCCACGCGAAGCCGCGTCCGCGGCGAACCCGGCCGTCCAGGACAGGAACGACACGATCTTCACCAGCATCCCGCTGACGGCGAGGCCGACGAACCCGAGCGCGAACGCCAGCGCCGCGGCGGGCGCCTCGCCGGCCAGCCATAACGCCCCGGCGACAGGGAGGAACGCGTGCGCCAGGAGGTAGCGCCGGATCGGCGCCTCGAGGCGACGCCGAAGGCGCCTTCGCACGATCGCGGCCACCTCCCACAGATGCAGCGCGGCCGCCGCTGCGATGGCGCTCCAAGCCAGCGCCGCCAGCGGTAGCCCGGCGAAGCGCGTCGCCACCTCCGCGGCCACGGCCAGGTGAACGGCCCAGGTGAGCGCCCGGAGGCGCCAACGCACGCCGCCCTTCGAGAGGGCGAACATCGACAACAGCTTCTGACCGGCCGCGGCGATCCCCAGCAGGTAGGCGCCGAACAGCCCGGTGGTGAGATGCGTGCCTACCGGGTACCCGATGGCGCGCGGCACGGAGGGCACGCTCCTGGCGGCCGCCAGTGCCACGCCGAGCACCGCCGTGAGCGTCATGTACCCGACCGACACGATCAACGCGCGCCCGGCCGCGTCGAGGTGCCGACTACCGCGGGCGGTGGCCGCCAGTTGCGCAAGCAGCGCGGACCACGCCGCCGCGACGGCGGCGCCGCCGAGCGCCAGGGGCACCGGCGCGAACCCCATGGCGAAGCCCGCCACGACCGCTGCGCTTCCCAGCGCGAGGAGCGGCAGCGCCACGTACCCTAGGCGCGGCCACGCCAGGCGGGCCACGAGCAGCACGGCGGGGAACTGCTGCAGCGTGCCCGCGAACACGAGGCCGACGAACCCCAAGGTGAAGACGTGCGTGAGCGCGACCATGGCCGGCGCGCCGTGGTATCCCAGGAGCAAGACTGGTCTAGCTACCAGCGCCAAGGCGCCGGCCGTCAACGCGGCGGCTCCGATGGTCAGCGCCGCGATCGGCACCCCGGGCGGAGCGGCGTCGCCTGGCCGAGGCGCCTCCACCGCCGCTCAACGTCCCTTGACGATGCGCACGCGGGCGCTGCCGTCGGGCAACGTGGCGACCTCGTACGAGGCACCTTCGTCGGCGAGTTGCGGCAGCAGGTAGACGGGCACGCGGTCGTTGTGGATCACCAACACGTCCCCGGGGGCAAGCTCCGCCAGCGCCTCCAACGTGCGGATCATCGGGAGCGGCGGCTCCAACCCACGGTTGTCGAGCATCGACTCGGTCATGAGGACCACGCTACGGGCCTTGCGTGCATCGCCGCCTTGACTTGGGTCGAGGGGCGGGCCTCGGCGGCGTCGTGACGGAGGTTCGGCCGTGCCGCACTCGACGCACCCCGCCACGTGCACATGACCTACGTCATGGAGACGCACCGGCCGGCCGCGGGACGCTACGGCCGTGGACGCGACCATCGACGAGCGGCACGACCGAGCCCACGACCGAGCGCAGGACGGCGCCGCCGTCGCCGCGCTCCTGGCGGCGCGCGTGTCGGAGGTGATCGCCGCCCATCCACGAGCACTCGAGCTGCTGGTGGCGCACGGCTTCTCGCTCTTGGCGCAGGCGCCGCTGCGGCGCGCGCTCGCGCCTACCGTCACGCTGGCGCAAGCGCTGCGCATCCGTGGGCTGGGGGAGAGTGCCGAGGCCGCGCTGCTGCGCGCCCTCGACGAGGCCGGCGTGGCGCGCGCCATGGCGGGTGCGCGATGCCGCTGACCCGCACCCAGGAGCAGGCGCGCTTCTCCGACGCCGGCCCGGTGCCGCGGCCCCTGAGCCTCGGGGAGCGCATGGTCGCCATGCTGCTCTGCCTCCAGGACGGCCAGCGCCTCGTGGCGCCCGAGAGCGACGGCGCCGAGACGATCTTCACCGTGCTCCAAGGGGAGGGCCACGTCCAGGAGGGCGCCGAGCGCCACGCGGTGCGCGTTGGCGACGTGGTGCACGTCCTGCCAGGCACCGCCAAGGCGCTCGAGGCGGGCGCCGGCAAGCTGGTGGTGCTCGGCGTGCGCGCGTTGGGAGGGAAGCATGGTCCGTAGGCCCGAGGCGATGTGGATCGACATGCAGACGTGCATCTGCTGCGGCGTGTGCGACGAGCTCGTCCCGGGCATCCTCGAAGACGCTCGCCACGTTCCCGTGACCGAAGGAACCCTCGAAGCGATGGCCGCCTGCCCCGTGGGCGCCATCCGATGGTTGGAAGGAGATCCACCGATGCAGCAACTCGACGTCCGTACCATCCCGCCCCGCGAGCGCCACCCGCGCATCTTCCAGATGTTCGATGCCCTGTCGCCCGGGCAGGCGTTCGAACTGGTGAACGACCACGACCCGAAACCGCTCTACTATCAGTTCCAGGCGGAGCGTCCCGGCCTGCTCGACTGGCAGTACCTGGAAGAGGGACCGGAGCGCTGGCGCGTGCGCATCGGCCGCGCCGGCTGAGCGGCGGGGTCGGCCCGGGTGCGGACGGCGCCCGGGGCGCCGGAGGTGGCATGACGGTACCGAACTCGACTC
>CAZACZ010000025.1:35550-38021 GCA_964483695.1 uncultured bacterium | reverse complement strand
GGGGCGCTCCGTAGCATGTCCGGGTGAACGGACTGGCCCTCATCGGCGTGTCGCATCGGCGGGGCGGAGCGGCGGCGCTGGAGGCGTACCAGGAGCGCTACGTCGGCGACGGCGAGGCGCGCCTGGCGTCGTTGGGCCTGCGCGAGTACGTCACCATCGCCACCTGCAACCGCTGGGACGTGGTGGCGGTGGTGCCCGGCGGGAGCTCGATCGACGAGCTGCGCCAGCGCATCGCCCCCGTCGGACAGCCGCAGCCGTACGCCTTCGTGGAGGACGGCGCCCTCGAGCAACTCGCGCGGGTGGCGGCGTCGCTCGACTCGCTCAACCCCGGGGAAGACCAGATCATGCGCCAGGTGCGCGAGGCGTACGGCGTGGCGCGCGAGTCCGGCCACACCGGCCCGCTGACCTCGTTCGCGTTCGAGACCGCGCTGCGCGTCGCCAAACGGGTGCGGCGTGAGGTGGCGCTGGCGCCGGTGCGCACCTCGCTGTTCAGTCTGGTGCGCCCCGACTTGGAGGCGCTCCTCACCCCCGGCAGCACGGCCGTGGTGCTGGGCGCGGGGGAGATGGGCGCGCTCGCCGCCCGGGGGCTGGCCGAATTGCACGGCGTGCGGGTGGTGGTGGCGAACCGCAGCGTGGCGCGCGCCGAGGAGGTGGCGCGCTCGCTGGGCAAGCCGGCCAGGGCCGCGTCGATCGACGCGGCGCCGCTCGACGCCGTGCTGCGAGGCGAGTTCGACCCGTCCGAGGCCACCGTGCTGGTCTGCGCCACGCCGGTGCGGCACCTGGTGGACGCCGCGGTGCTGGCGCGCATGCCGAAGCTTCGCCTGATCGTCGACCTCGGCCTCCCCCGCAACGTCGACCCTGTCGCCAGTGCCGCCGGCGCCGCGCGCGTGCTCGACGTCGACAGCCTGCAGGCGGCCGGTGCGGCGCGGCGCGAGGCGTTGGGCGAGAACCTGCTGGCGGCGGAGGCGATCGTGCGCAGCGAACTCGACGCAGCGGTGGGCGCCTGGACCGAGCGCCGCCTGGCGCAGGGCGTCCGCGCCCTGCGAGCGCAGTACCTGCGCACCATCGGCGAGGCGCTGCCGCCGGAGGCCGCCGAACGCCTCGCCCAGCGCTTCGCCCACGTGCCGATGACAGGCCTGCGCGCGGTGGCGCGCGAACATGGCTTCGAGGCCGCCGCCACCTTCTTGCGTGCGGTCGGCATCCAGGAGGAAGCGTGAGCATCGACCGTACCCGCGCGGCCCCGACCGCGCACGACGCCGACGCCGGCCGACCGCCGTCGTTCCTGCGTCACGACGCGCCCGAGGACCGCCCCGGCGAGGGGATGCACGTCCGCATCGCCACCCGCGCGAGCGCGCTGGCGCTGACGCAGGCGATGGGCGTCGCGGCGAGCCTGGAGGCGTTGGGCGCCAGCACCGAGTTGGTGCGGGTCGAGACGGAAGGGGACCGCAACCTCGCGCCGTTCGTCGCCATCCGCGGCATGGGGTTCTTCACCAAGGCGGTACAGGACGCCCTGTTGGCCGGTCGCGCGGACCTCGCCGTGCACTCGTACAAAGACCTCCCCAGCGCCGCCGTCGACGGCCTGGAGGTCGCCGCGGTGCCGCGCCGCGCCGACCCGCGCGACCTCCTGGTGATCCGACCCGACGCCCACGACGCCGCAGAAGGCAGTTGGTTCCCGCTGCGCACCGGCGCGCGGGTCGGCACCAGCGCCGCGCGCCGTAGGCACCAGATCGCGCACCGACGCCCCGACCTGCTCCTCCACGAGCTGCGCGGCAACGTCCCGACGCGCGTGGAACGCCTGCGCGAGGGCGCCGTCGACGCGGTGGTGCTGGCAGCGGCCGGCATCCAGCGCCTGGGGCTCGACCTGTCGGACCTGGTGGTGCACCCGCTGGACCCGCGCGTGTTCGTGCCGGCGCCCGCCCAGGGCGCGTTGGCACTGGAGGCGCGCCGAGCCGCCGCCGACGCCGACCTGAGCGCCCTGCTGACCCGCCTGCACGACGTCGCCGGCTACCCCGCCGTCGCCGCCGAGCGCGGCCTGATGGCGATGCTGCACGGCGGCTGTCAGCTGGCGTTGGGGGCGTACGCGGCCGTCACCGCCGGCAGCCTGACGCTGAACGCCTACTACGAGGGCCGCACGGTCGCCGTTGATGGGCGCACCGCGGAAGAAGCAGCGGTGCTGGCGTTCGAGGCGCTCGGGCGTCCGGCGCCAGCACGCGCGTCCGGCCCGGGCGAGTCGGCGCTGCCGCCAGGTGGCCCCACGTGAAGGTGGTACTGACGCACGCCGAGGGGCGCCTCGAGGGGCTCGCCGAGGCCCTGCAGGCGCGCGGCCTCGCGGTGCGCCACCGGCCGCTGATCGCGGTGCGGCCCCGTGCGGACGACGCCACACGGGCGCGCGCCGTGGAGGTCCTCGCGTTGCCCTGGCTGTTGTTCCCGAGCCGTTCGGCGGTGGACGCGTGGGTAGGGTTGGGGATCGG
>CAZACZ010000025.1:32400-35450 GCA_964483695.1 uncultured bacterium | reverse complement strand
CGCCGCGCCGCGTATCGGCGCCGTCGGCCCGGGCACCGCGCACGCCCTGCGCGCTGCGGGGGCGGTGGTGGCGTTGGAGGCCCGACCCGCGAACGCCGCCGGTCTGGCGCACGCGTTCGCGCGGCACCCGGCGGCGGCTGGCCCGGTGGGATTGCCGCAAGGGAGCCGCGCACGACCCGAACTGGCCGGCGCGTTGGCGCGCGCCGGCTTCGCCACGCTCCCCGTGGTGCTGTACGACACCGTGCCCCTCCCGTGGAGCGACGCCGCGGACGACGACGCCGGCATCGTGGTGCTCGCCAGCCCCTCGGCGGTAACCTCGCTGTTCGACGAACGGGCGGAAGCGGGGGATGCTGTCGGGCGGCGGGAGGTAGCGCCGCCGGCCGATGACGGGGCTCCGCGGGCCACGGTCCGTAGTGCCCGGGCCGATGATCGCGCTCCCAGGACCGATGACGACGCTCTGCGGCGCCGAGGCCGGTTCGCAGCACGCCTGGTGGCCATCGGCCCCACCACCGCCGACGCCGTGCGTGCTCGCGGCTGGCCGTGCTGGGTTGCTGCGCACCCGGACGTCGAGGGCGTGCTGGCGGCGGTGCTGCGCGCCGCCGCCGAAGGCCCGGCGGCGGCCACGCGGGTGGCCGCGCGGGTGGAGGAGGAAGGGATCGTCCATGGCTGACGTTCACGAACGCGAACCGGTGATCGGTCCCGCCCCCGTCGCACGGCCACGCAGGCTGCGCGTCACCTCGGCGGTGCGCGACTTGGTGGCGGAGACGTTCGTGCTGCCGCAGCAGTTGATGGCGCCGTTCTTCGTGGTGCCGGGCCGCGGCCAGCAGCAACCGATCGCCGCCCTGCCCGGCGTGACGCGCCTCAGCGCCGACACGTTGCTGCCGCGGCTCGAGCGCGCGCTCGAGCTCGGCATCCGCTCGGCGGTGCTCTTCGGGGTGGTGCCGAACGCCGTGAAGGACCCGCGCGGCCTCGCCGCCCACGACCCGAACGGGCCGGTGGCGGCCGCCGTGCGCGCCGCCAAGCGCGCCTTCGGCAACGACCTCAGCATCGTCACCGACGTCTGCCTGTGCGGCTATACCGACCACGGTCATTGCGGCGTGCTCCGCTCGACCCCGCGCGGCGTGACGATCGACAACGACGCCAGCCTGCGGCACCTCGCCGCGATGGCGCTGACGCACGCCGAGGCCGGCGCCGACATCGTCTCGCCCAGCGACATGATGGACGGTCGGGTGGCGGCGCTGCGCAGCGCGCTGGATCACGCCGGCTTCGAGGACGTCGGCATCCTGTCGTACGCAGTGAAGTACGCCTCGGCGTTCTACGGGCCGTTCCGTGAGGCGGCAGGGTCTTCGCCGGCGGCCGCGGGCGGCGATACCGACGGCGCGGCGCCGCCACGCGACCGCGCCACCTACCAGATGGACCCGCGCAACGCGCGCGAGGCGCTGCGCGAAGCCGCCCTCGACGAGGCCGAAGGTGCGGACATGCTGATGGTCAAGCCGGCGCTGCCGTACCTCGACGTGCTGGCGCGCCTGCGCCCGGAGACGGCGCTTCCGTTGGTGGCGTACTTCGTGTCCGGCGAGTACGCCATGATCCGCGCCGCCGCGGCTGCCGGGGCCCTCGACGAGGCCGCGGCGGTGCGCGAGGCGCTCACCAGCATCCGCCGCGCCGGCGCCGACCTGATCGTGACGTATCACGCCATCGAGGCGTTGGAGCGAGGTTGGCTGGCGTGACGCCGGTACCGCCACGTCGGATGGGGGGCGCTTCGTGAACCGCCCCCACCACGACCGCGCCGGACACGGAGCCGAGCGCGGCTGGGCCAGGTCGCAGACCGCCACTCGGGTGGCGTTCGCGATCATCGTGGTGTTCGTCCTGGCTCAGGCGGCGTGGTGGGTGATCTTCGAGTTCCGCTCGATCGACGAGCGCACGCGCGACATCGACGCGGCCTGGGAGCGCGACGTCGCGACCGCCAACGCCTGGTACGCGGCGGCGCCGGCGGGGGCGGCGGGGGTGGCGGCGGGGGCGGCGGACGCCCTTCGCACCGAGCTCCTGGCCCGCTACCCGCACCTCGACTTCGACGACGACGCCGGCCGGTTCGTCGTGGACCCGGCAGCGCTGCGCGCCTTCGTCGACGAGCAAGGGCGGCGCAAGCGCATGCTGGCCTTCGAAGGCCCGACGTTCGCCCTGGTGGTGCTGTCGATGCTGCTGCTGATCGCCACCTCGTTGCGCGCCGAACGCGACCTCAAACGGCGTCAGCAGAACTTCCTGTCCGCCGTCACGCACGAGTTCAAGACCCCCATCAGCACGTTGCGGTTGCTGGTGCAGACGGCGCGCATGCGCACGCTCCCGCCTGCGAAGCAGCAGGATTACCTGGCGCGGATGGAGTCCGAGCTCGACCGGCTCGAGCGCACCAGCGACCAGGTCCTGGCCAGCGCTCGGCTGGAAGCGTCGCGCGAGCCGCCACGGCTCGAGGCCCACGACCTGAACCGCCTGGTGCAGGGCGTCGTCGGGCGGATGCGAGCCGGGTTGGAAGCGCGAGGAGCCACCGTGAACGTCACGTACTGCGCCATGCCGCTGCCGGTGTCGGTCGACGCCGACGCCTTCGGCATGGTGCTCGGCAACCTGCTCGACAACGCGGTGAAGTACAGCCCAGGGTCGGAGAAGCCCGTGTGCCTGTCGTTGGCCGCGCGCGGCGACCTCATCGAGACGCACGTCGACGACGAAGGGATCGGCTTGGCGCCGGGAGACGAAGAGCGCATCTTCGAGCGCTTCTACCGCGCCGGCGACGAGTTGCGGCGGGAGTCGCCCGGGGTGGGACTGGGGCTGCATCTGGTGCGCAGCACCATCGAAGCGATGAACGGCTGGGTGGTGGCCGGGCCGAACCCGACCGCCGCGCGCGGCGCCCGGTTCACCGTGGTGCTGCCCCGGCGGGTGGAGGGAACGGCGTGAACCCGATGCGAGACCCCGAGACGACCGAGCACGCATCGTCGGCCGCCGCGCACGGTGCAGGGGGCGAACGAGGCGGCGACCGCGGGGGCGACCACCGCGGTGACCAC
>CAZACZ010000025.1:25131-32300 GCA_964483695.1 uncultured bacterium | reverse complement strand
GCGGCGCCGGCGGGCCCGATAACCCTGGCGCGGCGCGCGACGCCCGTGCGGCGCGCCGCCCCGCCCGCGTGTTGGTGGTCGAGGACGAGGAGTCGTTGGCGCAGGTGCTGGTCGACAACCTCCAGGCCGAGGGGCACGACGTGCGGGTGGCGCGGGACGGCGAGGCGGCGATGGCGGCATGGCGCGGGACGGCGCCGGATGGCGCGAAGGCGGGCAGCCTGGCGCGGGGCGGCGCCGCGGAGGGCGATGCGAGGCTGGGCGGCGAGACGCCCGACCTGGTGGTGCTCGACGTGATGCTGCCGCGCATCGACGGGTACGAGTTGTGCCGCCGGATGCGCGCCGAGGGGTTCGACACGGCCGTGCTCTACCTGAGCGCGCGCGGCGAGCCGGAGGACCGGGTGCGCGGCCTGCGCGCGGGCGGCGACGACTACCTACCGAAGCCGTTCCACCTGCCCGAGTTCCTGCTGCGGGTGCAGGCGCTGCTGCGCCGACGCGGCTGGGGGCAGGAAGCAGCGCCGGAGGAGTTCGCCTTCTCCTTCGCCGGGCACCGCGTGGACTACCGCGCCTGGACGGCGGAGTTGGCCGATGGTCGGCGCGAGCCGCTGGGGGAGAGGGAGCTGGGCATCTTCCGGGCGCTGGCCGAGCGCGCCGGCGAGGTGGTCAGCCGCGACGAGATCCTCGACCGGGTGTGGGGCAACGACGCCTTCCCGTCGAGCCGGACCGTCGACAACTTCGTGGTGCGCCTGCGTCGCTTGTTCGAACCCGACCCGAGCGCCCCCATCTACTTCCACACGGTGTGGGGGGTGGGCTACCGCTTCACGCCAGAGGGGGCGGGGGCCGCACGCCCCGCGGAGACCACCGGAAACGAGGAACGAACGTGAGCCTGTTCTTGCGTGCCGTGCGGGGCGAGGACACCGCGACGGCGCCGATCTGGATCATGCGGCAGGCGGGGCGCCACCTGCCCGAGTACCGCGCGTTGAAGGAGAAGCACGCCTTCTGGGAGCTGGCCAGGACGCCCGAGTTGGCGGCCGAGGTGACGCTGCAACCGATCCGACGCTACGGCCTCGACGCCGCCATCCTGTTCTCCGACATCATGACCCCGCTCCCGGCGATGGGGCTCGACCTCGAGTTCCGCCCCGGGCCGGTGCTGGCGGCCCCAGTGCGCGACCGTGCCGCCGTCGACGCGCTGCGCGTGCCCGAGGAGGGCGAGATCGCCCCCTTCGTCAGCGACGCCATCCGGCTGATCCGCGCCGAGGCGCGGGTGCCGCTGATCGGCTTCGGCGGCGCCCCGCTCACCCTGGCGACGTACGCCGTGCAGGGTTCGGGCAGCAAGGAGTACGACCTCTTCCGCGCCTTCCTCAAGGCCGAGCCGGAGGCCGCGCACGCGCTGCTGGCGAAGCTCACCGAGGTGAGTGTGCGCTACGTGCGGTCGCAGGTGCGCGCCGGCGCGCAGGCGATCCAGCTCTTCGACTCGTGGGCCGGGTTGCACGACGAAGCCACCTACCGCACGTTCGGCCAGCCGTACGCCGCGCGCGTGCTGGAGGCGCTGGAAGCGTTCGACGTCCCGCGCATCTACATCGCGGTGGGGGCGTCGCACCTGCTGGAGGCGTTCGCCGAGCTGCCGGTGGAAGCGCTGAGCGTCGACTGGCGCGTGCCGTTGGACCGCGTCCGGCCGCTGGTGCGTGGCAAGACGTTGCAGGGCAACCTCGACCCGGCGACGCTGCTCGCACCGCCCGAAGCGCTCGAGCGCGCCGCGCGCGAGGTGCTGCGCGCGGGCCTCGGCGGGGCGCACGTGTTCAACCTGGGCCACGGCATCCTGCCGAGCACCGACCCGGGGGCCGTGGCGCGGTTGGTGGACGTGGTGCGGCAGTTCGATCGCGCAGGAGAGCCAGCGCTGGAGGCGGCGCGGTGAGCGGCGCGGTGAGCGGCGCCCTCGAGAGGCGCGAGCGGGTGACCGCGTCGATGCGACGCGCGCAAGCGTCGCTGGTGAAGGCGTTCGAGGCGATCGACGGCCACGAGCGCTTCCGCGAGCATCGCTGGGATCGTCCGGGGGGCGGGGGCGGCACGGCGCGCGTCATCGAAGGGGGCGCGGTGTTCGAGCGCGGCGGGGTGAACGTCTCCGCCGTGCACGGCGCGCGTGTGCCCGAAAGCCTGGCGCGGCAGCACCCGGGCATCGAGGGGCTGCCGTACTTCGCCACCGGCGTGTCGATGGTGCTGCACCCGCGCAACCCCTACGTGCCGGCGTTCCATGCCAACTTCCGCTACTTCGAGGTGGGCGACGAGGCGCATCCGACCGATGTCTGGTGGTTCGGCGGCGGCTCCGACATGACGCCCGCCTACCCGTACGCCGAGGACGCGCGACTGTTCCACCGGACCTTGCGCGCGTTGTGCGAGCGCCACACGGTGGCCGACTACGGGCGCTGGAAGGCGACGTGCGACAGCTACTTCACGGTGCGCCACCGCGGCGAGATGCGCGGCATCGGGGGCATCTTCTTCGACGAGATCGCCCCGGCCTTCGCCGGCGGGCACGCCGCTGGCCAGGCCGGCGCAGAGGGCGGCTTCGAGGCGCAGTTCGCCTTCGTCGAGGACGGCATCGCGACGTTGCTGCCCTCCTACCTGCCGATCGTGCAGCGGCGCAAGGACACGCCCTACGGCGAGCGCGAGCGCGCCTGGCAAGCGATCCGTCGCGGTCGGTACGTCGAGTTCAACCTGGTCTACGACCGAGGCACCGCGTTCGGCCTCCAGACGCAGGGCAACGTCGAGGCGATCCTGATGTCGATGCCGCCGATGGCGGCGTGGCGATTCGACCATCGTCCCGAGCCGGGCAGCGCCGAGGAAGCGGCGCTGCGGTTCTACCAGCCGTACGACTGGGCCGGGAGCGACGACGCGATGCCCGCCGGGCGGCAGGGCGCGTCTTCCGCACGTCACGACGGTGCCGCTTCGGCGGACGAGGACGGCGCACCACCGACGTCGCAGGAGCAGGTGTTTCACGTGAAACGGAGGCGTTCGTGAGCGCAGGACCGACCGGCATCGTGATGATGAACCTCGGCGGCCCGAAGGACCTGAGCGAGGTACAGCCGTTCCTGCTCGAGCTCTTCGCGGACCGGGAGATCATCCAACTCCCGTTCCAAGATCGACTCGGGCCGTTCATCGCCCGGCGCCGCACGAGAAGCGTCCAGGCCAACTACCGCGACATCGGCGGCGGCTCTCCCATCCTCGCGTGGACCGAGGAGCAGGGGCGCGGCATGGTCGATCGCCTCGACCGACTGTCGCCGGCGACCGCTCCGCACAAGTTCTACGTGGCGTTCCGTTACATCTCGCCGCGCAGCGAGGACGCGCTGCAGGCGATGAAGGCCGACGGCGTCCGGCGCGCGGTGGCGTTCACCCAGTACCCGCAGTTCTCGTGCGCCACCACGGGCTCCTCGCTGAACGAGCTGTGGCGCGCGGCGCGGCGTCTCGGGCTGCAGGACGCGTTCGACTGGAGCGTCATCGACCGCTGGCCGGTGCATCCGCGCTTCGTCGAGGCCATGACGCGGACCGTGGAGGAGGGGCTGGCGGGCTTCTCCGACGAGGAGCGCGAGGACGTGCTGATCGTGTTCAGCGCCCACTCGCTGCCGATGAGCGTGATCCACCGCGGGGACGCCTACCCTGCCGAGATCGGCGCCACGGTGCACGAGGTGATGAAGCGGCTGGCCTACCGCCACCAGTACCTCATCTCGTACCAGTCCGAAGTCGGGCCGGTGCCGTGGCTCGGACCGTCGACCGAGCACGTGATCCAGGAGCTGGGCCACAAGAAGCGCAAGAACGTGCTCGTGGTAGGCATCGCCTTCACCAGCGACCACATCGAGACGCTGCACGAGCTCGACATCGAGTACGGCGAGCTGGCGCACCGCGTCGGCATCACGAACTACCGCCGCGCACCGGCGCTGAACGGCATGCCGGTGTTCCAGGACGCCCTGGCGGAGATCGTCGCAGAGCACCTGGCCTCGGGCGAGGCGTGCAGCCTGCAGTACGGGCTGCGCTGCCCGGGCTGCGTGAACCCGCAGTGCCGCGCCATCCTGCATCCCGTCGCGCCGTACGTGCGCACGAACGTCAGCCCCTCGCCGGAGAACAAGCGCTACCAACGTTGACGTAGCACGGCGTGCGGTGCCGGGCAGGCGCCCAACGTCGCCCGGCACCGGCCGACCGCCGCAACCCTCCTGCAACCCTCGCGTCCTAGCCTGACGCGAGAGAGGAGGTGCCCCGTGCGACACGCCCTGGATCCACACCGCGCCGGCCGCAGGCGGATGTCCGCCGCGGCCACCACGGCACTCCTCTTGCTCGCGCCGATCGTCCTGCCGAGCGCCATCGGCATCGCCGCCAGCGCGGCCGCCGCTGCGGCTCCGACACCCGTGGTCGGCCTGACGGTGGTGCGCCAGTCACGTCCGAACAGCTGCGGTCCTGCCGCCGTCGCCACCCTCGCGACGTGGCTCGGGCGCACCACCACCGAGGCCCAGGTCCTCGACCGGGCTCGCCTCGAGGACGACGGCGTCACCCTTGCCGAGTTCGCGCGCCTGGCCGACGCCCACGGTGCCGCCGGAAGCTGGTACCGCGTCGGCGCCACCGCGCTCGCCGCCACCCCCACCCCGTTCGTCGCCCATCTCGACGCTCCCGACGACCACTTCGTGGTGGTGCACGCGGTCGCGCTCGATCACGTGGTGGTCGCCGACCCGGCCGTCGGCGCCTACGCGGTGCCGCTGCCGCGCTTCGCGCGGCGCTTCAGCGGGCGCGTCTTCCTCCCGCGGGAGGCGTGGTGACGCGCGCGCTCGTCGCGAACCCCACGCTGCGGCACGGGGAGGCGCCCGCCGTTCCGCGGTGGTGGGCCGCCAGTTGGTCGTTGGCGTTGCTCGGCGCTTGCCTGGTGGCGCTCGCGACGCGGCCCTGGGGCCTCGGGTGGCTGGCGTGGGTGGCCTTCGCTCCCGCGTTCGCCGCCGTGCTCAGCAGCCGCACGGTCGCGCAAGGTGCGGCGGCCGCGGCGGTGGCCTCGCTGGGGCTGGCGTCGGTGGCGTACGAAGCCGCCGCGGGCATCGGCGTGTGGGCGTACCCGCTCGCGTGCCTGGTCGCCGCGGCGCCGTTCGCGGCGGCCGGCGCGGCGGCCGTGGCGTTGCGCCGCAGGCGGGGCGTCCGCGCGGCCACCATCGCACTGCCTCTGCTCTGGTGCGCCGCCGAGTGGCTGCCGGCGCAGCCGTGGTTCCTCGGGGAGTGGGCGCTGGCCCTCGCCGCCAGCGGCTACACGCAGTCCGGGCTGCCTGCCATGCACCTCGCTCGCTTCAGCTCCGTCACCGCCACCAGCCTGGCCGTGCTGAGCACGAACGCTTTGCTGCTGCGGGTCGTGCAGCGGCGCAGCGTACGGGCGGTGGGCGGCATCGCCGCGATCGCCGTGCTCGTCGTGGGCGCGTGGTGGACCCGCCCTAGCGACGCGCGTCCGACAGCCGGCGTCCGCTTGCGCCTGGTGCAACCGCACCTCAGCGACGCCGAGCGTGCCGCGGCGAGCGTGCTCCCCGAGGCGCGGCAGGTGGTCCTGGCGCGCCTGCGCGCCGCGTCGGTGCGCCCCGTCGCATCGCAGGGAGGCACCGAGGCTGTCCTGACGATCTGGCCCGAGGCGGCGTGGCCCGGTCTCCTCACGCACGACGGGGGCAGCGCGCTCCTCTCGCCCGAAGATGCCGGGTGGTTCGACGGCCTCGGGCCGGTGCTGCTGGGCGCGGCCGCTCGGTCGACGGTGGACGGATCCGTCCGCCGCGCCAACGCCGCCTTCCTCTGGACGGGATCCGCGTTGCGCCACGTGTTCGACAAGCGGCACCTCGTCCCGCTGGCCGAGGCCGGCCTCACCGCCGGAGCGGGGCCCGTGGTGGTCGACGTGGGCGGTGTCGCCGTCGCGCCCGCGATCTGCTACGACGTCGTGTTCCCCTCGTTCGCGCGCGCCGCGGCGCGGTCCGGTGCCGGCCTCCTCGCCGTGCTCACCGACGACGCCTTCGCAGCGCGCAGCGACGTTCCCATCAACCACCTACGCGTGGCGGCGTTCCGTGCCGTCGAGACGGGCCTGCCGTTGGCGTTCGCGTCGAACACCGCGCCGGCCGCCGTGCTCGACGGCGCCGGCCGCGTCCTGGCGCGAACCGAAGCCGGTTCGCAGGACATGCTGGTCGCCACGCTGGGAATCGGGGCCGGCACCACGCCGTACGTCCGGTACGGCGACTGGGTCGGTGCGCTGGTCTGCCTGAGCCTGCTCGGGTGGACGGCCTTGGCGGGGGCGAGAGGAGGTGCATCCACCCGACCGCCGCCCGCTTGACGCCCTACCTTGCCAAGGAGACACCATGCGCCGCACCCTGTTCGGGATCGTCACCACCGTCCTCTTGATGCTGCTCGCCTCCCCGTCGCACGCGGGGATGGCCGCCACGGAAGCACGCTCGCCGTCCTTCGCCCAGCTCGACCTCGTCGCGATCGACGCCGACGAGCTCACCGCCGTCACCGGCGGCATCTGCCGCACCTGTTCCGACGAGGAAGAGGAGGAGGAGCCGTACGTCGAGCGCACCGAGTGGCTCGTGGTCAAGCAGGTCGACTCGCCTTCGGAGCAACTCTCGTACTCCATCGTCGACGAGTTCTCGAACGTGTACGGCAACCGGACGTACACCTTCAAGCAGACCTACTCCAACGAGTGCCGGCACGTGTTCGTGAGCGGCGGCCTCGGCATCTCCAACGGCCTCAACGTCACCATCGGCACGACGTACCACTGCGCGAGGCAGATCACCCTCGAGGTTCCCGTGTCCCCGGGGTACCGCGCTAAGGTCTACAAGGGGAACATGCGCAACTTCAGTACCATCACCGTCGAACTCGTCGAGTACTGGAGCGACGGTAGCCGCGAGCGCACCGGCATCACCGACGTCGGCCGGCGCGAGAACCGCTGGGCGCGGTACTCGGTCGTCCAGACCCAGGGGTACTGAGCACCCCGGAGCCGACGAACGCAGCACGGGTGGGCGCCCAGCATGGCGCCCACCCGCCGTCAAGGAACGCCTCCGCCACCACGCCACGTCCGCCACCGCCTTCCACCGTTACGAGAGGAGACCCGATGCACCCATCCCCTTCGCGCCACCGCGACCACCCCGCCCCGCCCCGCACGCGGGCACGACGTGCGA